>CAXUDP010000046.1:0-27314 GCA_964249735.1 uncultured Acetobacteraceae bacterium | reverse complement strand
ACTGCAAGTCCGGCGCAGACCGGGCTGGGCTTGCCTCGGGACTGGCGGTGCTGTTTGAGGGCGGCACGGCAACGGAGGCGCTGCGCCAGCTGTCATGGCGCTACGGCCACTTCCGGCGCTCGCGCACCGGCATCCTGGACGCATTCTTTCTCCGTTACCGCTCGCAAGCGGAAGGGCGCCTGCCGTTCCTGGACTGGGTACGCGACGAGTATGACGAAACCGCCCTCAAACGCGACTTCGTCGCCGGGCGGCTGTCGAGCTTCGTGGTCGACCAGGTGCTGCGGCGGGAGTGAGCCCGCGGGAGCGCCGGGTCAGCCTGCGATGCGCTCCGGGCCCATCGACTTGATCAGGTCGAGGACCCGCTTGCGCACCGGCTGTTCGCTGATCTTGTAGTAGGCGCGAACCAGCTCGACGGTCTCGCGACGGCTGAACAGATCGTCCGGCGCGCCGAACCCTTCCTGCGCTTCCGCGAAGCCGCCGGCCTGCGGCATCGGCATCCGCGTGCCACCACCGGTGCCGTATGAGGTGGGCATGTCATCAAAGAAGAAGCTCACCGGCACGTCGAGCACGCGGGACAGGTCAAACAGGCGCGACGCACCGACACGGTTGGCGCCGCGCTCGTATTTCTGCACCTGCTGGAAGGTCAGTCCGAGTGCGTCGCCAAGCCGTTCCTGCGACATCTGCAGCAAGGTGCGACGCAGTCGGATCCGGCCACCGACATGAACGTCGATCGGGCTCGGCCGCGACTCCCGTTCGACCGGTGCGGCATCGGCGGACATCTTCATCTCGTCGTTTCCGTCCAGCCTTTTGGCGGAGGCTTGCTTCACCATCAACACATTCTCTTTTTCGATGTAAAATTTTTACGGGCACAACCCTTAATTGTCAACCGCCGGCTGTATGGTCTGTTCTGCCCTGTGAAGTTGAAAAACGCCAGCTTATCTGGCCCCATCCCAAAATTTACGCGCGTTTTTGCCATGAAAACAACGCAATCGCGGCGAAAAGGCTGCAGAGCAGCACCGGGATCAGCAGGCCGACCCGCGCAAAAATGGTTGGCGGCAGCGGACCCGGAAGCGCCACCACCAGCGTTCCGGCGACTCCCCAGCCGAGTCGTCCAAGCGCATGTCCCGACGCGTCGAAGGCGGCCGAGATGCCGGTGTTGGCGGCACGCGCCAGCGGCAGACCCTCCTCGACCGCGCGCATCCGGGCGGTGTCGAGGTGCTGGCGAGGCCCTGCCGTGTTGCCGTACCAGGCATCGTTGGTGATGTTCAGCAGCCAGGATGGCCGGTCGCCGCGACGCACCACCCGGCCAGGGAAGATCACCTCGTAGCAGATCAGCGGCCCGAAGGGCGCCAGGCCGGGCAGATGCAGGGTGCGCAGGCCCGGGCCTGCGGCGAAGCCGCCGCCCGGCACCACCTGGAGCGGCAGGAACGGCGGCTGGTACTCGCCGAACGGCACCAGGTGGGCCTTGTCGTAGTAGCCGGCGATCCTCGCGTCCGGCAGCACCACGACCAGGCTGTTGCGCGGATGGCCGTCCCCGTCGAAGCGGACGCTGCCGATAAGTCCTGCCGACGCGTCCGGCACGGCGCTCATCAGCACCGCGCGCGCCACCGGCTCGCGGTCCAGCAGGCCCGGGAACGCGCTTTCCGGCCAGGCGAACACGATCGGCCGCCGCGCATCACCATGTCGCGCCCGCTCGGCCGCCGCTTCCGCGACGCCGCTCCGAGTCAGATCAAGGTAGTTGCGGAAGATCGCCCTCGCCTCCTCGCCGCCCTGCTTTTCCTCCTCCGACACGTTGCCCTGCACCAGCACCACCAGCGGCCCGACCGGCCCCGGGTGCGGCAGCAGGGCCAGACGTGCCGCGCCGGCGCCGATCCAGGCGGCGAGCAGGACGACGCCGATGCCCAGGCCGCGACGTCCCAGCAGCGGCAGACCGGCCAGGAGCAGCGTGAGCAGGGTCAGGCCGTGCACCGAGATCCAGGCCGCCGGCTGGATCATCACGTCGCCGGCACGGCCCGGGAACTCCCACACGCTGCCCCACAGGTTCCATGGGAAGCCCGAGAACACGAACTCGCGGACGAGGTCGGACAGGGTCCATAGGGCTGCGAACAGCGTCACCCGCCGCCAGCCTGCGGGTGCCAGGCGCGCCAGCGCGCAGGCGAGCGCCGTGAAGCAGGACAGCGGGATCGCGCCACCAGGCGCTGCGAGCGGCACCGCCCACCACAGCTCGTCGGCGCGCACCAGCACCGCATCGGTCAGCCAGTACAGCCCGGCAGTGTGCAGCCCCATGCCGAACACGAAGCCATGGCGCAGCGCACGCGGCCAGCTTCGCGCGTCGCCCACCAGGCCGAGCAGGGCCGGCACCGTCAGAAGCAGCACCGGCACGAGGTGCACCGGCGGCAGCGCCAGGGCGGAAGCCAGGCCCAACAGCACGGCGCGCCCATCGGGCGGCAGCCGGTTCCAGCGCCGCATCAACCCGCTCCGGATCAACCCGCTCCGACCTGGCGTGGCGGCAGACCCGTCAGTAGATGGCTTCACGCAGCTGCCGCTCGTAGTGGCGGTAGTACTTGTCGGTGATCAGGTCGGTCTTGACCACGACCGCGACGTCGGTGGTGTTGAACTGCCGGTCCACCACCGCGCCGTCGCCGATGAAGCCGCCGAGCCGGAGGTAGCCCTTGATCAACGGCGGCAGCGCCTGCTGTACGCGGCGGTGGTCGAACGAGGCCGGGTCGATCCGGCGCATCTCGACATAGCGGCCGGGCACCGCGCGCAGCCGGAGTGCCGGCGGCGCCAGATGGTTGTGGTACAGATAGGTGAGCTCGGCATCGAGACGGTCCGGTTCGGTGCCGGGCAGGCTGGCACAGCCGAACATCACGTCGATCCGGTGCAGGAACACATAGGCGGCGATGCCGCGCCACAGCAGCTGCATCGCTGCCCGGCCGCGATAGCCGCGATCGATGCAGGAGCGGCCGAGCTCGAGCAGGCGCCCGGGAAAGTCGGTGATGGTGCTGATGTCGTACTCGTCGGAGGTGTAGAAGCGGCCGAGGCGGGCCGCCGCCTCGTTCTGCACCAGCCGGTAGGTGCCGATGATGCCCTTCGCGCCGGAGCTGACCGCGTGGTCGATCACCAGCAGGTGGTCGGCGACGTCGTCGAACATGTCCACGTCGCGCTGCAGCCGGCACGCGCGGTCGTCCGGGGTGGCGCCCAGCTCCCCGTAGAAGATGCGGTAGCGCAGCGCCTGTGCGGCGTCGCGCTCGGCCTCGGTGGCGGCGATGCGCACGCCGAGGTGGCCGGCGCGCAGCTCGCCGAAGCCGGTCACGGTACCTGCCGCCGGCAGCAGGGGCGCCGTGATCGCCCTCCCGATGGTCAACGGTCCTTTCCCACGGGCCGCTCGATGGCGGTTCCGGCCGGGCTTACGCCCTGACCTGCTCCCTGGCCCGCGCCCTGAGGCCGCTTGCGTGCGAACAGTTCCATCCGGTGCGACACGAGCTCGAAACCGAGCCGGTTCGCGATCTGGCGCATCAGCTGCTCGTGCTCCGCATCCTCGAACTCGATCACCCGGCCGGTGTCGATATCGATCAGGTGGTAGTGGTGGCCGTGCTCGGTGGCCTCGTAGCGGGCGCGGCCGCCGCCGAAGTCGCGCCGCTCGAGGATGCCCTTCTCCTCCAGCAGCCGGACGGTGCGGTAGACGGTGGCCACCGAGATCCGACTATCCAGGCCGGTGGCCCGCCTGTACAGCTCCTCGACGTCGGGATGGTCGTCGGCCTCGGACAGCACCCGGGCGATCACCCGGCGCTGCCCCGTCATCTTGAGCCCGCGGTCGATGCATAAGCGCTCTATGCGCGATTCCATCGCTCCACCCGCCGTGGCCATCTCAGGCGGCGTAGCCGATCCGGGGCCGAATTGTCCAATCGCCGCCGCACCGCTGTTGCAGCGCAGACACAACGCTCAGGCCTCGTCCTGCGGCTTGCGCCCCAGGCCGATCTTCTTGGCCAGGTCAGACCGGTGGCTGGCGTAGTTCGGCGCCACCATCGGATAGTCCGCGGGCAGGCCCCAGCGCTCGCGGTAGGCGTCCGGGGTCATGTCGTAGGCGGTCTTCAGGTGTCGCTTCAGCATCTTCAGCTTCTTCCCGTCCTCCAGGCAGACGATGTAGTCCGGGAACACCGATCGCCTGATCGCCACCGCCGGAAGCGGCTTGTCGGCCGGCACCGGCGCCGCCCTGCCCTGGGCCAGGTCGGCCAGCGCGCGGAACACCTCGCCGATCAGGACCGGCAGCGCGTCGGGCTCCACCGGGTTGTTGGACACGTGCGCCGAGACGATCTGCGCCGTGAGCTCCAGCATGTCCGTTCCGTCCGCGTGGTCAGCCATGTCGTGATCCCGGCGCATCGTTGCCTCATCTATAGAAAAGGCGGACACGGGTCTGCAACGGCCTGCGGACCGGCCACGGATGGAACACCATGACCGACGGACCTTCGACTCAGCACCTGGACATCACCGGCGAGCTCTGCCCGATGACCTTCGTGCGCACCCGGCTGGCGCTGGACCGGCTGTCGCCCGGGCAGCGGCTGGACGTCCGTCTGCGCGGCGACGAGCCGTTGCGCAACGTGTCGGGCAACGTGGTCTCGCTGGGCCACGCGCTGCTGGCGACACGGCCGATGGCGGACGGCAGCGTCGTGCTGGAGATCAGGCGGCGCTGAGCGTCAGGGCGAGCACCAGCGCGTCGTTGCCGTCGGGATAATAGCGGCGGCGGCGCCCGACCTCGACCAGGCCGGCCTGCGCATACAGCGCCCGCGCCGGCGCGTTGCCCTCCGCCACCTCCAGGAACAGCTTCCTGGCGCCGCGGCGGGCGGCCTCCCCGCTCGCCGCCTGCAGCAACGCATGGCCGACGCCGCGACGCCGCGCCCGCGGCAGCACGCCGACCGTCAGCAGCTCGGCTTCGTCCGCCGCCACACGGGCCAGGGCGAGCCCGTCCGGGTCCGCCACCGCAAAGCAGCCGGGCATCGCCAGCAGGGCGGCCATCGCCGGCTGGTCCCAGCGCGCATGGTCGGGGAAACAGCCGGCGTGCAACGCCGCCAGCAGGCTGGCGGCGTCGGTGCCGGTCAGGATCATGCGAATGCCGTGCCCGGCTGCCCGTGAAGCCTGGGCGCGCAGGTCCTTGTCCCGGACGAAGGTTCATGTCGGGACCGGATATGTCGAGGCACGGTCCCTGAGCCAGGTCGCAGAAACCGCTTGCCGACAGGACAGCTACGTGGTCCGACCCGGCGATGGCGCACCGAGCCTTGACGTGGCTGCCGTGGATGCCGAGCCCGCCCAGGAAGGTTCCCGCCGCCGGACCCCCGGACAGCTCGTGCCTGGAGCCCTGCACGCCCGATCGTCCGGGACGACCGAAGGTCGTGATGGCTGGCCCAGGTCATCACGAACGGTTTCCCCGTCGGCGAACCGGGCGCAACCCGTGCAGGATGACCCGGCGCTCGTCGACACGAGGCGCAACCGGCGCGCTTTCTCGGCAGGCGCATGGCTTACGCTCCATCGTCCGGCCTTTCCGACACGCTCATGCCGGTTTCCTCGACCGCCGCAGCGGATCACGACAGCAGCAATCCATCAACAGCTTGACCGGCCCTTGGCCGCAGGGCCTGGACGCATGACCGGCTGTCGTCGATGAGCTGCAACGAGCTGGACGGCTCCGAGGCTGCCGTGGTGGGCAGCCTACCCGAACCCGCTTGCGAGCATGGCCGGAGCAGAAGGTAGCCCGAGCAGGGCGGGCGGTTCCGCATGCCAGGGTCCTACCCGGCGACCCGTTGTTCGCGCGGTTCCGTCGGCACCTGCAGCCTGGGCCGGCGAGCGACACCTGCCGTCGGTGGTGACGAGGGAAGCCTCGTCGACCGGCTGCGCGAACAGGTAGCCCTGCAGCTCGTCGACGTCAGCCGCGATCAGGAACGAGCGCTGCCCGTCGGTCTCGACGCCTTCGGCGGTCACCTGCAACCCCATGGCGTGTCCGAGCTGGATGACGGCCCTGACGATGGCGGCGGCCTTGTCGCTGTGGCCGAGCGCCTTGACGAAGGAGCAGTCGATCTTGACGCGGTCCACCCCGCAGCAATGCAGATGACGGAGCGAGGAGAAGCCGGTGCCGAAATCGTCCAGGGCGATGCGCAGGCCGCCTGCCCGTAAGGCGGACAACCTGCCGGCGATGCCGTCGACGTCGTCCATGAGCGCGGTCTCGGTGATCTCCAGCTCGATCCTGCCATGACCGACGGGCGAGGCCTGGAGAAGCTCCAGCACCCCGTCGACAAAGCCCGGATGACGGAGCTGCACCGGGGACACGTTGATCGCGACGGTGAGCGTCGGCCAGCGCGCGGCGAAACCGAGCGCCTCGCGCAGGACCCACGTGCCCAGCGGGACGATCAACCCTGTCTCCTCGGCGAGCACGATGGTGTCCTGCGTCGACATCAGGCCCCGCGTCGGATGGTACCAGCGCAGCAGGGCCTCGACTCCCCTCACCACGTCGTCGGCTCCGACCTTGACCTGATAGGCAAGCCTCAGCTGGTCTGCGCTCCCGAGCGCCGTCTTGAGGTCGGCCTTGAGCTGCACGCGGTCACGGGAGACCTGGTCGAGCTCGTCGCAGAAGACGCGATACCCGTCGCGTCCGCCCGCCTTGGCGGCATAGAGGGCGATGTCGGCGCGCCGCATCAGCTCGCTCGGATCGGAGGTGCCGTTCGGCCCGATCGCCAGGCCGATGCTGGCGCCGACGTGAGCCGGGCCGACCGAAAGCGGGAACGGGGTGCGCGCCACCTCCAGGACGTCGCGGCAGATCTTCGCGACGTCGGCCCGATCCGGATGGCAGGGCACCAGCATCGCGAACTCGTCGCCGCCGAACCGTGCGACCGTCACGTCGCGATCGACCAGCGCCAGCATGCGCGTGCTGAAGATGCGAAGCAGCTGGTCGCCGGCGTTGTGTCCCATCGTGTCGTTGACCAGCTTGAACCGGTCCAGATCGATATAGAGCACGGCGAAGGCGGTGCCGCCCCGGAGCAGGTTGTCCAGCCGGCGACGGAACAGGTCGCGATTGACCAGGGTGGTCAGGGAGTCATGCGTCGCGGCGTGCTCGACCGCCTCCTTCATCTGCAGCACGCGACGGACGGCCCGGCTCTTCTCGCCCAGCGCGCTGTTGGCGGGCACGGCGCACAGGAAGATCGAGATGAGGAACGGCTGGACCATGCCCTGGCCGAGCAGGAAGCTGCGCGACGACAGCAGGGCGAGCGGCCCGTAGCCGTGGGCGGTCAGCGCTGCCGAGATCAGCGAGGTGATCAGGATCGAGGCCAGGACCCAGCGCGGCCCGGCCCGGAAAGCCGTCAGGATCAGAAGCGGATAGATCAGCATGAAAGTGGGCGAGCGCGTCACGGAGAACGAGACCGCGGTGAGGCAGGCGGCCGCAGCGAGGAGGAGCCAGCGTTCGGAACGCCCGGCGTCGCACGGATAGGCGGCATCGGTGCCGACGATGCAGAGCAGGATCGCCGGCGTCGCGATGAGCAGTCCGAAGCCGTCGCAGAGGGTCCACTGCAGCCCGTCGTTCAAGGCTGCCGCCTTGGTGGTTCCTCCCGGGTCGATCAGCTCGCCCAGGGTCGCCTCCAGGCCGGCCGACAGGAAGGCGATGACGCCGAACGCGATCAGGCGACGGAAGCGCGAAAGGTCGATCCTGGCGCCGCAGCAGTTGCGGGTGAGCAGCGCTGCGGTCAGGCTGACGACGAGGTTGAGGAACGAGTACAGGACGTCGTCGAGCGCGCTGTAGTTGGAGAACACGTTGACGACGAGGTTCAGGAACAGGCAGGCGGCGAGAACGGGCGCGGAGAACCGCCGCGGAAGCGACAGCAGTGCGACGACCAGGACGCCATTGGCCGGCCAGAAGACGGTGCTGTTCCGGGAGTCGATGCAGGCGAGGCGCGTGACGAGCATGAGAACGGTGAACACGGCGACAAGCAGGATTGCCGCGCGCAGCCTGTGAGGCGGCCCCGGCTCCCGGTAGAGCTGCCAACGTCGTCGCGGCATGCCGGCCTCGCAGATTGGACCACCCACCATCGCTGCAACAGGTTGAGGTATCGCTAATTCTCCCGGCCGGCCTGCGTGGACGACGTCGATCCAGGGACCCGCTCGATGCGGTGATGCACGGCCCAGGTCGATCCGCTGCGCACGCCGGATGGCGTCGGCCTTGCGGCCTCGATCGGCCGGAAGCACTCGCGCGCCGACCCTCGATCATTCACGACGACCGCCCGAGGCCCTGGATGTCATGGGCCTGGACGGGGTTCGAGGTGCGGCCGACAGCGACCCGCGGCGTCGGGCGGGCAGCCGCGTCATCGGCCCGGCAGTCTCCTCCATGGCGGCACCGCCGACTCACGCATCGTGAACAGCGACGCGGTCCTCGGAAACTCCGGAAAGGTCAAAAGGGTGGAAGCGGCGATCGCCGGTGTTGCACAAGCCTCGGCTAACACGGCTGCCTGATGCCGGCCTTGAGCTCCGGCAGCCTGGCTTCGGGCGGATCGACATAGAGCGGCTGCACCGGGAGCGGCGGCAGCGAGCCCTCGCGTCGCGACAGCGCGGCGCGCGCCACTGCGGCGGCGGACGGAGCGGACAAGCCGGACCGGCGCGCTGCGTCACCGAGCGCGTCCGCCACCAAGTCCGACGCGTCGCCGCCGAGCAGCACCAGCCGCTGCGGCACCGGCAGCGCGTCCAGCATTGCAGCCTGCACCGGCAGGCCGCGGTCCGGGCGCTCGATGAATACGCGGCCGCGCCGCGCCTGGCTGACGCACCAGAACGGATCGTCGCCAGCGACCGCACGAAGCTCCGGTGCCAGCGCCTCCCCCATCGTGACGCCGACCACCTCCGCCCCGCCACCCAGCGCCAGCCCGTGCGCCAGTGCCAGCGTTGCCCGCAACCCGGTGAAACTGCCGGGGCCGACCACGACCGCGACGAGGTCCAGGCTCGCCGCCAGCCAGGACAACGCGCCGAGCCGCTCCTGCAACAACAGCGGCAGGGCGGCGCCGTCGCGGCCCGGCAGCGTGCCCTCGGAACGGGGGTGCAGCGCCCCGTCGTCCAGCACGAGCAGCCCGAACCCGATCCCGGCGGCGGCGGACGCCCCGTTGAGGGCCAGGATCCGCGTCACAGCAGCATGCAGGCCTCGTCGAAGGTCAGGCGTGGCGCGCGCGGCTGTTCGGAGGCACCCGACGCGTAGCCGAGATTGACCAGGAAGTTGGAACGCCAGCCGCTGCCGGCCAGGAAGATGTCGTCCACCAGCTGGTTGTCGAAGCCCGACATCGGCCACACGTCGAGACCCAGCGCGCGTGCGGCCAGGATCAGGTAGCCGCCCTGCAGGGACGCGTTGCGGAACGCGGTCTCCTCCGACAGGGCGAAGTCGGCGGCGAACCACGAGCGCGCGTCCTGCGACGGATACAAACGCGGCAGCTGCTCGAAGAACAGCGGGTCCTGCGCCACGATCACCGTGACCGCCGCCTCCATCGTCGCCTCGACGTTGCCGGCGGACAGCGCCGGACGCAGGCGCTCGCGGCTGTCGCGCGTGGTCAGGAACACGAAGCGGCCGGGCGAGCAGTTGCCGGAGGTGGGTGCCAGCTTCACCAGGTCGTAGAGCGCGTGCAGCGTGTCCTCGGGCACCGGCGCCGCGGTCCAGGCGGCGGGGGTGCGTGCGGTTCGGAACAGCGCGTCGAGCGACGGGTCGTCGAGCGGCATGGAGGTGCTGGCCTCGTCCGGTCCGGGAACTCCCTGCCCGCTAGGCCTCGACCTGCTCCACCGACTGCACCTCTGGCACGTAATGGCGCAGCATGTTCTCCACCCCGTGCTTCAGGGTCGCGCGCGAGGACGGGCAGCCGGAGCAGGCGCCCTGCATGTGCAGCCGCACGATGCCGTCGCGATAGCCGCGGAACACGATGTCGCCGCCGTCGCCGGCCACCGCCGGACGCACCCGGGTGTCGAGCAGCTCCTTGATCTGGTCGACGATCTCCCGGTCCTCGGGCAGCACGTCCTCGTCCGCCTCGTCAGCCTGGCCCTCGATCACCGGGCGTCCGGACACGAACTGGTCGACCACCACCGACAGCACCAGCGGCTTGAGCGCGCTCCAGGACACGTCGTCGGACTTGGTGACGGCGATGAAGTCACCGCCCAGGAACACGCGCGACACCCCGTCCTGCGCGAACAACGCGGTTGCCAGCGGCGAGCGGCCGGCGGTCTCGACCGAGGTGAAGTCGGCGGTGCCCTCGGCCATCACCGGCCGCCCGGGCAGGAACTTCAGCGTCGCGGGGTTCGGGGTGTCCTCGGTCTCGATGAACATGGCGGCGATCCTGCTTCCGGTGCGAACGCGGGTGGTGGTCCGGCGGCATGGAAAGGGCAAGGCCGTCCGGGTCCCTGGTCCGTCACATGTGGCAAGACCGCCGCGCGAGGCAAGGGGCGGCGTCCGGACCGGCGAGGGCGAGGAGTTTCCGATTGACAGGCGGGGCCTGGGTCTGGCCATCCATCGCTGGCGGGCGGGGGCGAGATTCCGGCCCGCAGCAATGGTTTGGGCGGACAGGCTGGTGCGGCACATGAGCAGGAACTCCCTACGCGCCGTGCTGGCGCTGCTGTGCCTGCCGGTCGCGGCGGCGTCCGGAGCGCCGGCGCGCGCGGACGGGATCGCCTTCGTGCTGAACTCCGCCGACGCCTCGATCAGCGAGTTCGACACCACGACCCTGCGCGAGATCCGCCGCCTGCCGGTGCTGCGCGAGCCGCACCACATGGCGACCACGCCGGACGGGAAGTCGCTGGTGGTCGGCGACACCGCCGGCAACGCCGCGTTCTTTCTCGACGCGCAGACCGGGCTGATGCAGCGACGGGTGCCGATGAGCGACCCGTACCAGCTGCAGTACAGCCCGAACGGCCGGCTGCTCACCGTGGCCGGGCTGGCGCGCGACCAGGTCGACATCTACGACGCCGCGACGCTGGCGCTGGTGCACCGCATCCCGGCCCGCTCCATGCCGAGCCACATCAACTATTCGCCCGATTCCGCGACGGTGTTCGTGAGCCTGCAGGACACCGGCCACCTCATCGCGATCGACACCGCGAGCGGCCGAGTGCTGTGGGACACCCCCGTCGGCAAGACCCCGGCCGGCGTGCTGTGGCACAATAACAAGCTGCTGGTCGGGCTGATGGGCGCCACCTATGTCGCCGAGGTCGATCCGGCCGACGGGCATGTCGACCGCAGGATCGAGATGGCGCCGGGACCGCACAACCTGTTCGTCTCGCCGAGCCGGCGCCTGCTCTACGTGACCTGCCGCGTGTCCGGCACCATCCAGCAGCTGGACTGGGACAGCCTGGCGATCCTCAAGAGCTTCCACATCCCGGGCGGCCCGGACGACATCGTCATCGCCCCCGACGGCAAGCTGTGGGCGACGCTGCGGTGGCGGCAGAAGGTGGCGATCATCGACCCGGCGACCGCAGCGGTCACCTACCTGCCGACCGGTCGCAGCCCGCACGGGATCTGGCTCAACACGACGCAGACGCCGCGCCAGCTCAGCATGCGGTGAGGCCGGGGCGGCGGATCGGCATCCGACCCAGGCGGCGTCAGCGACCCGCGGCGGCGGCAGGTGGCCGTTCGGCCCGGATCTTCAAGGCCACGTTCATCTCGTCGAACCGCGAGCGCAGCCCGCTGGTGTCGAAGAACCACAAGGCGACGCCGCGGAGGTGCTCGCCCTGGCTCACCAGGGTGCCGCTTCCGGCCGGTTGAAGCAGGAAGAAGTGCTCGGCGTCGAGCACGCCCGGCAGCATGATCTGCCCCAGCCAGCGCAACTCGCGATCCGGCCGCACCACCAGCAGCCGGGGCCAGAAGACGATGCGGTCGTTGCCATCAATCTCGACGTGCTCGATTACGTTGCCGGCCACCAGACGGCCGACCAGCCGCATGTGCGGACTCCATTGCGGGTAGGCTGCGGTGTCGGCCAACACGGCCCATACGCGCATAGGCGGTGCGGCAATATCGATCATCGTAAGGACGTCGCGGCGTGGCGCAAACGCGAATGCCGCAATCAGCAGGATCACGGCAGCGGCGCCGACGATCTTCATCGCCGGCCGGAAGACAGGGGGATCTGCATTGTGGCAGATCCCCAGGATCGTCGCGTCAGAAGTGGGCGCGCACCGTGAAGGTGATGGAGGCGGGCTCGCCCGGCAGGCCGTCGTTGAAGGCCGGACTGCAGCCGTAGTTGGTAATCGCCTGTCCCTTGAACGGCCCGCTCTTGAAGTTGCCGCAGGAGGCGGGGCTTACTTGGTTGTAGAAATACTGGAAGTAGCCCTGGTTGAAGATGTTCAGCACGTTCAAATCAAAGTCCAGCGACTTCAGCGGACCGGCAGCCCGGATCGGCATCTTGTAGCTCAGGTCGAGGTTGAAGACCGCGAAGGGTGAGATGCCGCCGCCGTTCTGGTTGGTGAAGGTCTGGCCTACCGTCGAGTTGTAGTAGGGGTAGCTGCCAAATGTGCCGGGAACACCTGGGATCGGACCAAGGTTGACGAAGCCGTTCCCGTCGATAGTGGTGTACTGGTGCCCTGTGTATTGGCCTTCGAAGCGGACGTTCAGCTCGTCCCTCGGCAGGAACAAGCTGTGATGGTCGTAGTCGACGCCGAAGGTCGACAGCCAGTCGGGAATGCCGGAGATGCGGTCCCCGCGAATTGCTAGGCCGAACTGGTCCTCCTGCACCGTGACTGAAGCGAGCGAGGTCGCGAGGTACTTCGCCAACGTGTAGGACACGTTGCCGAACAGCTGCCAGCGCGGGGTGATCTGGTAGATAGCCGAGGCCTCGAAGCCTTTGAACTCGCGCTGCCCGGCGTTGGTGAAGATCTGCTGACCGAGGAAGGGACCAGACTGATACTGGAAGAAGCCGAAATCGCGCTCGACGTGCTGATAGAAGTAGTCAAGGTTGAGGCTGAGGTTGTTGCGGTTATACTTCACGCCAAACTCGTACAGGTGCACGATCGATGGGTTCGGCGGACCGGCTCCCGGAACGGAGTTCGGCACGTAGTCCTGAACCGGCGCGAACAGCGAGGACGTGCCGTAGCTTGCATAAAGCGACACGCCTCGCGCAGCGGGCAGGATCCGGTCCAGGTCGTAGTCGATGTTGAGGAACGGCAGCCACGTGCGGTCCCATTTGTGCACCTTGTAAGGACCGTAGGCGTCGCCAAACTCCTGGTAGTACGCGGTCTGCTGCGTCGCGGCACTTGGTGCCGCATCCAGGGTGTAGGTCCCCTCCTCGCTGGTGTCGCTGGTCTGCAACGTCACGCCCGGCGTGATGTGCAGGGTGTTGTGCAGGAGGTCGATCTTGTCCTGGGCGTAGCCCTGGTAGATCGTCCGCTGCCCGCCGCCGTCATAGCCCGACACTTGATTCTGCGGGGTGTGCGCGAACTCCGAAGCCGTGCCGAGGAATTCCTGTGGATTGTTATCGGTCTCCTTGGCGATCAGGCCGCCGATGTGGATCGTGTTGTCGATGCCGAAGATCTGCGGCGGCGTGATGCTGATGCGCGGCTGGATGCCATAGGTGTCGTTGTGCTGCCTGATGTATTCAGAATTGGTGCCGCAAGGATTGGCTTGTCCGGCCGCGGCGAAGCTGGAGATCACGCTTGCCGGGCAGTTTGCCGTCATGTTTGGCTGATACGGATAGGCGGTCGGCTCGTAGAAGAAGTTGCCGAACCCGTAGTCGCCCTGCTCGCCGAAGCCGGCGGGCGTCTGGATGAACGGGTTGGCGCCCCCTACGGAAGCCGAGCCGGGGCCACCGTTCGGCGCGAACAAAGTAGGGTTGGCGTAGTCCTGGGTGTAGCTGTCAGAATACAGGTAGAACCCGGTCAGGCCGACGTTGAGATAATCGTTGATGTAGGTGTCGTTCTTCAGGATCAGGGTAAAGTAGTCGTTGTCCTGCCGGAAGAACTCCTGGCTGGGATTATAGTTGCTGAAGTAGCCGTTCTGCTGAAGGTAGGGCAGCGGCACCGGCTCCGGCGTGATCAGCGCGTTGGCGGTGTTGTAGATCGTGGTCAGCTGGAACAGCGACTGGCCCTGGTTGTAGGGCTTGTCGAAGGCGAACTCCATGTTGTTGTAGCGCGCCGGGGTGTAGTCGATGTAGCCCGACGTCTGTAGGTTGGAGTACTTGATCATCGCCTTGGGCGCGTCGACGCCGGTGCCAAGCGGACCGTCGAGGCGACCGGTGTTGACGTCGAAGCCTTCATTGTAGGTTCCGAACGAACCGACGGAGCCGAACAGGTCGGCGCCCGCCTTGTTCTCCGGCCGCAGACTTGTGTAGGCGACCGTGCCACCGATGGTGCCAAAGGTGCTGTGATCGGGGAAGGCGACGCCGGGATAGATCGACACGCCGCTGATCTGGTCCAGGTTGAAGTGCGAGCCGACGATATCGGTCAGGAACGAACCCGAACCACCGCTCAGCAGGTCCTGGGTTGGTACGCCGTCGAGGGTGCTCGCCACCTCGATGCCGCGGATGCCGCGGATGGTGAGCACCGGCTCGTTGTCGCCGATTCCCTGCTGGTAGACGTTGACCGACGGCGCTTGGCGCAACAGCGTCGACACGCTGCCCTGCACGCCGACCTGGGAGATGGCCGCCGTGCCGAGCTCGGTGACGGCGCTTGGCGCATCCTTCTCACGCAACAGGCGCTTCTGCGCCCGGACGGTGACGCTTTCGCTGTTGCCCGGAACGTTGCCGCTCTGCGTCGGCGGCGCTTGGTCGGCAGTGTTGGCCGGGATCCCGGACGGCGCGCTCTGGGCCGGCAGCTGCGCGCGGGCCGCGACGCTGGACAGGGTCAGAACAATGGCGGTCGCACCCAGGAGCGTGTGCTTACGCGTGAACAGGTTGGAAGTCCGCAATGCCTTAAGTCTCCCGGAGAACGATCTGCTGGATCCGTCCTACGAGAAACTTGATGGATTGTGGATCGATTGTGGCCGAAACTTTGCCACAAAGACCTATTCGCGGTCGGACTGTAGCGCATACAACACGCTGTTGTTACAATCCCATCGCCCTGCTTGAGAGGCGTGCAGGAAACTCCTGCGTCTGCCACGAAATTCATCGTTCTGAATCGGCCCTAGACAGAGGCAGGACCGCGTCGCCGTCTACGGGGAAGCCACGCGGTCGTCAGGCGCCCACGATGTCACCGCGCGTTGTAGCGCGGCGTTCGGCAGCGGAAGATGGCCGTGCAGGCAAGAGCGTGATCCGTCCACGAATGCTTGCGGATCACGCTCCAGCCCCTTGTCCGGTCGGACGACGCCTAGCGCTTGCCGATCTGAAGGATCCACAGATGCGCCATGTCGGCGGCGCCGTCGGTGCCGCCGACGGTGCCGAGCGTGCGGATCGCGTCGGGCTTCATGCCGGCATCCATCTGCGCCAAGCCGAGATGCAGCCTGGCGTCGTCGACCGAGACCAGGCCGCCCTTGGCGATGCCGGCCTGCATCAGCGCCAACCCCTGCGGCGCCTGGCCGGCGTCGACGGCATTGGTGCCGACCGCGACCAGCGCGTTGCCGTCCGGCGCCGCCCTGGCAGCGGCCTCGTCGGAGGCGAGGCTCGCCTTCTTTGCCGCCGCGGTCTGGTCGATCAGCGCCCGGAGCCGTGCCTCGCGCGGCGCTCCGGCGTCGCGCCCGAGCGCGCCGCTGGCATAGCCCGCCGCCATCACCTTCTGCGCCTGCATCGGCACGCCCTGTTGCACCGCGAGCTCGGCCATGTCCATGAAGTCGGCAGTCGAGGTCAGCAGCCCCACCGCGAGCCGGATCCGGTCGACGTCGAATTGCAGGCGCTCCGGAACGTTGGGATTGGTGCGCAAGCCCTGCATCAGGTTCGCCCAGTAGTCGGGCTTGGGATAGTACTGCACCAGCTTGACCATGGTGGCGTTGAAGCCGTTCAGGTCGCGCGACTGCTGCTGCACGGCGGCCAGCAGCTGCAGCTGGTTCTCGGTCGGCTTCTGGCCCGCCCGCTCCTCCATCGCGATCTGGCGCGCCTGCGCCTGCGCCGCGTGCGGATAGTCCTTCAGCAGATAGTAGGACTGGATCAGCAGGGTGTGCATCTGCGGGTCGTTGCCGCCGGCCTTGAAGTAGCGCTCCAGAGCCGTGACGGTGCGGCCGTAGTCGTGTGCGGTATAGGCCAGGCCCGCTTCCGCCATCAGCAGCCTGGTCTTCTCCGCACCCGACGTGCGCGGGCTGGCGATCAGCACGTCGTCGGCGCTGACCGACGCCGCCAAGTCGCCGGAGGATTGCGCCACCGCGGCGCGCATCTGCGCGATCACGTAGCTCTCGTCGGGCGTCTTGTCGCGCACCGCGTCGGCGGCGTTCACGTCGCGCATGGCGCCGGCGAAGTCGCGCTTGCGCAGCGCCACCTGGGCGGCCTGCAGCGGCTTGCCGACCTGCGGGCGCAGCGGATCGGCCCGGGCCAGGTCGGGCGCCAGCACGGCGCCGGCGAGAATTGAGCCGGACAGGACGGCGTGGAGGAGGCGAGGCTTCATGTGCGTGTCATTTCGTTTTCTTATTGGCCCATGAACTGTTCGTTGCCGACGATGCCGAGCTTGGTCATGCCCAGGCGCTGCGCGTCGGCCAGGACGTGCGCGACGTACTTGTAGTTCGCGAGCTTGTTCGGCCGCAGGTGGATTTCCGGCTGGTCCGGCAGCGCCGCCGCGGTGGCGAAATGCGACAACAACGAGGGCTCGTCGGGGATGGCCTCGCCGTTCCACGAGATGGTGCCGTCGAAGTCGACGTCGATCGTCACCACCGTGGGCGGCGTCGGCGGCGGCGGCGGGTTGCCCTGCGGCAGGTCGAGCTTGGTCGCGTGGGTCTGGATCGGGATGGTGATGATCAGCATGATCAGCAGCACCAGCATCACGTCGATCAGCGGCGTGGTGTTGACGTCGACCATCACCTCGGGATCGCCGCCGGAAGAGCTCTCGTTGCCGACGTTCATGGACATGGCAGTGGGTTCCTGGTTGCGCGCGTGCCGGCCGGGACGAGGGATGCGGCAGGGTGGCGGAGAAGGGTGCGGGCCGGGGGATGATCCCCGGCCCGCGCCAGGCTCGGATCAGCCGCCGTGCGGCGGCGGCTGGGTGATGAAGCCGACCTTGGAGATGCCCGCCTGCTGGCAGGCGAACACCACCTTGCCGACGCTCTCGTAGCGCGACTGGCCGTCGCCGCGGATCTGCACCTCCGGCTGCGGCTGCTTCACCGCTACCGCTTCCAGGCGGGCGAGCAGGTCGTGGGTGTCCTTGACCGGGGTCGTTTCCCAGAAGATCTGGCCGGCCTCGTTCACCGCGATGGTGACGTTCTGCGGCTTGGTCTGGGCTTCCTGGTTGGCGTCCTTGGGCAGGTTCACCTTCACCGTGTGGGTGACCACCGGGATGGTGATCAGGAAGATGATCAGCAGCACCAGCATCACGTCGACCAGCGGCGTGGTGTTGATGGCCGAGACGACCTCGTCCTCGTCGCCCTCGGACCCGACATTCATGCTCATGGATCAGGCGACCCGCGTCACGCCGGCGGTCGAGGCCATCGGCGCGTTGGTGGCGGTGGGCAGGGTCTGGGTACCGACACGCACGCCGCCCAGCAGGATCGAATGCAGGTCGGACGAGAAGTTGCGCACCCGCTCCACCGCGCCCTTGTTGCGACGGACCAGCCAGTTGTAGCCGAGCACCGCCGGCACCGCGGTGGCCAGGCCGATCGCGGTCATGATCAGCGCCTCGCCGACCGGGCCGGCGACCTTGTCGATCGAGGCCTGTCCGGCGATGCCGATCGCGGTCAGCGCGTGGTAGATGCCCCAGACGGTGCCGAACAGGCCGACGAACGGCGCGGTGGAACCCACGGTGGCGAGGAACGCGAGCCCGCCCTGCAGGCGCGACTGGATGGTCTCGACCGAGCGCTGGATCGACATGGTGACCCACTCGTTCAGGTCGATGCTCTGGGTCAGCGTGCCCTCGTGGTGCTCGGTGGCGGCGAGGCCGGTGTCGGCGATGTAGCGGAACGGCGACGAGGTCTTCAGCGACTTGGCGCCGTCGGCGACGGTCGGCTTGGTCCAGAACTCCTTGGCCGCGGTGCGGCTGGCCGAGAACAGGCGCGCCTGCTCGAAGTACTTGGTGATCATGATGTACCAGGTGCCGAGCGACATGATCACCAGGATGATCAGCACGCCGCGCGAGATGAAGTCGCCGCCCTTCCACAGCGCGTTCAGGCCGTACGGGTTGGCCACCTCCGTGGTGGGCGTCGCGGCGTCCGGGGCGGGTGCCGTGGCCGGGGCGCCGCTGGCGGTGGCGCCTGCGGGAGCCGGCGAGCCAGGGGCGCCCGGAGCGGTCGGCGACACCGCCGGCGCCGCGCCGGGAGCCGTCGCACCGGGAGCCGTCGCATCGGGAGCTCCCGCTGCGGGCGCACCGGCTGCGGCCGTTCCGGAAGCGGGAGTGCCGGGGGCGACGGCCGAGGCCGCAGGTGCCGAAGCGTCCGGCACTCCGTTCTGGGTGTTCGGGACCGGCGCGGCAGGGGCGGGAGCCGCAGCGGGTGCCGGGGCCGCGGCGGGCGCGGTCTGGGCGAAGGCCGGGACGGCCAGGCCCAGTGCCATCGCCAGGGCCGGGGTCGCAAGGATGGGGAGGCGGTGCAGTCTGGTCATCACGAGGTCCTTTGATAACGGCCGGCAGGCGATGAGCGGCCCTGGATCGGCGTGTGTTCTGGTCGGAAGCGGTAGTCGGACCTATTCGTCCGAGTCGGTCATCTGGAAGGCGATGTTCCACACGTGGTGTGCCTGCGGAACCGGCACGCCGGCGTGGATGGCGGGCGAGAAGCGGGCGGCGCGGACATATTCCAGGGCGCTGCGGGCGAAGGACTGGCCGCCCACGACGTTGACCACCTGGCAGTTGCTGGTCGTGCCGGAGGCGCTGATGTCGCAGGCCATGGTGACGTTACCCGAGCGCCCGGCCTCCTGCATGTCCGAAGGGAATTCCGGCTTGACGTTGTTCAGCGGACGCACGCCGGCGGAGCGGTCCGGCACCTTGGGTCCGGGCGGCGCCGGGGGTGCGGCGGTGAACGGCGCCGGGTTCACCGTTGGCGGCGGGGTGCGGGTCACGGTGCGGATCGCATGCGGCGGCGGCGGCTGCTCGATCTGGATCAGCGGCGGCGGGATGTACGGCGGCGGCGGCGAGGTCAGCACCGGCGGCGGCGGCGGCGGCGGGGGTGGCGGCGGGGGCGGCACCTCCTTGACGATCTTGGTGGTGATCGGCGGCTTGATCACGTCGATCACGGCGCGGCCGAGCCCGTTCAGCAGCGCATAGATCAGCAGCACGTGCAGCAGGATGACGATGCCGAGGCCGACGACGTGGCGCATCGGGCTTCGCTGCTGTTGCGCGTAGTCCATTCCGCAAACTCCTAGCGTTCCCGATGGAGGGAACCGTTACCTGCTGACGTTCCAGCGCGTGTCGAGCCGATCCGCCTCCGAGGGGCGGTCAGCAGCCACCGGCGGCGGATCTTTGTGCGACACAGAAAGGTTTTCGCCGCTGTCATGTCAAGAACGTTATCCAGCCATTCGCCAAAGGCGTTCCTGGAAGCATTTGCCGAAGATCTGACCAGGCACCGCCAGTTGCGATCTAGATTGTCCGCAGCAGCATATTTCCACAACGGCACCACCGCAGGAGCGACAAACTGAGGATCATATGCCTAGGAACTAGGCACCAGGGATCCGCATCCCGTGTCAAAATTTACACGTCGTGCAGGTGGTGCGACGTGGGGCCGCTGGCCGATCAGTCGGGGATCAGGACAGGTTTGCGACCATCACTGCGCCGACGCGCTGGCCTCGCTGCGCGTGGCGCCGACGCGTGAGGCGAGCGAGGCCGCCATGAACTCGTCGAGGTTGCCGTCCAGTACCGCGTCGGGGTTGCCCTTCTCGACGCCGGTGCGCAGGTCCTTCACCAGCTGGTAGGGGGCCAGCACGTAGGAGCGGATCTGGTGGCCCCAGCCGATGTCGGTCTTGCCGGCCTCGGTGATCGCCGCCGCCGCTTCCCGCTTCTGCAGCTCCGCCTCGTACAGGCGCGCCTTCAGCATGTTCATCGCCGTGGCGCGGTTGCGGTGCTGCGAGCGGTCGGTCTGGCAGGCGACGATGATCCCGCTGGGCACGTGGGTGATGCGGATCGCGGACTCGGTCTTGTTGACGTGCTGGCCGCCGGCGCCGGAAGCGCGGAACGTGTCCACCTTCAGGTCGGCGTCGTTGATCTCGATCTCGATGCTGTCGTCCACCACGGGATACACCCAGACGCTGGCGAACGAGGTCTGCCGGCGTGCCGCGGAGTCGAACGGGCTGATCCGCACCAGCCGGTGCACGCCTGCCTCGGTCTTGAGCCAGCCATAGGCGTTGGGGCCGGACACCTGCAGCGTCGCCGACTTGAGCCCGGCCTGCTCGCCCTCGGAGGCTTCCATCAGGGTGACGGTGTGGCCGTGCTGCTCGGCCCAGCGGGTGTACATGCGCAGCAGCATCTCGGCCCAGTCCTGCGCCTCGGTGCCGCCGGCACCGGCGTTGACCTCGAGATAGGCGTCGTTGCCGTCGGCCTCGCCCGACAGCAGGCTCTCGATCTCGCGCCGCTTGGCTTCCGCCGCCAGCGCCTTGAGGCTGCCCACCGCGTCGGCGACCATGGCGGCGTCGCCCTCGGCCTCCGCCAGCTCGGCCAGCTCCATGGCGTCGCGCACCTCGGCCTCCAGGCGCTGCACGCCCTCGACCTGGCCGGACAGCGCGGTGCGCTCGCGCATGAGCTTCTGCGCCGCGGTGGCGTCGTTCCAGAGGCCCGGATCCTCGACCTGGGCGTTCAGCTCGGCGAGACGGCCCTGTGCGACATCCCAGTCAAAGATGCCTCCTCAGCAGCGCCACCGACTGCTTGATCTGCTCGTTGAGGGCTTCGGTCTCGGCGGACATGGCTGCTGGTCATCCCGACTAGGGCGGGCCCGGTCAATACAATCCGCCCATGCCGATGTCACCCCCGGCGGGCTTGGGCGGCGGCGCCGCGGCCAGGGCGTTGGCATGGCCACCGACAGCCCCTGCTGCGGCGATGCCCGGACCCGCCGCGTCCACCGAAGTGCTCGACCCGGGCGCGTCGGCATTCCCGCTGCCCATCTCGGACTCGGCATCGGGCAGGTTCTCGGCTCCGGTGTCGGCGGCACTCAACACCTGGTTCTCGCGCGCCGGGTTGAGGTTGTGGCTGATGCCCGGCTCCTGGCCCGGCTTGAAGGCGTCGACCGCCTCGCCGTAGCGCACCACCGCCACCCCGTCCGGCACCCGGAACTCGACCTTCGGGCGGTCGGCCAGCGCCGCCTTCATGAAGCGGTTCCATATCGGGCCGGCAACGGTGTCGCCATCCTCCTTCTCGCCCAGGGTCTGCGGGTTGTCGTATCCCACCCACACCACCGTCAGCAGGCTGGGCGAGAAGCCGGCGAACCAGGCGTCGTGGAAGTCCTGGCTGGTGCCGGTCTTGCCGGCGACGGGGAAGTCGATCCCGGCACCGGCCTGCTTGCCGGTGCCGCCGGGCTGCAGTACCGCCTTCATCATCTGCACCACCTGGAAGGCGGAAGCAGGGTCGGCAACCTGCCGGCGTGTGTCGGTCAGCGTGGGCGGCTGGTTCGGGTCTGAGCCTGCCTGCACGCCCAGGCCCGCCGCGCGCCAGATCACGTGGCCGTCGCGGTCCTGCACGTCGTCGATCAGGCTGGGCAACACCTCCTTGCCGCCAGCCTCGATCGAGGCATAGGCGCCCGCTTCGCGCAGCACGGTGGTCTCCACCGCGCCCAGCACCGCCGGCAGCACCTTGGGCATGGCGTCGACCTCGTGCAGGTCGATCGCCAGCTTGGCGACGCTGCTCATGCCGATATGCGCCGCCAGCCGGATGGTCACCAGGTTGAGCGACTTGCGCAGCGCGTCGTGCAGCGTGGTCGGGCCGTTGAAGGTCTTCTCATAGTTGTTGGGATGCCACGAGCCGTTGGAATACGGCTCATCCTCGAACTTCTGGCTGGGCGAGATGCCCTGCATCATGCCGGCGAGATACACGATCGGCTTGAACGAGGAGCCCGGCTGTCGCAGCGCCTGGGTGGCGCGGTTGAACTGGCTGTTCTCAAAGCTCCACCCGCCCACCAGGGCCATCACCCGGCCGGTGTTGGGGTCCAGGCTGACCAGCGCGCCTTCGACCTGCGGGATCTGGCGCAGGAACACCGGCCCGCCGGCATGGCCGTCGGCATCGCGGTCGGGCTGCACCATCAGCACGTCGCCGGCGTGCAGCGCGCGATAGGTATGGACCCAGGACAGGTCCTCGTTCCTCAGCACTGCGTCGTGCGGCGTGCCGAGGCCGCCGGGGGCCGCGTCGTCGAGCCAGCCGATCGTGCCGAGCGCCGGCGACAGCACTACCGCGAGGCGCCAGTCCGGCAGCATGCCGGCGGGACGGGGAACCGCGGCCAGCGCCGCCTGCCAGCTGGTGGCGGGCGCAGCCTGGGCGCCCCGCGCCGGACGGCTGCGGCGAAGGTTGCCGACGCCGTCCAGATGCGCGACCGCGCCGCGCCAGCCGCCATGCGCGCGGTCGTAGCGCATCAGCCCGTCGCGCAGGTCGCGCGTCGCCTCGTCCTGCAGGTGCGGATCGAGGCTGGTCTGCACCACCAGCCCGCCCTGCATGGTCTGGTTCTGGCCGTAGCGGTCGATCAGCTGACGGCGCACCTCCTCGGAGAACCATTCTGATCCCGGAACGGGGCCGGGACGGGTGAAGGCGGTCGGCACCAGCGGCTCCGCCCTGGCCGCCTGCGCCTCCGCCTCGGTGATGGCGTGGGTGTCGGCCATGCGGTCCAGCACCCAGTCGCGTCGGCCCTTCGCCGCGTCAGGATAGCGGTAGGGATTGTAGTTGGTGGGCGATTTCGGCAGCGCGCCGAGAAAGGCGGCCTGCGCCGCGTCGAGCTGGTCGAGCGGCTTGTCGAAATAGGTCTGGGCGGCGGCGGTGATGCCGTAGGCGCCGGAGCCGAGGTAGATCTCGTTCAGGTAGATCTCGAGGATCCGCTCCTTGCTCAGGGTCTGCTCGATGCGTATCGCCAGGATCGCTTCCTTGGCCTTGCGGTCGAAGGTGCGGGCGTTGGAGCCCAGCAGCATGATGCGCGCCACCTGCTGAGTGATGGTGGAGGCGCCGATCGGGCGGCGCTTGTGGAAGGTTTCCAGGTCGGTGACGGCGGCGCGCAGGATCGCCAGCGGGTCGACGCCGCCATGGGTGTAGAAGTTCTGGTCCTCGGCCGACAGGAACGCCGCCTTCACCTTGTCCGGGATCGCGCTGTAGGGAACGAACAGCCGGCGCTCTGCGGCGAGCTCTGCGATCACCCGGCCGTCGCCGGCATAGATCCGGCTCATCACCGGCGGCTGGTAGGTGCGCAGCACCCCCACCGTCGGCAGGTCGGCGGTGAGCGTCTCGTACTTGCGCCATACCACCAGGGCCGCGGTGCCGCCGAGCAGCAGCGCCACCGCCAGCAGGGCGCCGGCCAGGGTACGCACGACGCGGAAGCGTGGCCGGCCCGGACCGGGGCCGCGCGGGCCGAAGCGGCCCGGTCCGGACCGGCCGGGGCCGGCAGCCGGGCCGGGGCGGAGGGTGGTCTCGCTCGCGACCAGAGGTCGTCCCGCCGTCAGGCGGGATCCGGACGGGCGGTCGGTGGGGCCGTTCATGCCCGGTTCCTTACCACCGGCGCGTGCGTCCGTCGCCCCTTCGCGCCGGGCGGCCGGAGAAAGCCCGGGGCGGTACCGTCCCGGATCATCCGGCCTGCCAGGCCGCCCGGCCCTGCGCGTCCAGCGCCGATGCCTCCGCATCATCCAGCGCCAGTGCGGCACCCGCCACGTTCTCCTCCAGGTGCGACGGGCTGCCGGTGCCGGGGATCGGCAGCATGGCGGGCGAGCGTCGCAGCATCCAGGCCAGCGCCACCTGCCCCGGCGAGGCCCCATGCCGCCCCGCGATCTCGGTCAGCGCCGAGTGCTCCCGCGCCAGGCTGCCGCCGGCCAGCGGCGCCCACGGGATGAAGCCGATGCCGTGCGCGGCGCAATGCTCCAGCACGTCCTCACTCTTGCGGTCCACCAAGTTGAACCGGTTCTGCACGCTGACCACCGGGAAGTGCCGGCCGGCCGCATCGATCGTCGGCACGTCCACCTCGCTCAGGCCGACGTGCCGGATCAGCCCCTCCCCCTGCATCCGGGCGATCTCGCCGAACTGCTCCTCGGCCGGCACCAGCGGGTCGACCCGGTGCAGCTGCCACAGGTCGATCCGCTCGATCCCGAGCCGGCGCAGGCTCATCAGCACGCATTGCCGCAGGTATTCCGGCCGGCCGACCGGGCGCCACACGTTGGGGCCGTGCCGGGTCAATCCGCCCTTGGTGGCGATCACCAGCCCCTTGTAGGGCTTGAGCACCTCGGCGATCAGGTCCTCGCTGACGAACGGCCCGTAGCTGTCTGCGGTGTCGATGAAGTCGATGCCGAGCTCGACCGCCCGGCGCAGCGTCGCCCGGGCGGCATCGAGGTCGGCGGGTGGCCCCCAGATCCCGGATCCGGTGATCCGCATCGCTCCGAAGCCGAGCCGGGTGACAGCAAGGTCGCCGCCCAGGGTGAAGCTGCCCGATTGCGTCGCGTCGGCGTCGGCCATGATACCCGCTCCCCTGGCTGTGCCCGCCATCCGAGCCGGAGCGGACCGGGCGATAAACCGGCGCCAGCCGTGCGCGTTCCCCTTCCCGCCATCGATCAGGAGTGTCGGGTTCATGGATTGCCGCCTCGACCGGCAGGTCGCGATCGTCACCGGGGCCAGCTCCGGCATCGGCCATGCCGTGGCCCGCGGGCTGGCGGAGGCCGGGGCGGCGGTGGTGGTGAACTACAACAGCCACGCCGAGCCTGCGGACGCCCTGGTGGCCGAGATCGTGGCATCCGGCGGCCAGGCGATCGCGGTCGGGGCCGACGTGTCGGACGAGGACGCGGTCGGGCACCTGTTCGCCGAATCGGTGGCCCGTTTCGGCGGGGTGGACATCGTGGTGGCCAACTCGGGCATGCAGAAGGACGCGCCCTCGGCCGAGATGAGCCTCGCCGACTGGAGGCGGGTGATCGACGTCAACCTGACCGGCCAGTTCCTGACCGCGCGCGCCGCGATCCGGCAGTTCGGCGCCCAGGGCGACCGCGGCGTGTCGCGTGCGGCCGGCAAGATCCTGCACATGAGCTCGGTGCACGACGTGATCCCGTGGGCCGGCCACGTGAACTATGCAGCCTCCAAGGGCGGCATCGCCATGCTGATGCGCACGCTGGCGCAGGAGGTCGGGCCCCGCAAGATCCGGGTGAACGCGATCTCGCCCGGCGCCATCGCCACCAACATCAACCGCGAGGAAACGCAGGGCGCGCCCGGCGAGAAGCTGCTGGAGCTGATCCCCTACAAGCGGATTGGTGCGGCCGTGGACATCGCCAACGCCGCCGTGTTCCTCGTCTCCGACATGGCCGACTACATCACCGGCGCCACACTCTACGTCGATGGCGGCATGACGCTGTATCCAGGCTTCGAGGACAACGGCTGACGCCACGTCCTGTCTATACCGAGAGTCGGCACCGGATCAGGTGACCGGAAGCAGGTCCAGACCGGCTTCGGCCGCAGCGGCGGCCAGCGCCTTATCGCCTGTGGCGAGAGGCAGCCGCAGGCGCAGCGCCAGTTCCAGATAGACACCATCGTAGGCGGTCAGCCGATGACGCGCGGCCAGCCTGGCGACATCGATCCAGATGCGACTCGTCATCTCGTCGTCGAGGGCAATCGGGAGGTCCTGCAGAAAGCCCGCCAGGCGCTCGCGCATCACCGTGGTGATCCGGCCGCGGCGTTCTGCCACCAGCAGCCCGTTCAGCGCCTCCACCGGCCAGAGCTGGGGCACCATCGCTCCTTCGCTGGCGACGCGGTCCAGCAGCGCCATGATCGCCGGGTTCTGCTCGTCCCTGAAGCACCAGGCGAGCGCCACCGAGTTGTCGAGCACGAAGCTCACCGGCGGCCTTCGTCCACCAGTTCCCGGATGGAGATGCCGCCCAACGTCTGCTCCCTGCTGGCCAGGCGGAGCCCGGCCGCTGCGCGACGTGCCTTGACGCGGTCGAAACCGGTGTCGGCCGGCACCAGGCGCGCGACCGGTTTGCCACGCCGGGTGATGACGACCTCGCGCCCCGCTTCGACCTCGTCGAGAAGCGCCGTCAGTCGGTTCTTCGCGTCGAAGACCCCTACGCTCTGCATGTCTCTCACCTCTCTGGCTAGATAGCTAGCTATCTGCTCGAGCTGTGAGCGTCAAGCGATGTCCGCTCGTCGATCAACCGAGCAGCCGCCCGATCACCCGTGCCGTGTAGTCCACCACCGGGATGATCCGACCATAGTTGATCCGTTGCGGGCCGATCACGCCGATCGCGCCGACGATGCGGTTAGCCTCGTTGCGCGCCGGCGCCACCACCATCGACACCCCAGACGCGCCGAACAGCCCGCTCTCGGCGCCGATGAAGATGCGCACCCCGTCGCTCTGCTCCGCGAGATCCAGCAGCTGCAGCATGGTTTCCTGCGACTCCAGCCGGTCGAACAGCATCTGGATCGTGGACAGCCGCTCGATCTGCGTCACATCGGACAGCAGGCGCGACTGGCCGCGCAGGAACAGCGAGCCGCCCCTGCCCTCGCCGCCCCAGATCGCCAGCCCGGACTCCACCACGCCGGCGGCGAGCTGGTCGAGCTCGGTGCGGTTCGCCGCCCGCTCCTCGTCCACGTGCCGGCGCAGCTCGGCCAGCGACAGGCCGCGCAGGCGCCCGTTGAGGTAGTTGCCCGCTTCCACCAGCGCCGACGGCGGCAGGCCGGGCGGCGTCTCGATCACCCGGTTCTCGACCTGCCCGTCGGTGCCGACCAGGATCACCAGCGCCCGGCCGGAACCCAGCGCCACGAACTCGATGTGCTTGATCTGCCCGTCGCCCTTCGGCGCCAGCACCAGCCCGGCGGCTGCGGACAGGCCGGACAGCATCGCCGACGCGTCCGCCAGCGTGTCCTGCAGCGAGCGGCCGCGGGTCTCCAGGGTGCGCACGATGGTCTCGCGCTCGTCCTCCGACAGGCTGCCGAACTGCAGCAGCCCGTCCACGAACAGGCGCAGGCCCTTCTCGGTCGGCATCCTCCCCGCGGAGGAATGCGGTGCGAACAGCAGCCCGGCCTCGGTCAGGTCGGCCATCACGTTGCGTATGGTCGCCGGAGACAGCGGCACCGGCAGGCGGCGCGACAGGGTGCGGCTGCCGACCGGGTCGCCGGTCTCGACATAC
>CAXUDP010000045.1:25111-27611 GCA_964249735.1 uncultured Acetobacteraceae bacterium | reverse complement strand
ACGTGCGACCTTCGCCTTCGGAGGGCGACGCTCTATCCAGCTGAGCTACGGGTCCGGTCCGGGCTGCATAGCCCGAAGCGCCGGGGATTGCCAGTGCCCCTCCGACAGGATCAGGGCTCGGACGATCCGTCGGCCAGCCCATCCAGTCCGGACGGGAGCCAGACCGGGACGGCGCCGTTCCATCCCCCGTCCGCCATCCAGCCCGCCGCCGCGATCTCGCCGCCCGACGGCAGCGGCAGGTCCGGGGTCAGGATCCAGGAGGCGATGTCGTCGGTCACCGACACGCGGTCGCGGTCGCGCGTCAGCAGGTGGTAGCCGGCCGGGTAGAAGCTGCGCCGCACGCCGTCCGGCAGGTGCGCCCACGCGGTGGCGGTCGCCTCGGCCGGCACCAGCTGGTCACGGCCGCCATAGGCGATCAGCACCGGGCCGCGCATCCGGGGAACCGCGTCCTGCGCCCGGCCCATCAGGTCCACCAGCCCGCGCAGGCTGGCGACGCGGGTCGTGCGCAGGGTCAGCGGGTCATAGGCGAGGCGGTACAGCGCGTCGCGGTTGTCGGTCGCGACGATGTGCAGCGGCAGCTCGTTGCCGGTCAGCTCCCAGTCGGGCAGCAGCGCCGCCGCAGTCCACAGCGACGCCGTCAGCAGCGGGCTCATCTCCTTCCGGCTCCACACCGCCGGCGCCAGCAGGACCGTGCCGGCGACCGGTGGCGCGTCGGGACGGGCGGCCAGGCACATCAGGACCGCGCCGCCCATGCTTTCCCCCATCAGGAACAGGGGCACGCCCGGCTCACGCGCTGCCACCTGCCGGACCAGCTCCGCCGCGTCCTGCACCATGCGGTCGGTGCCGGCCCAGCGCCCGCGCATCGGCGCCTCCCCGAAGCCGCGCTGGTCGGGGGCATAGACGGTGATGCCGCGTGCCGCCAGCACCGGGGCCGGCAGCTCCCACGCGTCACGGCTGTCGTTGAAGCCGTGCAGCGCCAGGATCACCGCGCGTTCCGCGCCCTGCGCCCGCCACACCCGCGCCGGCAGCACCGCGCCGTCCGACAGGGCGAAGCGGAGGTCGGCCGGCACCAGGCGATGGTCGGCGGCGTGCCGCGCCGCATCCGCGGGGACAGGCGGCGGGTGCACCGGCATCGCCATGCAGCCAGACAGCAGCAGGGCGGCCCCTGCCAAGCCGAGCAGGCGCCGTGCGACGGGGAAGCCCGGAGCGGTCGGTGTCTTGGAAATGGGGCGGAGGTTCCATACCGGGACGGTCCTGCGTATCATCCCGCTTCCATCCCGGCCACATGCAAGGCGACAGAATGCCGTTCGGCGCATCCACACCCACACCGCAGCTCGGGCCGGAGGCGATCGAGACCCTCACCGTCACCAGCCGGGTGGTCAGCTGCGACGGCGGCGACGGTCCGTTCGGCCATCCCCGGGTCTGGCTGCGCATCGTCGAGCAACAGACCTATTGCCCGTGGTGCTCGCGTGTCTACGTGCTGGCGCCAGGCACCGGCGACGGCGACGACTCCCATTGACCCCGCCAGACGACCTCCTGGACCTGCCGCTCGCGGAGCCGGGCGACATCGCGCCGGACCACGGTGTCGATGATCCCGCGCGATACGCCGACGTCCACTTGGTGCTGGTCGACGGCTCCGGCTTCATCTTCCGCGCCTTCCACGCCCTGCCGCCGATGACCCGGCGCGACGGCACGCCGGTGAACGCCGTGTTCGGCTTCACCAACATGCTGGCCCGCTTTCTGCAAACCCATGTCGGCACCCACCTGGCGGTGATCTTCGATGCCGGCCGCCTCACCTTCCGCAACGAGATGTACCCCCAGTACAAGGCGCAGCGTCCCGAGCCGCCACCCGAGCTGGTGCCGCAGTTCGCGCTGGTGCGGGACGCCACCGCCGCCTTCGGCGTGCCGGCGATCGAGCTGGCCGGCTGGGAAGCGGACGATCTGATCGCAGCCTACGCCTGTACCGTCGCCGCCGGCGGCGGCCGCTGCACCGTGGTCTCGTCCGACAAGGACCTGATGCAGCTGATCCGGCCCGGCATCGACATGCTGGACCCGATCAAGCAGAAGCCGATCGGCGAGGCGGAGGTGCGCGAGCGCTTCGGCGTCGGCCCCGACAAGGTGATCGAGGTGCAGGCGCTGATGGGCGACAGCGTCGACAACGTGCCGGGCGTGCCGGGGATCGGGCCGAAGATCGCCTCCGGGCTGGTTG
This sequence comes from uncultured Acetobacteraceae bacterium, assembly GCA_964249735.1. Classification (GTDB taxonomy): domain Bacteria; phylum Pseudomonadota; class Alphaproteobacteria; order Acetobacterales; family Acetobacteraceae; genus Lichenicola. The sequence goes on along the minus strand of CAXUDP010000045.1, from coordinate 25,402 downwards.
CGGAATACGGCGACCTCGACGGCATCTACCGCGCGCTGAAGGCAGGCGGGATGAAGCCGTCCAAGCGACGCGACGCGCTCGAGGCGCACGAGGCGGCGGCCCGCATGTCGCGCGAGCTGGTGATCCTGCGCCACGACGCGCCGCTGCCGCTGCCGATCGAGCAGCTCGGCTTCACGGTGCCCGACCAGGCCCGGCTCGGCGTGTGGCTCGGCGCCATGGGCTTCCGCTCCGTGGCACAGCGCCTGTCCATGGAGGCGCCGGAGCCGCCACCAGCAACGGGCGGATCGGCCG
>CAXUDP010000045.1:0-25011 GCA_964249735.1 uncultured Acetobacteraceae bacterium | reverse complement strand
CAGCGCCTGTCCATGGAGGCGCCGGAGCCGCCACCAGCAACGGGCGGATCGGCCGAGCCGGTTCCGGACCGGATGCCCGGGCACGACGCGCCGTTCGGCGGCTACGCCTGCGTCACCGAGGCGTCGGTGCTGGCCGGATGGGTGGCGGAGGCCACACGCGCCGGCGTCTGCGGGGTGGACACCGAGACCGACGGGCTCGACCCGCTGCGCGCCAACATGGTCGGCTTCTCCCTGGCGACCGCTCCCGGCCGCGCCTGCTACGTGCCCCTGCTGCACGAGGGCGACCTGGAGCATCCGGTCGGGCCGCAGCTCGAGGCTGCCGCGGCGCTGGAGATCATGGCGCCGCTGCTGGCCGATCCCGGCGTGCTCAAGGTGTTCCAGAACGCCAAGTTCGACCTGGGCGTGCTGGAGCGCGCCGGGCGCGGCATCCTCCACGGCCCGATCGCGCCGATCGACGACACCATGCTGATCTCCTACGCGCAGGATGCCGGCCTGCACGGCCACGGCATGGACGAGCTGGCCGCGCGCCACCTCGGCCACACCCCCATCACCTACGACCAGGTCACCGGCACCGGACGCGCCCGCATCCCGTTCAACCGCGTGCCCCTGCCGCGCGCCACCGAGTATGCCGCCGAGGACGCCGACGTCACGCTGCGGCTGTGGCACGTGCTGCACCCGCAGCTGCGCACCAGCCGGTCGCTGGCGCTGTACGAGCAGCTGGAACGGCCGCTGGTGCGAGTGCTGGCGGCGATGGAGCGGGCGGGGATCTCGGTGGACAGGCCCGAGCTCGAGCGCATGTCCAAGGACTTCGCCGCCCGCATGGCGGTGATGGAGACCGAGATCCACGCGCTGGCCGGGCGCTCCTTCAACCTCGGCTCGGCGAAGCAGCTGGGCGAGGTGCTGTTCGACGAGATGTCGCTGCCCGGCGGCAAGCGGATGAAGACCGGCGCCTGGGGCACGGACTCCTTCGTGCTGCAAGCCCTGGCCGAGCAGGGGCACGAGCTGCCGGCGCGGATCCTGGAATGGCGACAGCTGTCCAAGCTCAAGAGCACCTATGCCGACGCCCTGGTGGAGGAGATCAACCCCGAGACCGACCGGGTGCACACCTCGTTCCAGATGGCGATCACCGCGACCGGCCGGCTGTCGTCCAACGAGCCCAACCTGCAGAACATCCCGATCCGCACCGAGGAAGGCGGTCGAATCCGCCGCGCCTTCGTCGCCGCCCCCGGGCACGTGCTGGTGTCGGCGGACTATTCGCAGGTCGAGCTCAGGCTGATGGCGCACGTGGCGGACATCCCGGCGCTGAAGGACGCGTTCGCCAAGGGCCAGGACATCCATGCCCGCACCGCGTCGGAGGTGTTCGGCGTGCCGATGGAGAAGATGGACGGCCTGGTCCGCAGGCGCGCCAAGACCATCAACTTCGGCATCATCTACGGCATCTCGGCGTTCGGCCTGGCGCGGCAGCTGGGGATCAATGCCGCCGAGGCGCGCACCTACATCGACGCCTACTTCGCGCGCTACCCCGGCATACGCGACTTCATGGAGCGCACCCGGGACGAGGCACGGACTTACGGCTACGTGCTGACCCCGTTCGGACGGCGCTGCTGGATCGCGGGGATCAACGAGAAGAACCAGCAGCGCCGCGGCTATGCCGAGCGGCAGGCCTCCAACGCGCCGATCCAGGGCGGGGCCGCGGACATCATCAAGCGGGCGATGGTGCGCCTGCCGCCGGTGCTGCGGGAGCGGGCGCCGCGGTCGAGGATGCTGCTGCAGGTGCACGACGAGCTGCTGTTCGAGGCCCCGGAGGACGAGGCGGAGGCGCTGGCCGAGGCCGCACGCTCGGTGATGGAGGGCGCCGCCACCCTGTCGGTGCCGCTGGTGGTCGAGACCGGCACCGGCCGCAACTGGGCGGAGGCGCATTGAGGCGCCCCACCTCGATGCGTCTGGCCCCGCAGCGCCTGGCGCGGCTGCTCCCGGTCGCGGCAACGGTGCTAGTGCTGACGCAGATGGCGGTCGCGCTGCACTGGTTCGGGCCGGCGGCTTCTTCTGCCGACACGCCGGTGCCGATCGGCGGCCCGTTCCGACTCACCGCCCCGGACGGCCACGTCGTCACCGACCGCGACTTCCGCGGCCGCTGGATGCTGGTGTATTTCGGCTATACCCAGTGCCCGGACACCTGCCCGACCGCGCTGAACGACATGGCGGACGCCCTCGGCCAACTTGGCGGCACCGCCCACAAGGTGGCGCCGCTGTTCATCACCGTCGACCCGGCGCACGACACGCCGTCGGCGATGGGCGCCTACGCCGCGAAGTTCGACCCCCGCATCCTGGGCCTGAGCGGCACCGCGGCGCAGATTGAGCAGGTCGAGCGCGAGTACCGGGTCTACGCCGCGCCCGACGGCCACGCGACGCCGGGGCACATGGTGATGGACCACAGCTCGGTGTTCGTGATCATGGACCCGCAGGGACGGTTCGCCGACGTGCTGATGGGCAACGCGTCGGCGCGGGCGATCGCCGACCGGCTGCGCGCGCTGGCCGGCTGAGGTGCGGCGCCGCTGCCTGCGCTCGGCCGTGGTGTTCCTGCTGCTGTCCGCCACCGCCGCCGCTCCGCCAAGCGTGAACGTCGTTCAGGCATCCCCGCCCATGCAGGCACCGGTTCCGCCCGTGGGTGACGACATGTCGACCGACGCGCCGCCGCTGATCGCGCCGGGAGGTCAGACGATCGGCAGCCCGCATCGTGGCGGCACGTTGCGGCTGACCGCCGACGCCGGCGCCGGCACCGCCGACCCGCAGATCAATTACCTCTCCGAGATGATCAGCCTGACCGTGGTGGTCTATGACGGGCTCACCGCGTTCGCCAAGCGGCCGGGCGAGGCCAGCAACCATCCGGTCGCCGACCTCGCTGAGGCGCTGCCGCCGCCCGAGGATGGCGGCCTCACCTACGTGTTCCACCTGCGACCCGGCATCCGGTTCTCCAACGGGCAGAAGGTGGGGGTGCGCGACGTGGTCGCCTCGTTCCAGCGCCTCTTCAAGGTCAACTCGCCCACTGCCGGCAGCTTCTACGGCGGCATCGTCGGTGCGGATGCGTGCCTCAAGGACGGGGCGCACTGCACGCTCGCCGGCGGCGTGGTCGGCGACGAGGCGGCGCGCACCATCACCTTCCACCTGACCCATCCCGACGCCGAGTTCTTCGACAAGCTGTCGTTCCCGCACGCCTACGTGCTGCCGGCAGACACGCCTGCGCGCGACCTGGGCAACGAGGCACCCCCCGGCACCGGCCCATACCGGATCACCAGCTACGACCCGAACCACGGGCTGACGACCGACCGCAACCCGTTCTTCCGGGTCTGGTCGCCCGAGGCGCAGCCCGACGGCTATCCGGACCACATCACCTACGCCTTCGGCCTGACTGACGAGGCCCAGGTCACCGCGACGGAGAACGGCAACTTCGACTACATGTTCGACAACGTCCCGCTCGACCGCTACGGCGAGCTCGGTGACCGCTATCCGGACCAGGTGCACATCAACCGGGTGTTCGGCACCTACTACCTGCCGATGAACGTGAACCTGCCGCCGTTCAACAACCTCAAGGTGCGGCAGGCGATCAACTACGCGGTCAACCGGCGGGCGATGCAGACCTTCTATGGCGGGCCCGCCGCGGCCAGCGTGCTGTGCCAGAACGTGCCGGTCGGGCTGCCCGGCTACGAGCCTTACTGCCCGTACACCAAGGGCGCGGACTTCGAGCATCCGGCCGCCGAATGGAAGGCGCCCGACCTTGCGCGTGCGAAGCAGCTGGTGGACGAAAGCGGCACCAAGGGCATGCACGTCACGCTGGTGATCCCGAACCGCGCAGTCGAGATCGGCATGGGCACCTACCTGCAGAACATGCTGCGCGAGCTCGGCTACGACGCGGACGTCAAGCCGATCGCGTTCGCGATCCAGTTCACCTACATCCAGAACACGAACAACAAGGTGCAGATCAGCATCAACGACTGGTACGCGGATTATCCGGAACCGTCGGACTTTCTTACCGCACTTTACGGCTGCGAGAACTTCCATCCCGGCTCGGACTCCTCGATCGACATCTCCGGCCTGTGCGACAAGCCGTTCGAGGACTTGGTGCACCAGGCGGCGCTCGTGTCCGTCACCGACAAGGCGGCGGGAGCGAAGCTGTGGGCGCAGGCCGACCGGCTGCTGGTGCGCGAGGCCGCAGACGCGCCATTGATCCAGTTCAAGAAGATCGAGCTGGTGTCGAAGCGGGTTGGAAACTTCTACACCGTGAACCTGTACCACATGCTGTTCTCTCAAGGATGGGTGCGATGAGCGCCGCGCTGTCCGCCCCCTTGCGCGTGCGCGGTCCATGGGAGACCGCGCTGCGCGCATTGCTCCGCATCCCGAGCGCGGTCGCGTCGCTCCTCGTGCTGGCGCTGCTGGTCGTGCTGAGCCTGGCAGCACCGTTCTATGCGCACGACATCGCCCACACCGACCCGTTCGAGTCCGACGTCGCCGCCACCGTCACCCTCGGCGGCGAGGAGGTGCCGGTGATGCAGCCGAACAACAACCGGCTGCATCTCGGCCTGACGCCGATCGGCCCGACCTGGCACACGGAGGCCGACCTGCTCGGCGCCGACAGCCAGGGTCGCGACGTGGCGGCGCGCCTGCTCTATGGCGGGCGCAACTCGCTGCTGATCTCGGCCGCCGCCTCGGTGCTGTGCATCGTGCTGGCGGCCCTGGTCGGCATCTGCGCCGGGTTCTTCGGCGGCCTGGTCGACGTGGTGCTGTCGCGGCTGATGGACGTCATGTGGGCGATCCCGGTGTACCTGTTCGCGATCTCCCTTTCCATCGTCACCGTCAGCCAGGGGCTGCAGCTGGGGCCGTTCACCATCCGCTCCGACAACCTCCTGCTGCCGATCACCATCATCGCCCTGGTCTACGTGCCCTACGCGGCGCGGCCGATACGCGGCCGGGTGCTGTCGCTCCGGCAGGCCGAGTTCGTGCTCGCCGCGCGCTGCCTCGGCGTGCCGCGCCACCGCATCCTGCTGCGCGACATCCTGCCCAACGTGTCCACCACCCTGATCGTGCTGGCGCCGCTGGTGATGGCGCTGGCGCTGCTGGCGGAGTCCGCGCTGTCGTTCCTGAGCATCGGCGTGCAGGCGCCGGCGGCGAGCTGGGGCACCATCATCGAGGACGGCCAGGGGCTGATCTACACCAGGCCCGCGGTGGCGATCGCGCCGGGGCTTGCGATCGTGGTCACGGTGCTCGCGCTCAACATCCTGGGCGACGGACTGCGCGACGCGCTCGACGTGCGCGAGACCGGACGGCGCGGCTAGGATGGCGCGCGCCCTGCTCGCCCGGCTGGGCCAGACCGTGCTGGTGCTGTTCGGCATCAGCGTGCTGGTGTTCCTGGTGTTCTTCGCCACCCCGGGCTCGGACCCGACGGCACGGATCGCCGGACGCAACGCCAGCCCGGAGACCATGGCGGCGGTACGGCACGCCTACGGCTTCGACCGGCCGCTGCCGGTGCAGTACGTGCGCCTGATGGACTCCCTGTTCGTCACCCGCGACCTGACCTCCTTCGTCGACCACGGCGAGCGGGTGGTGCCGGAGGTGATGCAGGCAGCGCCCGTCACGCTGTCGCTGGTGGGCGGCGCCGCCATGGTGTGGATCGTGGCCTCGATCCTGATGGGCACGATCGCCGCCGCGACGCGAGGCTCGATCCTCGACCGGGGCCTGATGATGCTGGGGCTGGTCGGCATCTCCATGCCGGTGTTCTGGCTGGGCGAGGTCGCCAACCTCGTTACCCAGAGCCGCTACCACGACACGTGGCTGTTCTCCTGGGTGCCCGGCCTCGGCTACGTGCCGCTGCACGTCGATCCGGCGGCCTGGGCTGCGCACCTCGTGATCCCGTGGTGCGTGCTGGCGGTGCTGTTCATCGGCATCTATGGCCGGGTGCTGCGCGCCGACCTGGTCGCGTCGTCGGGCGAGGACTTCATGCGCACCGCCCGCGCCAAGGGCCTGACCGAGACACGCGTGCTGCTGCGACACGGCCTGCGCACCTCGCTGGTCACCTTCGTGTCGCTGTTCGGGCTCGACTTCGCCCAGCTGGTCGGCGGCGGCGCCCTGCTGACCGAGGTGGTGTTCGGGCTGCAGGGAGTCGGCAGGCTCACCTACCAGGGTCTGATCAACCTCGACCTGCCGCTGATCATGGCCACCGTGATGTACTCGGCGATCTTCGTGGTGCTGGCCAACGCCGTGGTGGACCTGGTCTACCTGCTGCTCGACCCGCGCGTGCGCGATGCACGCTGACACGCTGCTGGAGGTGCGCGACCTGTCCATTGCCCTGCCGGCCGGGCGGGGACGCAGCGTGCGCATCGTGGAGAATGTCTGTTTCTCGCTCGGCGCGCGCGAGATCCTGGGCCTGGTGGGCGAGTCCGGCTCCGGCAAGAGCATGACCGCACTTGCGGTGATGGGGCTGATCGACGTGCCGGGTGCCCGCATCACCGGCTCCGCGCGCTACCGCGGCGAGGAGCTGGTCGGGCTGCCGGCGCGCCGGATGCAGGCGTTGCGCGGCGCCGAGATCGCCATGATCTTCCAGGATCCGATGACCGCGCTGACCCCGGTCTACACCATCGGCTGGCAGATCGACGAGCAGCTGCGCGCGCACCAGGCGCTGAGCCGCGCCGGCGCACGGGCGCGCACCGTCGAGCTGCTGGGCGAGATGGGCGTGCCCGATCCCAGGCGCGCCGCCGACCGCTATCCGCACCAGCTGTCCGGCGGCCTGCGCCAGCGGGCGATGATCGCCATGGCACTGAGCTGCAACCCGTCGTTGCTGATCGCCGACGAGCCGACCACGGCGCTGGACGTCACCGTGCAGGCGCAGATCCTCGACCTGCTCCGCCGGCTGCGCAGCGACTTCGGATCCGCCGTGCTGCTGATCACCCACGACATGGGCGTGGTCGCGGAAACCTGCGACCGGACCATGGTGCTGTACGCCGGCAACATGGTCGAGCGCGGCCCGACCGCGGCGCTGTTCGCCCGGCCGGCGCATCCCTACACCGCAGGGCTGCTGGACAGCATCCCGCCGCTGCACGGCCAGCGGCCGGCCCGGCTGCCCTCGATTCCCGGAGCGCCGCCGAGCCCGTCGCAGCGCCCGGAGGGCTGCCCGTTCCAGCCGCGCTGCGCGTATGGCCATGACGCCTGCGCCGTGCGGCCGCTGCTGGCGCCGTTCGGGGCGCAGGAGGTCGCCTGCGTGCTGCCGGGCGAAGGCCGTCCGCTGCCGTCGCGCGTGCAGCCGTCGTTCGAGCCGACCGTCATTGCCAGATGAGCGCGGCGCCGCTGCTGCAGACCGAGCACCTGAGCAAGCACTACCGGGTCGGCAGCGCGCTGCGCGGCCGGGCGGTGCTGCGCGCGGTGGACGACGTGTCGCTTCGCGTCGAGGCGGGCGAGACGCTGGGGCTGGTCGGCGAGTCCGGCTGCGGCAAGTCCACCCTCGGCCGCTGCCTGCTGCGCCTGACCGACATCACCGCCGGACGGGTATCGTTCGAGGGCGTCGACATCACGGCGACCGGCGAGCGCGCACTGCGTCCGCTGCGGCCGCGCATGCAGATGGTGTTCCAGGACTCCTACGCCTCGCTGAACCCGCGCCGACGGGTGGGCGACCTGATCGCGGAGCCGCTTCGGGTGCATGCCGGTCCGACCGGGCGACGGAGCCCGGCCGAGATACGCGACCGCCTGCACGAGCTGGCGCGGCTGGTCGGGCTGCCCGAGGCGGCACTGGCGCGCTACCCGCACGAGTTCTCCGGCGGGCAGCGGCAGCGCATCAACATCGCCCGCGCCCTGGCGCTGTCGCCCCGTCTGGTGGTGGCCGACGAGCCGGTCTCGGCGCTCGACGTGTCGATCCAGGCGCAGATCGTCAACCTGTTCGCCGACCTGCAGGCCGGGCTCGGCCTGACCTACGTGTTCATCGCCCACGACCTCAGCGTGGTGCGGCAGATCGCGACGCGGGTGGCGGTGATGTATCTCGGCAGCGTGGTCGAGCTGGGCCCCGCCGACACGGTGCTGCACGCCCCTGCCCATCCCTACACCGCGGCGCTGATCTCCGCGGTGCCGGAACCGGTGGTGGGGCTGCCGTCCCGCCGCGTCCTGCTCACCGGCGATGTGCCCAGCCCGATCGCGCCGCCCCCCGGCTGCCGCTTCCACACGCGCTGCCCGATCGCGCAGGCGCGCTGCCGCACCGAGCCGCCGGTACTGCGCGCGCTTGGCGAGGGTCGGGAGGCGGCCTGCCACTTCCCGCTGCACGGATCCGGTTGAACGGACGACGCGGTGCGCAGCGCTGGTCAGACACGATCTTCCGCGACCGGCCGGAGCCGGCCGCGCCTGCATTGCCGGGGCGAGCGCGCCATGATGCGCTTGAAGGCGGTGCTGAACGCGCTTTCCGACTCGTAGCCGAGCGACAGGGCGATGACCGACACCGGATCGTCGGAACCGGCCAGCCTGTCGTCGGCCAGCCGCATCCGCCACCGCGTCAGGTAGTCCATCGGCGAGGTCCCGACGGTCTCCTTGAACCGCAGCGCGAAGGTGGACCGGGACATGCCGGCGCAGCGTGCAAGCTGCTGCAGGGTCCAGGCCCGTGCCGGATCGCCATGCATGGCGGCGAGCGCCGCGCTCATCCGCCTGTCCGCCAGGGCGAACAGCCAGCCGACGCCGCCCCGTCCGTCCGCCAGGTGCAGGCGCAACGCCTGGACCAGCATCATGGTGGCGAGGTGCTGCGTCACGAGGACGCTGCCCGGCTGCGGCTCGTGCAGCTCCCGCCGCATCTGCTGCAGGCACCAGCGCAGTGCCGCCTTGTCCGCCTCCTCCGCCAGGTGGACGATCGGCGGCAGCGCCCCGAGCAGGAGGCCGGCCTGGTCGCCGGACAGGGCGAAGTGCCCGCCGACGGCCGCGAAGTCGCCGCCGCCGTTGCAGACGACGAGGCCGCCGTTCGACGGGGCGGAGAACATCGTGCGGACATCGACCGGGGGCAGCGCCAGGTCGTTCGCGAGGTGGAACGGGCGTCCCCTCGGCAGCAGGAAGCAGTCGCCGGTGCCGAGGCGCACAGGTTCCGGAACGCCCTCCATCGACAGCCAGCACGTGCCGGACGCCACCGCGTAGCACTTGATGCCCTCGTGACGGCCGAAGCCGATCGACCAGTCGCCACCGATGTCGAAGCCGCCCACCATGTAGCTGCGCAGCTTCAACAGCGACAGGACGTCCGACAAGGGATCCATGGAGCGGCTTCCGGACGATGGCGAAGATGAACCGGACCCTACAGCATGGACCGTCCCTGCCACAGGGCTATCGTCCGCCTTCGGCCGACGACGCGGCCCGATGATCCAGACAGGGAAGAACAGTTCATGCGTGTGTTCGTGACCGGAGCGACCGGCTTCGTCGGCTCCGCGGTGGTGCAGGAGCTGATCGGCGCCGGGCATCAGGTGGTCGGGCTGGCCCGGTCGGACTCGGCCGCCAGCGCCCTCGCCGCAGCGGGAGCCGAGGCGCACCGGGGCGGGCTGGAGGACCTCGACGCCCTGCGACGCGGCGCGGAAGCGTCCGACGGCGTGATCCACACCGGCTTCATCCACGACTTCTCGAAATTTAAGGAAAGCTGCGAGATCGACCGGCGCGCCATCGAGACCATGGGCGCGGCGCTCGCCGGCTCCGACCGTCCGCTGATCGTCACCTCCGGAACCGGGCTGCTGGCGCCGGGACGGCTCGCGACCGAGGACATGGAGGCACCGTCGCACGACGAGTTCCCCCGCGTGTCTGAACAGGCCGCCTTCTCGGCCGCCGCGCGCGGCACGCGCATCGCGGTGGTGCGCCTGCCGCCTTCGGTACACGGCGACGGCGACCACGGCTTCGTCCCGCTGCTCATCGGCCTCGCACGGGACAAGGGCACGTCGGCCTTCATCGGCGACGGGTCCAACCATTGGCCGGCGGTGCACCGGCTCGACGCCGCCCGGCTCTACCGGCTGGTGCTGGAGAAAGGCAGCGCCGGAGCGCGCTATCACGGGGTCGCGGAGCAAGGCGTGCTGTTCCGGGAGATCGCAGCCGTGATCGGACGCCGCCTGGACCTGCCGGTCGTCAGCAGGACGTCCGAGGAGGCGGCCGGGCATTTCGGCTGGTTCGCGCGGTTCGCCGCGATCGACAACCGGGTCTCGAGCCGCACGACGCGCGACGAGCTTGGCTGGGAGCCGACCGGGCCCGGCCTGATCGCCGACATCGACCGCCCTGCCTATTTCCCGGTCTAGCCCGGACCCGGCTGTCCGGTCGTGAACCCGGTCCTGCGCAGACGCACCACTGCGGTGTCGAGCGCGTTCAGGAAGGCCGAGCGGTCCTTGGGCCCGAACGGCCTCGGACCGCCGGTGACCTGGCCCACCGCGCGCAGGTCTTCCATCAGGTTGCGGGTGGCCAGCGTCATGCCGATCGAGTCTGTGTCGAAGCGGCGCCCGGTCGGCCCCAGCACCTCGGCTCCGGCCTTCACGCACGCCGCTGCCAGCGGCACATCGGCAGTCACCACGACGTCGCCGCGCGTGGCCCGCTCGGCGATCCAGCGGTCCGCCACGTCCGGGCCCGCCTCCACCACCACCCGCTCGACCAGCGCCGAGCGGGGGATCGCGATCAGGCTGTTCGACACCACGAACACCCGGAGCCGGTAGCGCTCGGCGACGCGGTAGATCTCCGCCTTGACCGGGCAGGCATCGGCGTCGACGAAGATCCGGATCGGGCGTGGCGGCTCGGTCATGGACGCTGGCTATCGCACCGGGGCAGGGTTGGAAACCGTTGCCCCAATCGGAACCGCCCGCGTGATCGCCCTGCTCGTGTTCGCCGCCGCCGCCTTGGCCGAGATCGCCGGGTGCTTCTCGTTCTGGGCCGTGCTGCGCCTGCACCATCCGGCGTGGTGGCTCCTGCCGGGCCTCGGCTCCCTGGCAGTGTTCGCGGTCCTGCTCACACGGATCGACGCCGCGGAGGCGGGTCGCGCCTATGCGACCTACGGCGGCGTGTACATCTGCGCCTCGCTCGGCTGGCTCTGGGCGGTCGAGAACACGCGCCCGGACCGCTGGGACCTGCTCGGCGCGGCCACCTGCCTGCTCGGCGCCGGGATCATCCTGTTCGGCCCGCGCGCCGCCTGAGGCGACGGCCGCCTAGTCCTCCAGGCGGCCGAGCACGTCCTTCACGGTGTCGGCGATCGTGTCCCCGGCCACCACCTCGATCACCTGCTCGCCGTTGCCTGGCTCCTCCAGCGTGCGGAGCTGGGTGGGGAGCAGGCTCTTCGGCATGTAGTGGTGGGTGCGACGGTCGAGACGCTCCTGCAGCACCGCCTCCGGCACCTTGAGGTAGAGGAACCACACGTCGTCCAGGCCCTGCGATAGGATCTCGCGGTAGGAGCGCTTCAGCGCGGAGCAGGTCAGGATGCCCGGCTCGTGCGCATCGTGCCGGGCACGGATCCAGCCGGCGCAGATGGCGAGCCACGGCGCCCGGTCGCCGTCGTCGAGCGGGATGCCCTGGCGCATCTTCTCCACGTTGGCAGCCGGGTGCAGTTCGTCGCCTTCCTGGAACGTCCATCCCAGCGCGTCGCGCAGGCCAAGCGCCAGGCTGGACTTGCCGGACCCGGACACGCCCATCACCACCAGGATTCTCGGTCGCACCATGGCCACGCTCATTCCCGTTCGTGGCGCTGCACGCCCCCTGCCCCGGCCACCAGGGCGAGCGAGGCCCGGCCGATGAACAGCCCGCACTCGAACACGCCGACGATCGCCCGGATCGCGGCCTCCGTGGCCACGGCATCGGCGAGAGGAGCGGTGGCACAGTCGAGGATCATGTTGCCGCCGTCGGTGACGAACAGCGTGCCGTTCCGGTCCCGACGCGGCGTCGGCGTCAGCCCAAGCAGGCCCAGCTGTCGCGACGCAGACTCCCAGCCGAACGACGACACCTCGACCGGGATCGGCCCGTGCGTACCCAGCCGGTCCACCAGCTTGCTGTCGTCCGCCACCACGACCATCCGCTTCGACGCCGCCGCCACGATCTTCTCCCGCAGCAGTGCCCCACCCAGCCCCTTGATCAGGTTCAGCGTGCCGCGCTCGATCTCGTCCGCGCCGTCTATGGTGAGGTCGATGGCGGTGTGGCTGGCGAAGCTCCCGATGACGATGCCGAGCCCGCGTGCCTGTGCCTCGCTGCGTTGCGAGGTGGGGATGCCGACGAAGCGCAGGCCGTCCCGCACCCGCTCGCCCAGGCTGTCGATCACGCAGGTGGCGGTGGAACCGGTGCCCAGGCCCACCACCATGCCGTCCTCGACCAGCCGTGCCGCCTCGGCGCCCACCTGCCGCTTCAGCGCCTGTGCCGGGTCATCCATGGGAGGCGGATCCGGCGGCTGCCCGGTCCAGCACCCAGATCAGCTCGCCGTCGCTGGCGACGTGCGTCGACGGCAGCGCAGCGTCGCCGCCGCGCACCCTGGCCACCACCTCCGCCTTGCCCGCCCCCGCCACCAGGAACAGCACCGCGCGGCTGCTGGCGATCGCCGGGTAGGTCAAGGTCAGGCGGGTATGCGGCGCGTCGTGCGGCACGCAGGTGCCCACCCAGGCCTCCCGCTCGTCCAGCACGTCGGTGTCCGGGAACAGCGACGCGGTATGGCCGTTCTCGCCCAGTCCCAGCAGCACCACGTCGAACAGCGGCCGGTCCGGCTGCAGCGTTTCCGCGCCGTACTCCACCTGCAGCTCGCGCTGGTAGCGGCGCGCCGCGTCGGCCGGATCGCCGTCGGTCGGCATGCGGTGCACGGAGTTCGGCGGCACCGGCACCTGCGACAACATCGCCAGGTTGGCCATGTTGTAGTTGCTGGACTCGTCGTCCGGCGGCACGAAGCGCTCGTCGCCGAAGAACAGCTGCACCCGGTCCCACGGGAACCGCTTGGCGTAGCTGCCGCCCACCAGGATCTCATACAGGCGCTTCGGCGTCGAGCCGCCGGACAGCGCCACGGTGAACGGCCCTTCGATTGCGAGCGCGCGCTCGACGAGGAAATCGGCGGCGTAATGCGCGACCGCTTCCGCGTCGTCCAGCACCTCGATCCGGCCGGTGGTGGCGTCGCTGCTCATGCACCCTCTCCCAGCACGTAGCGCTCGATCGCCTTGGCGAAACCCTCTTCCTCCGAGGAGTCGCTGACATGGGTGGCGGCCTGCTTCACCTCGTCGCTGGACTGTCCCATCGCGATCGACAGGCCGCTCTTCTTGAACATCAGCACGTCGTTGGGCTGGTCGCCCAGGGTGACGATCTCCCCTGCCTTGACGCTGAGCATGCGCTCCAGGCTGGCGACGACGCCGCCCTTGTTGGCCTGGGGATGCGTCACGTCGAGGTAGTACGGCTGCGAGCGCGCCGCCGAGGCGCTGTCGCCGAGCGCCTCCTGCGCGTCGCGCTCCACCTTCTTCATCAGCTCCAGGTCGTCGCTGACGCCCACGATCTTGACCGCGGAGTTCAGAGCCGCGCCGAAGTCGCTCGTCACCTTGGGCGCGAACTTCACCGTCCACTGCTCGCGATCGACGTGCGGTCCCTTGGCGTCGGGAACCAGCCAGTCCTCGCCGCTGTAGACCCAGACGTCGACCTTGTGGTCGCGCAGCACCTGCACCGTGCGCTCCGCCGCCTCGCGGGGAAGCGTCTTCGCCTCGATGATCGACAGGTCCGGACGCACGAACAGGCCGCCGTTGAAGCCGGCGATCGGCTCGCTGATCCCCAGCGGCTCGATCAGCATGCCCATCCCCTTGGGTGGCCGTCCGCTGGTGACGGCGAAGCGGATGCCGCGCTCGCGCAGGGTGCGCACCGCGCGGATCGCGCGCTCGGTGAGGATCTTCTCCTTCGTCACCAAAGTGCCGTCCACGTCGGCCAGCACCAGGCTGATCTTCATCGGCTCGGCCATCGCGTCCCCTCCCTTAGCCGGCCGGCGCGCGCGGCAAGATCAGCTCCTCGACCGCCTGCGCCCAGCCATCCTCCGCATTGCTCGCCGTCACGAAGTGCGCGGCTTCCGCCACCTGCGGCGGCGCGTTGCCCATCGCCACGCCAAGCCCGGCTGCCTGCAGCATGGAGATGTCGTTGTCCATGTCGCCGATGCAGGCAAGCTCCGACCGGTCCACGCCCAGGATCTGCGCCAAGCGAAGTGCGGCGCGTCCCTTGTTGGCCTCCGGATGGGTGACGTCGAGATACCAGGGCGAGGAGCGGTGCGCGCTGACCTCGCCCTGCAGCATCGCCTGCAGCTCGATCTCCACCCGCTCCAGCAGCGGATAGTCGGTGCTGGCGCCCATGATCTTGCCGATCCGGTCGTAGAACGGCTCGAACGAGTCCACCACCGTCGGCTCGAACTGCACCGCCTTCCGCTCGCGCGGCACGAAGGCGCCGGCGACGTCGCGGATCACCCACTGGTGCCCGGTGAACAGCCAGCACTCGATGTGGTTGGTGGTCAGCGTTTCCACCGCGAGCCGTGCCGCCTCAGGTTCGATCGACTGCAGCTCCAGCACCGTTCCGTCGGCTGCGATGATCTCGCCGCCGTTCAGGCCGGCGGCTGGCGTGTCGATCCCCAGCGGCCCGAGAAACATCCGCATTCCGCGCACCGACCGGCTGCTCGCCAGGCACAGCATGATTCCCGCCGCGCGCAGGCGCTCCGCCGCCGCCAGGGTCGACGGGGCGAGCTGCTTGTCCGGGCCGATGATGGTGCCGTCGATGTCCGACACCAGCAGCCTGATCCGTGTCGCAGGCGGCGCACGCGGAGGAATCATCATCCGTTCAGCCTCAGCCAGTGCCGTCCGTCGCGTGCCAGCAGCGCGTCAGCCGCGTCCGGGCCGGCCTTGCCGGCGGCATAGGGATGAAGTTCCCCGCCACCCGCCGCCCAGGCGTCCAGCGCCGGCTGCACCACGCTCCATCCCGCCTCGATGTTGTCGGCGCGCTGGAACAGCGTGGCGTCGCCGATCAGGCAGTCATAGATCAGCGTCTCGTAGCCGGTGCTCGGTCCCTCCTGGAACCAGTCGGCGTAGTCGAACTTCATCCGCACGCCGCCGAGCTTGACAGTGGGTCCCGGCATCTTGGCCGAGAACTGCATCGTCACGCCCTCGCTGGGCTGTATCTGCAGCACCATGATGTTGGGGGTGAGCTTGTCGACGGGCGTTTCGCGGAACAGCGCGTAGGGCGCCTGCTTGAAGTGGATCGCGATCTCGGTTTTGCGCGTGGTCAGCCGCTTGCCGGTGCGCAGGTAGAATGGCACGCCGGACCAGCGCCAGTTGTCGATCGACAGCTTCAGCGCCACGAAGGTCTCGGTGCCGCTGTCCGGGGACACGTCCGGCTCGTCGCGGTAGGCCGCCATCGCGCGGCCGGCGATGCTGCCCGCGGCATACTGCCCGCGCACGATGTCGTCGGGAGCGAGCTTGTGCACCGCCGCCAGCACCTTCGACTTCTCGTCGCGCACCGCATCGGCCTCGAACGAGATCGGCGCCTCCATCGACACCATCGCCAGCAGCTGCATGATGTGGTTCGGCACCATGTCGCGCAGCGCGCCGGTGTTTTCGTAGAAGCCGCCGCGCTTCTCGACGCCGACCGTCTCCGCGGCGGTGATCTGCACGTGGTCGATGTTCTGTCGGTTCCACAGCGGCTCGAAGAACCCGTTGGAGAAGCGCAGCGCCAGGATGTTCTGCACCGTCTCCTTTCCCAGGTAGTGGTCGATCCGGTAGATCTGGCTTTCGTCCAGCGCCTGGCGCAGCTGGACGTTCAGCGCCCGCGCGGACGGAAGGTCGTACCCGAACGGCTTTTCCACCACCACGCGCCGGTAGCGCGTCTCGGTTTCCGCCGTCAGCCCGGTCGCGTCCAGGCGACCGACGATGGTGGCAAAGAACCGCGCTGCCACGGCGAGGTAGAACACGCAGTTGCCGGCGCCGCAGCGTGTGGCGAGCGTGCGGTAGGTCTGCTCGTCGTCGAAGCTACCGCGCAGGAACGAGATGCGCTGGCTCAGCCAGTCCCAGTCCGCCTCGTGCAGCTCCGACGCGCTGGCGCGGCGCTGCGCCACGAACTGCCGTATGGTCTCGCCGAGCTGGGCCCGCAGCCCCTCGTTGTCCAGTTCCGACCAGTCCACGGCGACGATCGAGAACGCCTCGTCGAGCAGCCCGGCGCCGACCAGGTTGTAGATCGCCGGCACCAGCAGCCGCCTGGTCAGGTCCCCGCCGCCGCCGAAGATGACCAGGGTGCAGGGCGGACTGCGTCGTGCGGCGGCATGCAGCCGGTCGTCGTCGTCCGGTGGCGTGCCGGGCTCGAGCTCGAGCGATTCGGACATGCCTATCCCTTCTTGTCCGAAACTTCGCCGCCATGCTTCTTCTCGACCGAATGCTGCTCGATGTGGCCGCCGAACTGGAACCGCATCGCCGACAGCAGCTTCTCGCCGAAATTGTTGCCCGACCGGCTGCGGAACCGGGTGAACAGCGCCTGGCTCAGCACCGGCACCGGCACCGCCTCCTCGATCGCCGCCTCGATGGTCCAGCGGCCCTCACCGGAATCCGCGACCTGTCCGGTGAACTCCGACAGAGTGCCGTCCTTGGCCAGCGAGTTGGCGCACAGGTCCAGCAGCCAGGACGAGATCACGCTGCCCCGGCGCCATACCTCGGCGATGTCGCCCATATTGAGATCGAAGCGCTGCTCGGGCGCCAGGTCGCCGGAGTTCTTGTTGCGCAGCACGTCGAAGCCTTCGGCAAAGGCCTGCATGATCCCGTACTCGATGCCGTTGTGCACCATCTTCACGAAGTGGCCCGAGCCGGCCGGCCCAGTGTGCAGGTAGCCCTGTTCCGCCTTCGGATCGAGGCCCGGCGCGTCGCGCCCCGGCGTGCGCTCGACCTCGCCGATGCCGGGTGCCAGCGTCGACAGGATCGGGTCGATGTGGTCCACCGCCTCCTTCGCGCCGCCGATCATCATGCAATAGCCGCGCGCGAGACCGTACACACCGCCCGACGTGCCGACGTCGACGTAGTGGATGCCCTTCTCCCGCAGCGTTGCCGCACGGCGGATGTCGTCCTTGTAGTAGCTGTTGCCGCCGTCGATGATGATGTCGCCCGCTTCCATCAGCCCGCCCAGGGTCTCGACCGCCTCCTCGGTGATCTTGCCGGCCGGCAGCATGACCCACACCGCACGCGGCACGGACAGCTTGGACACGAGGTCCTTCAGCCCATCGGCCTCCTGGCTCTTTTCCGCGCGACCGTGCACCTTGGCGACGACGGCGGGATCGCGGTCATACAGCACCACCTCGTGTCCGTGCTTCGAAAGCCGGACGGAGATGTTGCCGCCCATCCGTCCGAGACCGATGATGCCGAGCTGCATGGGAAGTTCCTCGTTCGGGGGATGGGCCGGCAGCGGCCCGGTCGGAAAGCTCGAGGGGCCGGCACGAACCGCGCGGGTCGTGCCGGCCAGGAGACCTCAGGCCACGGCGGCCTTGATCGCGGCACCCAGCCGCTCCAGCGCCGCAGGCAGGCTGCCCTTGGCATGCACGCGCAGCGCGCGCCGGCCACGCTCGGCCAGCACGTCGAAGTCGCCGCGCGCCTGCGCCGCCTTGACCACGCCGAAGCTGTACTTCTCGCCCGGCACCGGCAGGTCCGCGCTGTCGTCCGCGGTGATCTGCAGGAAAACGCCGCTGGCCGGGCCACCCTTGTAGGCCTGGCCGGTGGAATGCAAGAAGCGCGGCCCGAACTCGGCCGCGGTCGCCACGTGCTTGCTGTCGCGGACAGCCAACCGTGCCTGCTGGATCCAGGCGATCGTCTTCGGGTCACGCTCGATATAGGCGAGCAGTGCCACGTAGTCGCCCGCCTTGGCCCGGGCTAGGTGCGCCTTCAGCACTGCCTCCAGGCTGCCACCGCCGAGCACCTTGGCGTTGTCCTCGTCGGCGAAGAAGGTGAAGTCGCCGTCGGTCGCGAACGGGGTTTCCGGCGGCAGCGAGCCGCTCTGGTTGTAGGCGTCGGTCAGCTTGCGGGTCTCGATCTTGCTGGCTTCGACGTCGGGCTGGTTGAACGCGTTGATGCCGATGATGGCACCGGCGACCGCGGTGGCGAACTCCCAGCGGAAGAACTCCTGCGCGATCTGCATCTTCGAGGTCAGCCCGATGGTCACCACCGGCTGCCCGGCCTCCTCCAGCGCCTTGATCGCCGCGTCCTGGGTCGCGTCCGGGCTGTCGGTCAGGCGCAGATAGGCGAACACCCGGTCCTCGCCATAAACGGACGGCGCCGCCAGCTTCTCGCCTTCGATCGGGATCAGGCCCTTGCCGTCCTTGCCGGTGGACTCCGCCAGCAGCTGCTCCAGCCAGGCGCCGAGGTCGGCGATACCGGGCGAAGCCTCGATCGTCACCTTGTCGCGTCCCTGCGCCGCCGCCACGCCCAGCACGGTGCCGAGCAGCACGCCGGGGTTCTGGTTCGGTGGCGTGCCGGCAGAACACGCCTTCGCCATCCGGTCGGCGTTGGACAGGAACTCGGACACGTCGAGGCCGATCGCCGCCGCCGGCACCAGCCCGAAATTGGACAGCACCGAGTAGCGGCCGCCGATCCCCTTGTCGCCGTGGAAGATGCGCCAGAACCCGTCCTGCTTCGCCACATCCTCCATGTGCGAACCGGGATCCGTCACGGCCACGAACTGCTCACCCGCCTTGCCGCCGTTTCCTGCCTGATCAAGCGCCTTTTGCACCTTGTCGAAGAAGTACGCCTTGAGGATGTTCGGCTCCAGGGTACCGCCGGACTTGGAACTGACGATCACCAGGGTCTTCGCCAGGTCGACCTTGTTCTCGAACGTCGCCACCTGCTGCGGATCGGTGCTGTCGAGCACATGCATTTCCGGATATCCGGCGCGCTGGCCGAAGGTCTCGGCCAGCACTTCCGGACCAAGGCTCGACCCGCCCATGCCGAGCAGCAGCACGTGGCTGAAGCCCTTCGCCTTGACCTCGTCCTGGAACGCGGTCAGCTCGTCGACATGCTCGGTACGCTCGCGGACGACGCTGAGCCAGTTGAGCCATTGGCCCTCGTCCTGGCCGGTCCAGACCGACGCGTCGCGCTGCCAGAGCTTGCGCACGGTGCCTGCCTTGCGCCACGTTTCCAGGCTGGCAGTGACCGCCTCGTCCAGCTGCTTCGGCAGCTTGACCGAGCTCTTGGCGACGGTGTCGCCGGCCAGCTCCACCTTTTTCGCCGCCACCGCGCCGAGCAGCGCGTCGAACGAGTCGGCAAACGCGTCCACCCCGTCCTTGACCAGCTTGGTCGTCACGCCGTCGAGGTCGAGACCGAGGCGCTCGACCTCGGACAGCACCTTGCGTGCGCCCTCGACGTCCTCGGTCAGGGCATCGCGCGGGGTGCCGTGGTCGCGGAACGCGTCCATGGTCGCCGGCGGCATGGTGTTGACGGTGTCGGCGCCGACCAGCTCGTCGCAGTACAGCACGTCGCTATACGCCTTGTCCTTCACGCCTGTGGACGCCCAGAGCAGGCGCTGCGGGTTGGCGCCTGCCGCCTTGAGCGCCTGCCAGCGTGGGCTGGCGCTGATCTCCAGGTAGTGCTGGTACGCCATCTTGGCATTGGCGATCGCCACCTTGCCGCGGAGCGACTTGAGCGCGTCGGCCTCGGCATCGCCGGCCGCAACCCTCTTGTCGATCTCCTTGTCGATCAGCCCATCGATCCGGCTGACGAAGAAGCTGGCGACCGAGGCGATGTGCGAGATGTCCTCGCCCTTGCCGTGACGCTCCTCAAGCCCGGAGATGTAGGCCTCCAGCACCTTCCTGTACGCGTCGAGCGAGAACAGCAGGGTGACGTTGATGTTGATGCCTTCGGAGATCACCTGGCGGATCGCCGGCACGCCCGGCTCGGTTCCGGGGATCTTGACCATCAGGTTGGGCTTGCCGACCGCCTTCCACAGCCGGCGGGCCTCCTCGATGGTCGGCTCGGTGTTCAGGCCCAGATAAGGCGACACCTCAAGACTGACATAGCCGTCCAGGCCTTCGGTCTCGTCCCAGACCGGCTTCAGCACGTCGGCGGCGGCGCGTATGTCGTCGATCGCCATCGTCTCGTAGATCTCGGACACGTCGGTGTTGCGCTCGCCCTGCACGATCGACTTGAACTGGTCGTCGTAGTCGGTGCCGTGCCCCATCGCCTTTTCGAAGATGGCAGGGTTCGAGGTCACACCCTTAAGCCCGTCATCGGTGACCAGCCGGGCCAGGCTGCCATTCTGGATGAAGGAGCGCTGGATGAAGTCGAGCCAGGGCGACTGCCCGAACTTAGACAGGGTCTGCAACGGGTTGCCGCCCTGTGCCCCTGCCGCGGTCTGACCGGGCGTCTTCTGAACGACGTTCATGAGATGAGCTCCTTCAAGCGGTTCTCGGAGCGGACCGGCTCCGGACCGGTTTCCCGGAGCCCCTGGCCCGCTCTACCGGATCGACCGGCAGGTTCTTCCAGGAAGCGCCGGAGCGCCGCCGGTCCGACGTGGGCGCGCTTATTCCTTGGCGCCGTTGGCCTGGGCACGCGCCGTTTCCAGCACCTTCTCGGGCGTGAAGCCGAACTTGGTCTGCAGATCGGCGAGCGGCGCGGAAGCGCCAAAGGTGTGCATGGCGATGATGGCGCCCTTGAACCCGACATAGCGGTCCCAGCCGAACGACGACGCCTGCTCGATCGCCACCCGCCCGGTCACGTCCGAGGGCAGCACGCTCTCGCGGTAGGCTTCGTCCTGTTCCTCGAACAGATCGAAGGACGGCATCGACACCACCCGCGCCTTGACCCCCTCCGCCGTGAGCGCCTCGTAGGCGCCGACCGCCAGCGACAGTTCCGAGCCGGTCGCCATCAGGATCACCGCCGGCGTGCCCTCGCAATCGCCCAGCACATAGGCGCCCTTGGCCAGGCCGGACGCCGGGGCGTACTTGGTGCGGTCCAGCGTCGGAAGCGCCTGCCGGCTCAGGATCAGCGCCGCCGGCTTTTCCTTCAGCGGCACGATCACCCGCCACGCCTCGGCGACCTCGTTGGCGTCACCCGGCCGGATGGTCATGATGCCGGGCGTCGCGCGCAGCTGGGCCAGCTGCTCGACCGGCTGGTGGGTCGGGCCATCCTCGCCCACGCCGATGCTGTCATGGGTGAAGATGTAGACGACCGGCAGCTCCATGATCGCCGACAAGCGGATCGGCGCCTTCATGTAGTCGGAGAAGATCAGGAACCCGGAGCAGTACGGCCGGATGCCGGACAGGGCAATGCCGTTGCAGATCGAGCCCATCGCGTGCTCGCGCACGCCGAAATGGAGGTTACGTCCGCCGTAGTTTCCGGCCTCGTAGCTGCCGGCTCCCTGGAAGGTCAGGTTGGTCTTGGTGGACGGCGACAGGTCGGCGGCGCCGCCGATCATCCATGGCACGTGCGGCGCGATCGCGTTCAGGATCTTGCCGGAGCTTTCGCGCGAGGCGACGCCCTTCTTGTCCGCCTCGTAGCTGGGGATCTCCTTGTCCCAGCCCTCGGGCAGATGATGCTGGTTGATCATCTCCAGCTCGGCGGCGAGTTCCGGATACTCGGTCTTGTAGCGACCGATCAGCTCCAGCCACTCGGCGTTGAGCTTCTGCCCACGCGCCCCGATCCCGGCCTGGAAGTGCTGCGGCACCTCGTCCGGCACGTAGAATGTCTTGTCCTCGGGCCAGCCATAGAACTTCTTGGTGCCCGCGACCTCCTCGTCGCCGAGCGGCTCGCCATGCGCGGCCGCGGTTCCCTGCTTCTTCGGAGCGCCCCACGCGATCTTGCTGTGCACCACGATCAGGGTGGGCTTGCCGCCTTCCGCACCGTCCTGCGCCCGGGCCGCCTCGAACTGGGCACGCAACAGGCCGAGATCGTTGGCGTCCTGTACCTCCAGCACGTTCCAGCCGTAGCCCTCGAACCGCTTGTGCGTGTTCTCGATGAAGGCGAGCTCGGTGGAGCCCTCGATGCTGATCTGGTTGCTGTCGTAGAGCCAGGTGAGATTGGACAGCTTCAGGTGGCCGGCGATCGACGCGGCCTCGCTGGAGATGCCCTCCATCTGATCGCCGTCGCCGCTGAAGGTCCAGATGTGGTAGTCGAAGATCGGGAAGCCCGGCTTGTTGTAGCGATCCGCCAGCCAGCGCTGCGCCATCGCCATGCCAACCGAGTTGCCGCAGCCTTGCCCGAGCGGGCCAGTGGTGGTCTCGACGCCGGAGGTGAAGCGGTATTCCGGATGGCCCGGGGTCTTGGAGCTGAGCTGGCGGAACTGTTTCAGGTCGTCGATCGTCAGCGACGGCTTGGAGCGGTCCTCACCCTCGTTGACCGACTTCACCCCAGCCAGGAAGATCAGCGAGTAAAGCAGCATCGAGGCGTGACCAACCGACAGCACGAAGCGGTCGCGGTTCGGCCAGTTCGGGTCCTCGGGGTTGTATCGGAGCAGCTGGTTCCACAGCACGTAGGCCGCCGGCGACAGGGACATGGGCGTTCCGGGATGCCCCGACTTCGCCTTCTGCACCGCGTCCATCGCCAGGGTCCGCATCGTGTTGATGCAGAGCTGGTCGATCGCGGCCGGGCCGCCCGAGGAACCGTCCGGTGCTCGCAGGAGGTCGCGCTGGCCTGAACCCATGGAGAAACCGCCTTCCGTTGTCGTCGACATGCAGCCGGATCACGGCCCGCGCCATGTTGCAGCGCAGCGAACCACCCTGCAAGCCGACGGCTTCGACTTCGCGGCACGCTGCACCCAATCCCACATGTTCGGAACGTCCCAATCTCGTCACAGGTTGCGCCGGGCCATCACGAAAGCTCGATCCATGCGAGCCGCGCCCGGACACCGATGACGGTCGACATGGCCCGCGAGGCATGGCGAGCGGCGGGGTCTGGCGCCCAGCACGGTCCGGAACCGATGATGCGGCCAGCCACCCACTTCGCCCCTGCCAGAGGACCTCATGCCCAACCAGTCCCAGCCCGGCCGCCGCCGCATTCTCGCCGCAACGGGTGTGCCGGTTGCCCTTGTCGCCTTCATGAGGGTGGCGGTTGCCGCCGGCGCGGTGTCGGCCAGCGGAAGCACGGTGGGATCGTCCTCGGCGGCGGGACCGACCGGTGGCACGGTCACCGACTCCGTCACCAGCGGCTCGGTCAGCCTCGCGAAGGGGCAGGTGCTCGCCTATACCGCCATCGCCGGGCTGCTGGCGGTGGGCGGGACCGACCAGACGGATGCCCGGCTGGCGCTCGACGGCAGCATCCGTCCGGATGCGGTGCCGCCGGCGGCAGGGAGCGATCGGCCGGCGATGGCCAGCATGTCCTACACCGCCTACTTCGCGGCGACCGGCTCCCGGCAGCGGCCGATCGTGTTCATCTATGACGGCGGCCCCGGCTCCTCGACCATGAGCCTGCTGATGGAAAGCGTCGGGCCGGTGCGGGCCGTGGTTCCCGACCTGCAGCACCCGGCGGGCGGGCCGTACCGGATCCAGAACAACCCGGACGCGCTGCTGGACGCCGCCGACCTGGTGTTCATCGACGCGCCGGGCACCGGTTATGGCAGCATCCAGGGTCGCGACGCCGCCGCCAGCTTCTATGGCATCGATGAAGATGCGGCCGCGTTCGACCGCTTCATCCGGCGCTTCCTGACCAAGTACGACCGCTGGAACTCGCCCAAGTACCTGTTCGGCCACAGCTACGGCACCGTGCGCAACGCAGCGCTCGCCCGGCAGCTGATTGGGGACGACGTGGACCTGAACGGAATCATCTCGTTGAGCCAGTACCTGAGCATCGACGACTTCATCGACGCGGCACCGTCCGACCCGGGCATCGAGAACCCGTTCTTCCTGGCGCTGCCGAGCTATGCCGCGATCGCCTGGTATCACGACAAGGTGCCGAACCGGCCGGCCGCTCTGGAACCCTGGATCCACGAGGTGGAACGCTACGCGCTCGGCGACTATGCGAGCGCGCTGCTCGCCGGCGCGGACCTGCCCCAGGACAGGAAGCGGGCGGTGGCGGCGAGGCTTGCCGACTACACCGGCCTGTCGGCGGCGGACTGGCTAAAGGCCGACCTCCACATCACCGCCGCCGCGTTCGAGAAGCTGCTGTTGCAGGACAGGCAACAAACGATCGGCCGGCTCGACGCGCGCTACCAGGGCCCGACCCTGGACCCGATGGCCGCCGAGGCCGGATACGACCCGTTCTCGACCTCGACCAGCTCGGCGATCACGGCGGCGACGCACAGCTACATGCACGACACCCTCAGGTTCGGGACCGACCTCGTGTTCCAGCCCTTCGCGGACGTTCCGGACCTGAAATGGGACACCTATCACGCCACGCCGGGGAAGCCGTGGCTCGGCTTCTACAACGTTCTTCCGGACCTGGCGGAAACGATGAAGCGGAACCCGGCCATGCACGTCCTGGTCATGGGCGGCTACTTCGACCTGAGCACGACCTATCTCGCCGCGATCTACGAGATGAAGCACCTGCCGATCCCGGCCTCCCTGCAGGACAACATCGAGTACCGGTTCTTTCCCACCGGACACGAGGCCTACATCAACGACGCTGCCCGACGCGCGATGCGCGATCGCATGGCGCAGTTCATCGCCGCGAGCAGCGGCGGGAGCTGAGGGAGCAACCGACGGCTCAGCGGGCTGCCCATCCGCTGGGGACGACGCGCCAGGTTCCTATGACGGGCCATGCTTCCTGTGCTCGCCGATGCCGAGCTGGCGGTGGAACCATTCGCGCAGGGTCTGGAAGGTGACGTAGAGCATCGGGATGATGAAGATGCCGACGCCGCTCGCCGCCAGCATGCCGGCGAACACCGGCGTGCCAACGTCGCGCCGGCTGACCGACGCCGCTCCGGTCGCGGTCACCAGGGGCAGCAGCCCGAGGATGAAGGCGAACGAGGTCATCATCACCGCGCGGAACCGCATGTGCGCGCCCTGCCGCGCCGCCTCGCGTATGCTCTCGCCCGCTTCGCGCCGCTCCTTGGCGAACTCGACGATCAGGATGCCGTTCTTGGCCGCCAGCGCGATCAGCA
>CAXUDP010000044.1:0-27725 GCA_964249735.1 uncultured Acetobacteraceae bacterium | reverse complement strand
AAAGCCCCGCCTCGACGGGGTCGCTCCCACTCACGTCACTCATCACGCGTTCTTCTCGTTGCGCCGCAGACGACCAGGATCGTGTCGCAGCGACAGGTTGATGGGGGAGGCGGGGCAAAACCTTTTCCGGCGCCGCTGCCGCCACGACCCGTTCCATCAGCGGCTGCGGCCCCACGTGCGGCCTACGCGGCGGTGGATCGTGAGGCATGGACGGTTGTCCTCGAGGCTGGTCGACGAACGTCGGCAAGCGGATGACGGAGCCCGGCCGTGCCGATCGAGCGAGGCGTCGCGGCGCGGGCCGGAAGGCAGGCGTCGAAGCGTGCGCTCCAAAGCAGTCCAGGCCGGCAAAGTTTCCCGGCATGCGGATCCACGATGGGTCATCGCGCCCGGAAACACGTTCTCGCGCCCGGGCCGGCTCCGGTTGATGCCGTCTTGCTGCTGCTGCGGCAGGAACACACTCCGGCACGAACCCTGCATGACCGGGGGAACGGAAACGATGCCGAAATCGTTGGTCGTCCCGAGGAACATCTTACCGGAACGTTCAGGAGCGCACACAATGTCAATTCTCGGCTGGATCATTCTCGGGCTGATCGCCGGCTTCATCGGCAGCAAGATCGTCAACAAGAGCGGCGAGGGCCTGATCCTCGACATCGTTCTCGGCATCGTCGGCGCCATCGTCGGCGGCTACCTGTTCTCGATCCTGGGCGCTGCCCCGGTGACCGGATTCAACCTTTACAGCATGTTCGTCGCGGTTGTCGGCGCGATCATCGTGCTGGTGGTGTATCACGCGATCTTCGGCCGTCGCTCGCTCGGACGCTGATCCGGAGAGTTTCCACACACAGATCCCGCAACCCTTGATCCCGGCATGATCGTCGTCGCCTAAGGTGGGTCACCTGAGGTGACCGGTCGCCGGGGCCGCCAGGACGACATCATGCCGGAAGACAAGGGGCGGCCGGTGCCGCCGCCAAAGGCCGTCGCCCAGGCGCCGGCACCCGACGCCTCCCGGGTCATGACCCTGTTCGTCATGATCGTGGCGACGCTTTACTTCGGCAGGGAGGTGCTGGTCCCGGTCACCCTGGCGCTGTTGCTCGCCTTCGTGCTGGCGCCGGTGACGACGCTGCTGCGTCGGCTCCATCTCGGCAAGGTGCCGTCCGTCCTGCTGGGCGTGATCCTGGCGCTGGGGCTGATCGTGGCGGTCGGCGGCGTCATCGGCTCGCAGATCGCCGAACTCGCCTCCGACATCCCGAAATACGCCACCACCGTCGAGACCAAGGTTTCCAACGTTCGCAGCTATACCGTCGGCCGCCTGTCGCATCTGGCCGACCTCATCGGCTCGCACCGGTCGCATGGCACCGCCGCTGCGGCGGCTGTCGCTCCCGGCGCAACCGCGACCGCATCCGCGACCGGCGAGGCGCCGCCGGCTCCGGCACCGGCGCCTGCGGCACCTGCCGAAACCACCACCTCGCCGCTGCAGCTGGCCCGCACCTACCTGTCGCCGATCCTGTCGCCGCTCGCCACGCTCGGCATCGTGTTCGTCGTGGCGGTGTTCGCCCTGCTGCAGCGCGAGGACCTGCGCGACCGGCTGATCCGGCTGGTGGGCTCGGACGACCTGCACCGCACCACGCTGGCGATCGACGACGGCGGCCGTCGGCTGAGCCGCTACTTCGTCACCCAGCTCAGCATCAACACCCTGTTCGGCGTGGTGATCGGCCTCGGCCTGCTGATCATCGGCGTGCCCAACCCGGTGCTGTGGGGCATCCTGTCCGGCCTGCTGCGCTTCGTGCCCTATGTCGGCTCCTTCATCTCCGCCGTGCTGCCGATGGGCCTGGCCGCCGCGGTCGAGCCCGGCTGGTCGATGGTGATCTGGACCGCCGTTCTCTACGTCGTGGTGGAAGGCGTGACCGGCCAGGTGATCGAGCCGATGGTCTATGGCCACGCCACCGGCCTGTCGCCGTTCTCCGTGGTGGTGGCAGCGATCTTCTGGTCCTGGGTGTGGGGGCCGGTCGGGCTGATCCTGTCCACGCCGCTCACCCTGTGCCTGGTGGTGATGGGTCGGCACGTGAAGCGGCTCGAGTTCCTGGACGTCATGCTCGGCGACCGCCCCGCCCTGACCCCGGTGGAAAGCTTCTACCAGCGCATCCTGGCCGGCGACGCCGACGAGGCGCAGGACCACGCCGAGACGTTGCTGCGGGAATGCTCGCTCACCGCCTACTACGACGAGGTGGCGCTCAAGGGGATGCAGCTCGCCGCCAACGACGCCCGGCGCGGCACGCTCGGCCACGACCAGCTCGACCGCGTCAAGACGACCATCAAGTCGCTGGTGGACGGGCTGTCCGGTCAGGAGGACGAGCAGCCGCCGCCGCCGAGGCGCGGCAGGGAAGCGGTCGACCCGCATGACGACGACAACGCGCTGCAGTCCCATCCCCATCCCGAAAGCGTGGAGGGCGACACCCAGAGCCTGCCGCCGATCTGGCGCGGCCCGGGTGCGGTGATGTGCATCGGCGGACGCGGCCCGCTGGATGAGGCCGCCTCCGCGATCCTGGCGCAGCTGATCGGCAAGCACGGGCTGGGCTCCCGGCTGGTCGGCTATGGCGACGTGTCGCGGGAGCGGATCGAGACGCTGGACGTGTCCGGCGTGGCGATGGCCTGTGTCTCCTATCTCGACATCAGCGGCAGCCCGTCGCACCTGCGCTACCTGATGCAGCGCCTGCGCCAGCGCCTGCCGCGCGGCACGCCGATCCTGGTCGGGCTATGGCCGCTGGAAGATTCGACCCTGGGCGACAAGGAGGTGCAGCGCTCGATCGGCGCCGACTACTTCACCAGCTCGCTGGCCGAGGCGGTGACCGACTGCGTCGAGGCCGCACGCAAGGCGGAAGCCGCCCTGGCGGCGTGAACGACGTTCACGGCGCCGCCACGGTGGGGACGGTCCCGGCCTCACTCGCCGGCGAGGCGTAGCCCGAACTGCTGCGCAAGCTGGCTGCGATAGGCGCGCTGGCGCATGCGGTCCGCATCCAGGACCGCCGGCTGCTGCCCGATCAGGCGATGGATGCGCGCGACCTCGCCCAGGTGCTTCTGTGCCGCCATTCGATGCGTGGTGCTGTCGCCGTGCCGTCGGTGGATGTTCAGGGGCTCCGCGACATAGGCCACCTGGGCGCCGGGCTGGTCGAGCAGCTCGATGTAGAGACGCCAGTCGCCGGCGACGCGGAACGACAGCAGCTCGTCACCGAGCCGGGCGAGGGCGGCACGCAGCGCCTGCCGCTCGAACAGCACGCCGCTGGCGTTCAGGATCAGGTTGCGCTCGCCGAGGCAGGCGCGGACGAAGGCGGGGCCCTCGTGCAGGCCGTCGCTGTCGAGCGTGGTGCCGGCGGTGGTGGCATAGTACGGCTTGTAGCTGTCGGACACGGTGGTGCCGGCGGAGTCCACCGCGCGGCTGTCGCAGAACGCCATCACCGCGCGCGGTGCCCCGTCCAGCGCCTGCGCCAGGGACTCCAGCAGGCGGGGGTCGGCCGCGTCGTCGGCCTCGGCGATCCAGACCCAGTCACCTCGTGCTTCCGTCACCGCGCGCTGCCACTGACGGAACACCGAGCCTGAGTTGCGCGTCTGCGCCACCACCCGGATCTGGCGGTCCCAGTCCGCCGCCGTGGCCCGCGCCTCGGCGACGCTGTCGTCGGCCGACGCGTCGTCAAGCACGATCACCTCGTGCACCGGATGGCCTTGCGCGAAGATCGAGGCCAGGCGCTGGCGCATGTAGCGGGCGTAGTTGAAGCTCGGCACCACAACCGAGACGCGTCGCATCGCCGGCTGGGCCAGCGCCAGCAGGCGGCCGACGTAGCGGTCGAAGCAGAGCTGCCGGGCGACCTGGCGGCCGCTGCGCGCGCGCTCGGCGCCAGGCTGGTCGTGACAGTCCTGGGCGAGGGAAAGGGCCGCGCGGGCCAGGGCCGCGACGTCGCCCAGCGGCACCAGGGCGCCGGTGTCGAACCGGCGCAGCAGCTCCGGGGTGCCGCCGCTGTTCTCGAACGCGGCGACCGGCAGGCCGCTGGCCAGCGCCTCCATCACCACGCTGGGTAGCGGGTCCTCGCGCGAGGTCAGCACGAAGGCGTCGGCGGCGCTGAGGTGGTCCGGCGCGTCGGGAACGTGGCCCGGCATGTGGAAGGTGCCGGTCGCGATCGCGCCTTCCAGCTCGGCACGCAGATAGGTGTTCAGGGCGGGGTCGACGTCGCCCAGCCACAGGCAGTGGATGCGCCGGTGCCGGCGCCGTCCGCCCGGGGTGCGCGCGGACAGCAGCCGCCACAGCTGCAGGAACAGGTCGAAGCCCTTGCGCATGTCGGCATAGCCGACGCCGATCAGCAGCAGGTCGCCCGTCTCGACGCCGAACTGGGCCCGGAACGCCCCGCGGTGGCGGGCGGAATAGCGCACCCCGGCGTACAGCCCCTGCGGGATCTGCGCCGTCCGGTCGTCCGGGACCGGCAGGAGGGCGCGCACCGCGTCCTGAACGGCGACGGCCGGGAACACCACGGTGGCGGCACGACCGGCGGCGTCGCGCAGGGCCGGGAGCAGCCCTTTCTCGCCGAGCAGCGCCGGCAGCTCGTGCACCAGCAGGATGAACGGGATGCCGGCCTGCGCCAGGTGGCGGCCGACGGGCGCGGAGGCGGCGCTGTTGACGACGGCACCCGAGTACCCGGCGACGCGCAGCGCCTCCAGGTGGGCGGGCAGGCGGGGATCGTCGGGACCCATGACGACCGTGCGGCCGACCGCCTCGTAGCCGTCGCGTAACGCGCCGCCACCCAGCAGCAGGAAGGCGATCTCGACCCCGTGGCAGCGCTTGAGCTGCCGCCCGACATGCAACAGCAGCGACTGCGCCCCGGCGGGGAAGGCGTCGTGACCGACCAGCAGCACGCGGCCCTGTGCGGAGGGACGCCCGAAACCGGTGACGGCGCGGCCGGTGGCGTTGAGGTATGCCGAGCCGAAATGCAGGTCCGGCTCCAGGGTGGCGCCCTCGGCCCACTCGTTCCAGGCGTTGACGCAGACGATCGGCTCGTCGTGGAACGGATGCGCGCCGGCCTGACGCACCAGGCCCTCGAGCCAGGTCTCGTAACGGGCGGGCGTGCTGCCGTGCAGCACCAGGCCGCTGCCCTGCCGGCGTGCGTCGTTGTCCCACGACGGTGCCGCGGTGCGGATCAGCGGGAACGGCGAGGGCGGCTCGGCGAGTGCCGCGCGCATCACCTCGTCGTAGTCGTACACCTGGCCGGTGAAGTCGGTGTCGAGCATGTTCAGGGTGGTGTTGATCGTGGCGAGCCCGCCCACCAGCTTGTGCGGCGGGAACTCGACCGCGCCGTCCAGGCCGTACGGGCGCGGATCGTTGTCGCCGAAGGACTGCGACATCACGAACAGCGGGTTCTCGTCGGCGCGGCCGCGGAACAGGGTGCGCCAGCGGGCGACCGTTTCGGCCGCCTCCGGGATCAGCGCGATGCGGTAGATCATCAGCAGCGGGCGGCCGCCGACGCGGATGTAGCGCGGATCGGCGAAGTGGCGGGCGAAGCAGTCGACCAGCGCCAGCTCGTCTTCGGGCCGGAAGTCCTGGCTGATCAGCACGTCCTCCTCCGAGCCGTCCCAGCGTCGGGTCCAGTTCTCGTTGGCCCACATCAGGCAGAACGGCAGGTCGACCGAGCGGTCGGCGAGCAGGGCCTCCAGCGGGCCGTCGAGCAGGCGCTCGCGGTTGAACCAGTAGAAGTAGAACACGAAGCCCTCGATCCCGGCCGAGCGCGCCATCTCCGCCTGGCGCTTCAGGGTCTCGGTGCCTTCCAGCCGGTAATGGCCGAGGTCGCGCGGGATGCGCGGCTGGTAGTGGCCGGCGAAGCGCGGCAGGCCGCGCTGGACGTTGGTCCATTCGGTGAACCCCTCGCCCCACCATTCGTCGTTGCGCTTCACGGCATGGAACTGCGGCAGGTAGTAGGCGAGCACGCGGGCGCGCCTGGACGCGGTCGCGGGCAGCGGACGCCTGGTCTCGAAGCACGGTCCCGGCTGGGTGTGCCGGCGCACCTCGCGCGCGATCGTGGTCTCGCCGGCGGGCAGGCTCGGATGCACTCCGGGCCGGTCGCGGTTGGCCAGGTAGTGCAGCAGCGGGTTGGCTTCGGTCTCGCCGCCCAGGTAGCGCTGGCGGTAGAAGGCCGGGTCGAAGCCGGCGAACGGGCGACGGCTCTCGCGGAAGCCCTGCACCATGTAGTGCTCGAGCGGATCGAGCCCGGCTTCCGCCACGTCCGGGTAGGCGCGCAGGTAGAACGGGCTGTCGAACTCGGCCATGGCGCTGTGCGTGCCGCTGCCGCGGTTGAGCAGGTAGTGGCGCAGCGCGTGCATGCCCTCGGGCACGGCGTAGGTCGCGCGATACCAGGCCGGATCGAACCAGGCGCTGGGCCGGCGACCCTCCGCCTCGCCGCGGAGCAGGTAGTGCAGCAGCGGGTCGACCCCGTCCCTGGCGACGTCCGGCTGCTGGAGCAGGTACCAGCCCGGGTCGAAGTACAGGTTGGGCTTGCGGCCTTCGCGCCAGCCGTGGGCGTGGTAGTGCGCCATCGCCTTAGAGCGCATGGCTGCCATGTCGGGATTGCAGGCGAGGTAGTACTCGACGTCGAACAGGCCGGACTGCTCGATCAGGTGCAGGGCACCAGCGGGATCGGCGCCCGGCTGCGGGACCGCATAATGGGCGGAAGTCATTCCTGCTCCTGGCGAGTCCGCAGTTGACGAAATCGTTACCCACCTACACGCGCAGCAACTGTTGCGGCAAGATTTCGTTTCGGGATGAAATCTATCCGGATGAGACGGCGTTGCCGCGCTGTTTCAGTCCACCGTCATGCGCGCCACGTCGTGCACGTTGCGGGCGGCTGTGCGGTCGCCCGGAACCACCAGGCTAACGTGCCCCGCTTCGGTGACCACCAGCACCGGATCGGCGCTGCCGTCGGGATCGAGCTCGCCGAACGAGAACGCGACTTGGTAGCCGTCCCGGCCATATACGGTGAGGGTGTGGCGCAGGATCGCGTGCTTGGCAGCCTCGTTGCGCGGGCCGGCCTGCAGCAACAGGTCCCACAAACGCACCCCGCTCGGCTGGCTCCGGCTCGTGCCGTGTCCGTTGATCTGGCTCACCGGCACGCTGACCACCGAAAGCCGTGTCAGCGCCGACGGGTCGAGCGGGCCGGGATGGGCCACCGCGCCGTCGAGCACGAAGAAGGACGTGGGCGCCAACTGCGCCCAGGCTGGGGCGGAAGCCGGGGCGGACAGGAACGCGCACAGGAGAACGGTCGACACGATCGGTCTGGCGGGCATCAGGCTGGCCTTTCGCTGGATGCGGACAGGATGGCGCAGCGGCCGGTCAGGCCGAAGAGCGGATTTCGCTTGGCCTCGCATCGTGGGCTCCGCATGATCCGGCGCATGGACGACGCCCGCCCGCCGCTGCCGCCCTTCACCCCCGACACCGCACGGCAGAAGGTGCGCGCGGCGGAGGATGGCTGGAACCGGCGCGATCCGGACGCCGTGGCGCTGGCCTACACCGCCGACAGCCGCTGGCGGAACCGGGCGCTGTTCTTCTCCGGCCGCCCCGCCATCATCTCGTTCCTGCGCAACAAGTGGCAGGCGGAGCGGGACTACCGGCTGATCAAGGAGCTGTGGGCATTCGACGCGGACCGCATCTCGGTGCGGTTCGCCTACGAGTTCCACGACGCGTCCGGCGCCTGGTTCCGCGCCTACGGCAACGAGCAGTGGGCATTCGATCCGAACGGGCTGATGCGCCGTCGGGAGGCCAGCATCAACAACCGGCCGATCACGGAGGCCGACCGGCTATTCCGCTGGCCGCTCGGGCCGCGTCCGCATGGGCATCCGGGACTGGCCGAGCTCGATCTGTAGGACCGGTCGGAGGGGGAACGGCATCCTGCGGGGCGGAGCCGGCTGGCATCGGAACCGTCAGGAGGTCGGGAACAGCGGGTGGCCGGTGTAGAACTCGCTGGCGATCTTCCACTGGCCGTCGACCTTCAGCAGCTGGATGATCTTCCAGCCCCAGCCCCAGCCGCCATGGCCGGCCTTGTCCTTGTTGACGAAGTCGAGGGAGACCTGGCCCAGGGGGCCATCCTGGAGGATGTGGATGTTGTGGAAGGTCTGGGTGAACGGTCTGCCGTTCCCGAACACGCCCTGGCGGAAGTCGGCGAAGTGGCGCGTGTCGAGCGGCCGTGAGGCATGGGGACCGACGAGCTCGGAGGTTCCGGCGAAGGGCACTTGGTCGTTCAGCAGCAGGGACGTGAACGCCGCCTCGTTCCGGGTGGATACCGCGGTCTGGTAGGTCTGGAGCAGGGTCTCGATCGCCTTGCGGTCGGCCGGACCGGGCTCGTTGCTGCCGAAGCCGGCCGGGAGGTCGGCGGCCCTGACGGCCGGCGTGCCGGCGACCGTCGGGGCGGCGAGGAGGACGAGGACAAGGTCCGACCGGGTGTTCAGGGGCATCTCGATCTGTCGTCCGGCATGGCTGGTGGACCGCCGGGCCAGCCGTCACGGCGTCCGGAAGAGCCTGCAACGCGTCCGGTGTTTCCGCAAGCCGCCCATGCCGGTGCGGTGACGATCCGGTCGGGAGCGACCGTGCGGATCGCGCCGCGTTGCTGGCGAGGTCGGCAACCGGCTCCGCTTCGCTCCCGTTCGGAGTCGAGCCTGTTCGATCGTCGGCAGGCTTGCCCTCCCCATGTCCGGTGGAGCGCAGCCGGAGGCAAGCACATGGTGGAGATCAGGCGAGCGGGCAGCCAGCCTTCCGGCAAGGGGCCGGCCGACTGGTTCACTGGAACGGTGCGGATCGACCCGCTGTTCAGCGCGCCAGCACCAGCCCGGACGGCAGCGGCGCTGGTCACCTTCGAGCCGGGCGCGCGGACCGCGTGGCACACCCACCCGCTGGGCCAGACCCTGATCGTGAGCACCGGCTGCGGCTGGGTGCAGCGGGATGGCGGTCCGGTCGAGGAGATCCGGCCGGGCGACGTGGTCTGGTTCCCGCCCGGCGAGAAACACTGGCACGGCGCCTCCGACACCACCGCCATGAGCCACATCGCCATCCAGGAGCAGCAGGACGGTTCGGCCGTGCACTGGATGGAGCATGTCGAGGACACTCAGTACCGCCGCTGACGGTCCGGCGGTGGCGGCGTCGCCCGCCGCCGGTCCGTCATGGAAGCGCCGGCCCGCCTCCCGCCTGTATCCCGCCGCCGACTCCCATGCCGCCATTGGCGCCGCCGGGACCCATGCCGCCGTTGCCGCGGTAGTCCGGCAGGTCCGGCCCGACCGCGCGGTCGATCAGGAGCGGCGACTCCGAACCGTCCGGAAGCGGCCCGCAGCCCGACGCGAGGAGGACGAACGCCGCCGTGGCGGCCGCCCGGCTCCGGCCCCGCACCGCCAGCCGCGCCGCCATCGTCACTCCGTCGCTCCGTCGCGTCGCAGGAACCGTTCGAATGCCGCCAGGGTCGAGCCGGACACATGGTGCTCGATGCCTTCCGCGTCGGCCTCGGCGTCGGCTTCCGGCACGCCGACCGCACGCAGCAGCGCCACCACTACCCGGTGCCGGCGCCGCACCGTGGCGGCCAGGGCGAGCCCGGCCTCGGTCAGGGCTACGCCGCGATAGGGCAGGCTGGTCACCAGCCCGTCCCGGCCCATGCGCACGATGCACTTGATCACGGTGGCGTGCGACACGCCGAGATGGCGAGCGAGCGCCGTGGGCCCGACCAGCGCGCCTTCCGCACCGAGGTCGGCGATCAGCTCGACGTAGTCCTCCAGCAGCACCCGGGCCTGCGCGACCCGTGCCCGGTCGTGGTGCTCGGCCTGCACCGGCCGGTCGCCGGACGGTGGGGAAGCGGAAGGAGAAGGTGCGCGGCTCATTGCGGCATGGAGCCTAGCGCCGTTGTGCCGGTTGACCGAATTGTAGCCCAAGCTACATTGCCCGCATGACCACCCTCAGCGAGCGCACCCGCTTCACCCTGAGCGAGACGCTGGCCGGGCGCTCCCAGGGCCTGCGCGGCGTGCTGGCGCTGGCCGGGCCGGCGCTGGTGGCGTCGGTGGCGTATATCGATCCGGGCAACTACGTCACCAATATCCAGGCCGGCGCCCGCTACGGCTATGCGCTGCTGTGGGTGGTGCTGCTGGCCAACGCGATCGCGATGTTCTTCCAGGCGCAGGCCGCCCGGCTCGGAATCGTCACCGGACGCAACTTGGCCGAGCTGTGCCGCGAGCGCTACTCGGCCCGCACCGCGGTCGCGATGTGGGTGCTGACCGAGCTGGCGGCGATGGCGACCGACCTCGCCGAGTTCGTCGGCGGCGCGGTCGGGCTGTCGCTGCTGCTTCACGTCGGGCTCCTGCCGGCGATGGGGGCGATGGGCGTGCTGACGATGCTGCTGCTCGGCCTGCAGGGCCGCGGCTTCCGTCCGCTGGAGGTGCTGATCGCCTCCCTGGTGAGCGTGATCAGCGTCAGCTACTTGGCTGAGCTGCTGATCGTGCCGGCCGACTGGGGTGCGGTGGCCCGTCACAGCCTCGTGCCGAGCCTGCCGGATGGCGGGGCGGTCACGCTGTGCATCAGCCTGGTCGGCGCCACGGTGATGCCACACGCCATGTACCTTCATTCCAGCCTGACCCAGGACCGGGTGGCGCTGCACGACGACGACGCGCGGGCGCGGATGGTCCGCTATTCCAACCGCGAGGTGGTGTTCGCGCTGACCGGGGCGGGGCTGGTCAACATGGCCATGGTGGTGATGGCCGCCTGCTTCCACGGCAGCCATTCCGCGATCGACAGCCTGGACGGCGCGTTCCACACCCTGACCCCGCTGCTTGGCCGGGCGGCGGCGCTGATCTTCCTGCTGTCGCTGCTGGCCTCGGGCCTGTCGAGCTCGCTGGTCGCGACCATGGCCGGGCAGGTGGTGATGCAGGGCTTCGTCCGCACCCGGATCCCGATCTGGGTGCGCCGGCTGGTCACCATGGTGCCGTCTTTCGTCGTGATCGGGCTCGGCGCGAACGTGACGGGCGCGCTGATCTGGAGCCAGGTGGTGCTGAGCTTCGTGCTGCCGCTGCCGATGGTCACGCTGCTGCTGATCGGACGCGACGCTGCGGTGATGGGGCGGTTCCGCATGACGGGGCGGACCCTGGTCATGGCCGGGACGATGGTCGGCTTCGTCTGCCTGCTGAACGCCGCCCTGCTGCTGCAGACCGCAGGCCTGCTGCCGAGCTGATCGCGATCCCCTTGCGGAAGCCGGCGGCATTTGCTGCAACCGCCGCCTCGCCCCGGGGAAGCACCATCCGATGAGCGTCACGTCGAACCTGACCGGGAGCCTGACCCTGGGCCACCTCGACACCCGGCAGCACCAGGCCGCCGCGGCCGCGGTGCTGCGCGTGCTGGAGGCGCACGATCTCGAGGTGGAGATGCTGGTGGCGGCGGACCGCGACGCGCTGGTCCGGCAGGTGGAGGAGGGCCGCATCGACCTGCTGGCGACCGTCTGGCTGCCGGACCTCGATGCCGGGCTGGCGCAGGACCTAGTCGACCGGCAGCGGATGGACGTGCTGGGCGGAGTGCTCTACCGGCCGTTCCTGCTGTGGGCGGTGCCGGCCGCGCTGGACCTGCCGGGTTTCCGTTCGCTTGCCGACCTCCCGCGGCCGGAGATCGCGGCACGGCTCGACCGGACCATCGTGCTGCCGCGCCGGCTGGAACCCCACGCCCGCCGCGTCGCCGCCGCATACGGGCTCGAGACGGCCGGCTACCGGCTGGAGGTGCTGGACGACGAGGCGGCGCATGCGCAGGCCGAGGCGGCGCTCGACGCCGGGGATGCCGTGGTGCTGCCGTTGTGGCAGCCGCACGCGCTGGCGCATGGCGGCCGGCTGCGGGCGCTGGCCGACCCGCACGGAACGCTGGGCGGCCCGCAGGAAGCGCGGCTGCTGCTCCGCGCCGGCCTGCGCGCCAGGCTCGACTCTGACCTCCTGGACGAGCTCGACGAGCTCACCCTGGGCAACCCGGTGGTCAGCGCGCTGGAGCACGCCATGCGACGGGACGGCATGAGCGCCGACGAGGCGGCCGAGGCCTGGCAGCGCGGCCGCCTGACTCCGCGTGCCTGAGCCGTCCGCCCGCGCCGGCATGCTCCGTGCCTGAGGGCCGGGCCGCGGACGAGCGCGACCGCAGCCTGGCGGACCGGTCCGAGACCCCTTCCTGTCCGTCGCGCGCACCGTTCGACGCGGCGAAGCGGCTGGTCGGCAGCCAGGCGATCCCCGGCCTTATCGCGCCGGGGACGCTGCCGCTGCCGGCCCTGGCCAGGCCGATCCTCCGGCTGATCGACGGCGTGGGCGGAGTCACGGCGGACACGTTCGACCATGTCCGGATCGCTACGGCGTTGTCGCGGTGCCGGGTGCCGCTGCGTCCGCCGCCGTGACCGGGCCGGCGGCGATCATCGTGTTCGGCGCCGGGGTGCGCCCGGACGGCAGCCCGACCCCCACCCTGGCGCGGCGGGTCGACGCGGCGCAAACGTTCGGCGAGCGGATGGCGGTGCCGCCGCTCTACCTGCCGACCGGCGGGATCGGCCGGCACGGCCCGGCGGAGGCGGCGGTGATGGCGGCCGCCTTGCGTGCCGCCGGGGTGCCGGAGGCGCGGATCCTTCCCGAGGACACGGCACGGAACACGCTGGGCTCGGTGTTTGCCTGCCGGGCGATGCTGCGCCGGATCCGCCATACCGGACCGGTATGGGCAGCCAGCAGCGCCTACCACCTGCCGCGCTGCCTGCTCCTGCTTCGGCTGGCCGGCGTTCCGGCGCGTGCGGTGCCACCGCCCCGCGCGCCTGCCGCGCACCGGTTCTGGCGCCGCTGGCATTGGCGGCTGCGCGAGGTGCCCGCCATCCTCCTCGACGTCCTGCTCCTGGTCGGGCGCAGAACGATCGACAGCCTTCTATCGAAACGTTAGTCTCGGGACCGATCGAACCGGGTGGCGCTCCTTCATGTACCATGCCAGCGGCGCCGAAGCGCTGTTCAAGACGTTCCGGGACCGTAGCGACGAGAGCTGGCTCGACATCCTGGTCTCCTCGCTCCGGGTGCCCGACATCGAGGGCGTGGCGATGCCGGGTTTCCCGGCCGAGGAGCTGCAGCGCGAGATACACGGCCATGCCGGCGAGGTGTCGCTGCACGAGGCGCACGTGTTCTTCCGCGAGATCAAGTCGTACTGCGCCTATGCCGGCCGGCCGCTGGCGCCGCACCGGACCATGCTGGATTTCGGCTGCGGCTGGGGCCGCATGCTGCGCCTGTTCATGAAGGACATCGAGCCCGCCAACCTGTTCGGCGCGGACTCCACCTCGCGCTTCCTGATGGAGGCCAGGCGCTGCAACCCGAGCGTCAACTTCCTGTCCTGCCAGCTGACCCCGCCGATGATCCTGGCACCGGAAAGCCTGGACTACGTGATCTCCTGGTCGGTGTTCAGCCATCTCGACGAGTTCCTGTCCTTGCGCTGGATCGAGGAGTTCTTCCGCCTGCTGAAGCCCGGCGGCCTGCTGCTGATCACCACCCAGAGCCGGCGCTTCATCGGCTTCTGCGCCGAGCAGCGCGTGCGCCGGGCTTCGGGGATACGGCTGGAGCATCCGTGGTACGAGGCCTGCGCCGACAGCTTCGTCGACGAGCCGCTGGAGAACTCGCGCTACGAGGCCGGACACTTCCTCCACGCCGCCTCCACCCAGCCGCCGCATCCGCAATCGCATTACGGCGAGGCCGTGATCCCGCGCGGCTACGTGGTCAAGAAATGGGGCCACCTGTTCCGGCTGATCGACTTCCTCGACAACCCGGTCAGGCTGCCGCAGGTGCTGCTGGTGCTGCAGAAGCCGGGCTAAGGCGCAGCCGGTACCGCCGCCGGCACCGGTCGGTGTAGGGTGCGGCAATGGGTCCTGAACCGAGCCGATCCTCCAGCCGCCGGACATCGCCCTGCATCCGCCGGTTCCGGGACCGGAGCGCCCGGGACTGTTGCGCATGCTGGGCCCCGGCCTGATCACCGGCGCCTCGGACAACGATTCGAGCGGGATCGCGACCTACGCCCAGGCCGGCGCCCAGTTTGGCTATGGCCTGGCCTGGACCCTGCTGTTCTCCTGGCCGCTGATGTGCGCGATCCAGGAGATCAGCGCGCGGATCGGCCGGGTGACCGGGCGCGGGCTCGCCGGCAACATGCTGCACCACTACTCGGGCTGGATGGTGGGATCGATCCTGGCGGCGCTGGTGGTCGCCAACGTCATCAACCTGGGTGCCGATCTCGGCGCGATGGGCGCCGCCCTGCAGCTGGTGGCGGGCGGCAAGCTGCTGCCGTACGTGATCGGCTTCGGCGTGCTGTCGATCGTGCTGGAAACGTTCGTGCACTACGCCCGCTATGTCACGGTGCTGAAGTGGCTGGCGTGCTCGCTGTTGAGCTACGTGGCGGTGGCGCTGGTGGTGCACGTGCCCGGGGGCTGGTGCTGCGCCGGCTCGTGGTCCCGCACGCCACGCTCGACGCCGCCAACCTGACGGTGATCGTGGCCGTGCTCGGCACCACCATCAGCCCCTACCTGTTTTTTTGGCAGGAGGAGGCCGAGGAGATCGCACGGCGGCCGGGCGCGATGCCGCTGCTGCGCGGTCCCGACACCGCGGCCTCGGAGTTCCGGCGCATACGGGCCGACACCTGGATCGGCATGGGGGTGTCGAACCTGGTGGCGCTGTCGATCATGGTGACCACCGCAGCTACCCTGCACGCGTACGGCCTGACCGACATCCAGACCTCGTCGCAGGCGGCACTCGCGCTGCGTCCGATCGCCGGGCGCTTCGCGTTCACGCTGTTCGCGCTCGGCATCATCGGTACCGGCCTGCTGGCGGTGCCGGTGCTGGCCGGCTCGACCGCCTATGCGCTGGGCGAGAGCCTGGGCTGGGTGGTCGGGCGGGATATCGGCCAGCGCGGGCGCGGGCCTTCTACGGGGCGCTGGCGGCGTTAATCGCGCTCGGCTGCGCCATGAGCCAGGTGCACATCGATCCGGTCAAGGCGCTGTTCTGGAGTGCGGTGGTCAACGGCGTGGCGGCGGTGCCGGTGATGGCGCTGACGATGCGCATCGCCTGCCTGCCGTCGATCATGGGCCGGTTCGTGCTGCCACCCTCCCTGCGCGTGGTCGGCTGGATCGCGACCGCGGTGATGGCGGCGGCAGCGGTGGGGATGTTCGCCACCTTGTAGCGACCGGTCCGAGGGGCCCGGGCCCCAAGATTGACAGCCGGCGACCTCGTCCTCCATCTCAGCGTCCGCACAACGGCCGTTCGACGTCCGGGCCGGTATCGGCACCGTCTCCACATCCCGATACCCACACAACAGCTGGAATGTCTCCCCATGCCCGTGCACGCCTTCATCTTCCCCGGTCAGGGCAGCCAGTTCGCCGGCATGGGCCGCGACCTGGCGGCCGCCTTCGCGCCGGCGCGCGAGGTGTTCGAGGAGGTGGACGAGGCGCTGGGCCAGAAGCTGTCCAAGCTGATGTTCTCGGGTCCCGCCGAGGAGCTGACCCTGACCGAGAACGCCCAGCCGGCGCTGATGGCGGTGTCGCTGGCGGTGCTGCGGGTGCTGGAGCGCGAAGGCGGCTGGCGGCTCGCCGACCGGGCGACGCTGGTGGCGGGGCACTCGCTCGGCGAGTACTCCGCGCTGGCGGCCGCCGGCAGCCTCGGCATCGCCGAGACCGCCGGGCTGCTGCGGCTGCGCGGCAACGCCATGCAGAAGGCGGTGCCGGCGGGCGAGGGCGGCATGGCGGCCCTGCTCGGGGTCGAGCTGGCGCAGGCGCACGAGATCTGCGCCGCAGCCGCCGCGGTGCCGGTGGCCGACGGCGGGCAGGCGGCGGACGAGGTGATCGCGGTCGCCAACGACAACGGCGGCGGCCAGGTGGTGATCTCAGGCGCGGCCGGCGCGGTCGCGCGTGCGATCGACATCGCCAAGGCGCGTGGGGTGAAGCGGGCGATGCCGCTGCCGGTGTCGGCGCCGTTCCACTGCTCGCTGATGCGGCCTGCCGCGGAGGCGATGGGCGAGGCGCTGGAGCGGGCGGCGGTCATGGCTCCCTCCGTGCCCCTGATCGCCAACGTCACCGCCGCCAAGGTGACGGCGCCGGACCGGATCCGTGCCCTGCTGGTCGAGCAGGTGACCGCCACCGTGCGCTGGCGCGAAAGCGTGCAGGCGATGGGTGCTATCGGCATCGACAGCTTCGTCGAGCTCGGCGCGGGCCGCGTGCTGTCCGGGCTGGTCAAGCGGATCCTGCCCGATGCCGCCAACCGTTCCGCCGGCTCGCCGGACGAGATCGAGGCGCTGCTCAAGGCGCTCTGACCCCCACACAAGCGAACAGGACCCCTTCTCCCATGTTCAGGCTCGACGGCCAGACCGCGCTGGTGACCGGCGCTTCGGGCGGGATCGGCGCCGCCATCGCGCGCGCGCTGCACCGACAGGGCGCCGTCGTGGCGTTGTCCGGTACCAGGCGGGACGCGCTCGAGGCGCTGGCAGCGGAGCTGGGCGAGCGCGCGCACCCGTGCCCGGCCGACTTGTCCGATCCGGCAGCACCCGACGCGCTGGTCGCGGCCGCCGAGGCCGCCTGCGGGGCGCCGCTGTCGATCCTGGTGAACAACGCCGGCCTGACCCGCGACATGCTGGCAATTCGCATGAAGGACGAGGACTGGGCCCGGGTGATGGAGGTGGACCTGGCTGCCCCGTTCCGCCTCGCCCGCACCGCGCTGAAGGGCATGCTGCGCCGTCGCGCGGGCCGCATCGTTTCCATCGGCTCCATCGTCGGCACCACCGGCAACGGCGGCCAGGCGAACTACGCGGCTGCCAAGGCGGGGCTGATCGGCATGAGCAAGTCGCTGGCGCAGGAGGTGGGCTCGCGCGGCATCACCGTGAACGTGGTTTCCCCCGGCTTCGTCGACACCGCCATGACCGAAGGGTTGCCCGCCGAGCACAAGGCCAAGCTCAACGCGGCGATTCCGCTCGGGCGGATGGGAACGCCGGACGACATCGCGGCCGCGGTGGTTTATCTGTCGTCGCAGGAGGCGGCCTGGGTCACCGGCGTTACGCTGCACGTCAACGGCGGCATGGCGATGAGCTGAGACAAGGCGACGCGGTTCCACGGCACCGCCTTGGCGGCGTCGCGGGAACCATGCTAAGCGGCCGCTGCTTCGTCCGGAGCGGTCGTTACGTCTGGAGCTCGGGTTTGTCCTTCGGGACGATCGGGGTTCGGACGGCAGGAACGGGACGAACGATCGAACCGCCCGCGGATCCAAGGGCACCTAGGGAAGCAGATCAGATGAGCGAAATCGCCGACAAGGTTAAGAAGATCGTGGTCGAGCACCTCGGAGTCGAGGACAGCAAGGTGACCCCGGAAGCTTCGTTCATCGACGACCTGGGTGCGGACAGCCTCGACACGGTCGAGCTGGTGATGGCGTTCGAGGAAGCGTTCGGGGTCGAGATCCCCGAGGACGCGGCCGAGAAGATCAGCACCGTGAAGGACGCGATCGACTACATCGAGAAGCAGAAGGCGGCCTGACGCCGCCCGCGGCGTCACCCTACCGCTGATCCGGGACCGGACCATGGCGAGCGACAGCCACCCTTCTTCCGGCATGGCCGGACCATCCTCCTCCGGCCGCCGGCGCGTGGTCGTCACCGGAATGGGGATCGCGAGTCCGCTCGGCATCGGCGTCGGGACGGTCTGGGGCCGGCTGCTCGAGGGGCGGTCCGGCATCGACCGGATCGCCGCCTTCGACCCGTCGGGCCTCCAGGCGCAGGTGGCCGGCGAGGTGCCGGCCGGCCTCGCCGCGGATGGCGGGCTGACCCTCGACGACTGGATCCCGCACAAGGACCAGAAGAAGATGGACCGCTTCATCCATCTCGGCATGGTCGCCGCCGCCGAGGCCGTCGCCGACAGCGGCTGGGTTCCGGCCACGGAGGAGGATCGCGAGGCGACCGGCGTCATGATCGGCTCCGGCATCGGCGGCCTGCAGACCATCTACGAGACGTCGATCCAGGTGCACGAGGGCAAGGCGCGACGGGTGTCGCCGTTCTTCATCCCGTCCGCGCTGATCAACCTGATCTCCGGCCACGTCTCGAT
Organism: uncultured Acetobacteraceae bacterium; assembly: GCA_964249735.1. Classification (GTDB taxonomy): domain Bacteria; phylum Pseudomonadota; class Alphaproteobacteria; order Acetobacterales; family Acetobacteraceae; genus Lichenicola. Next base: position 9,624 of record CAXUDP010000044.1, on the reverse strand, counting down.
CCGGTTCGGCTTCAAGGGGCCGAACCATTCCGCCGTTACCGCCTGCGCCACCGGCGTGCACGCGATCGGCGACGCGGCGCGCCTGATCATGCTGGGCGATGCCGACGTCATGGTCGCCGGCGGCGCTGAGGCGGCGGTCTGCGCGCTGGGCATCGCCGGGTTCTGCGCCTCGCGCGCCCTGTCCACCGGCTTCAACGAGACCCCGGGCCGCGCCTCGCGCCCGTGGGACAGGGACCGCGACGGCTTCGTCATGGGCGAGGGTGCCGGCATCCTGGTGCTGGAGGAGTACGAGCACGCCAGGGCACGCGACGCCAGGATCTACGGCGAAGTGATCGGCTACGGCCTGTCCGGCGATGCGCACCACATCACCGCCCCCGCCGAGGGCCATGCCGGTGCCTACCGTGCCATGGTCAAGGCGCTGAAAAGCGCCGGGCTGGGCCCGGAGGACATCCAGTACGTCAACGCCCACGGCACCTCCACCATGGCCGACGACCTCGAGCTCGAAGCGGTCGAGCGCCTGTTCGGCGACCACGGGAAGAACCTGGCGATGTCGTCCACCAAGTCCGCCACCGGCCACCTGCTGGGCGCGGCCGGCGCCATCGAGGCGATCTTCTCGCTGCTGGCGATCCGCGACGACGCAGCACCCCCGACGTTGAACCTCGATGCGCCGTCGCGTTCCAGCGTCATCGACCGGGTGGCGCACGAGGCGCAGCGCCGGCCGATCAGCGTGGCGCTGAGCAACAGCTTCGGCTTCGGCGGCACCAACGCCAGCCTGGTGGTGCGCGGCCTCTGAACTGCGCCACCGGAGCCTGTACGCGCTGATGCGCAGGTTGCTGGTCCTGCTGCTGGTGCTGGCCGGATTGTGCGGCGCCGGCGCGCTCGGGCTGCGCGTCCTGGCCACCCGCGACGGCCCGCTGCCGCAGGCGATGGATCTCGTGGTGCCGCATGGTCGCCTGCGCGCGGTGGCCGCGGTGCTGCAGGGCGACCGTGTGCTGCCGCCCGGGCAGCTGGAACTGCTGCTGTTCGCCGTGCTGGCACGGATCACCGATCGCAGCCTGCCGCTGCACGCGGCCGAGTTGCGGTTCCCTGCCCACGCCTCGCTGCTGGCGGTGCTCGCGGTGCTGCGCCATGCCCGTCCGGTGCAGCACGAGCTGACGGTTCCCGAAGGGCTGCCGGCGGCGGAAATTGCCGGCCTGGTCGATCGCGCTCCCGCCCTGACCGACGGGTTCGACCTGCCGGCGGAAGGCGGGGTGCTGCCCGAAACCTACGACTACGAGCTGGGCACGTCGCGCCGGGCGCTGCTCGGGCGCATGCACGCGGCGCTGCGGCGGACGCTCGCCATGGTCTGGGCCGGGCGCGACCCGTCCGTGCCGCTGTCGGATCCGGAGCAGCTTCTGGTGCTGGCCAGCATCGTCGAGCGCGAGACCGCGCTCTCCAACGAGCGGCCGCTGGTGGCGGAAGTGTTCCTGAACCGGATCAGGCAGGGCATGAAGCTGCAATCCGACCCGACCGTGTCCTATGCCGCCGCCGGCGGGCTCGGCCCGCTGCCGCGTCCGCTGACCCGCTCCGACCTGATGCAGCCGAACCCCTACAACACCTATGTCATCCCCGGCCTGCCGCCCGGCCCGATCAGCGCGCCGGGGCTGGCGGCACTCCAGGCGGTGGCGCATCCGGCGCAGGGCGACCTGCTGTACTTCGTCGCCAACGGCAGCGGCGGCCACGCCTTTTCCGCCAGCCTCGCCGACCACCTGCGCAACGTGGCGCAGTTCCGGGCGATCGAGGCGGCGCGTCCGGGACAGATGCCGACGCTTGACCCGCTGCGCCCGCCGCCGCAGGTGCCGATCACGCCGAGGGGATGAGCCGGAGCGGCAACCGGCCGGGAAGGGCAGGGTTCTAGCGCCACGCTCGCTTCCGGAGACCCGCCGCATGCCCGACCTCACCCGCCGCACCCTGTTCGGCAGCACGGTCGGCCTGGCCGGCGCCGGTCTCGTCGCACCCGCCCTCGGCGCCACCCTGACCGGCGGACAGCAGGAGCCGCAGGACCTGCGCGGGATGGTCAAGGACGGCACCGTCACCTTGCCGCCGCTGCATCAGGCCAGCGAAGCCAACGGCACCGTGCCCAACCCCATGCCGCCGAACAAGCGGCTCGGCGTCGCGGTGGTCGGGCTGGGCGCGCTGGCGCTGGAGAACATCCTTCCCGGCTTCGCCGAGGCGAAAAGCGTGCGCGTGGTGGCGCTGGTCAGCGGCGAGCCGGAAAAGGCGCGGATCGTCGCCGCCCAGCACGGCGTGCCGGAGAAGAACCTGTACGACTACAAGAACTTCGACCGGATCAAGGACAACCCCGAGATCGACATCGTCTACATCGTGCTGCCCAACGCCCTGCACGCCGAGTTCACCATTCGCGCCGCCCAGGCAGGCAAGCACGTGCTGTGCGAGAAGCCGATGGCGGCGAGCGTGGCGGAGGCGCAGTCCATGGTCGACGCCTGCAAGGCGGCCAACCGCTCGCTGATGATCGCCTACCGGCTGCAGTACACGCCTGAGCACCGCACCATCATCCAGATGGCGCGTTCCAAGGCCTATGGCACGGTGCAGATGATCGAGGCGGTGAACGGACAGAACGACGCGCCCAACGGGCAGTGGCGGCAGATCAAGGCGATGGCGGGCGGCGGCTCGCTGCCCGATGTCGGTCTGTACTGCCTGAACGCGTTCCGATACATCACCGGCGAGGAGCCGGTGGCGATCACCGCGCAGATGACGCAGCCGAAGAACGACCCGCGCTTCCGCGAGATCGAGGACGTGGCGACCTTCACGCTGCGCTTCCCGTCGGGTGTCGTCGCCAGCGGCACGTCCGCCTACAGCTTCCATGAAAGCCGGTTCCTGCGCGTGCATGCCCAGACCGGCTGGTTCGGCATCGACCCGGCCTTCGGCTACGACAACCTGCAGCTCGCGATCAACCGCAAGGCTGGCAAGGCAAGCGCCACCGAGACCCGGCGGTTCTCGCCGAAAAGCCAGTTCGCGCAGGAGATGGACGCCTTCGCCGCCTCGCTGCACGCAAAGCAGGAGCCGCGCACCGGCGGCGCGGAAGGCCTGCAGGACATGAAGCTGATGGCGGCGATCTACCAGGCGGCGGCAGGCGGCGGCGTGGTGACCCTGCCTGAGGTGGCCGGGCTCGACACCACCCGCGGGCCATGGCCGGAGGCGCTTGGCGCCTTCGTGCCGGTCTGAGGTGAGCGCGATGAAGGATGCCATGCCCCGCTTCCCGCTGCGCCGTCGCGACCTGCTGTCGGGCGCTGCGGCGGCCTCGCTTCTGGCCGCGACCGGAGCCCGCGCGGCGGCGAGCCCGCTCGAGCTGGTCGCGACCTTCACCAGCCCGAGGCAGGTGACCGGCGTCGGCGTGTCGGCAAAGGGCCGGATCTTCGTGAACTTCCCGCGCTGGGAGGAGGACGTCGCGATCTCGGTGGCGGAAGTCGGCCCGGACGGCGCGCTGACGCCGTATCCGGACAAGAACTGGAACGCGTTCCGCAACGCCGACGCGTCTTCGGCGAAGCCCGACCGGAGCTTCGTCTGCGTGCAGAGCGTGACCGTGGATGCGCAGGACCGCCTCTGGGTGCTCGATCCTGCAGCACCCGGGCTGACCTTCGAGGTGCCTGGCGGACCCAAGCTGGTCTGCATCGACCTTTCCGCCAACACGGTGAAGCGGGTCTACCGGTTCGGCCCCGACGTGGCGTCGCAAGGCAGTTACCTCAACGACATCCGCTTCACCGCCGACGGCAGGCGGGCGGTGATGACCAACTCCGGCGCTCCTGGCTGCCTGATCGCGTTCGACGTGGAGACCGGCGCGGCGCGGCGCGTGCTGGTCGGGCATCCGAGCACGCAGTTCGAGAAGACCGTGACCATCACTGTCAGCGGCAAGCCCCTGCAGATGCTGGACGGCCAGCCGGCGCACTTCTCCGCCGATGGCATCATGCTGAGCCCCGACGACCGCACCGTGTTCTGGCAGGCCACCACCGGGCAGACCATGTACCGGGTGCCGCTCGCCGCCCTGTTCGACCATACGCTGACGCCGCAGGCGCTGGGCGGGAAGGTGCAGGTGGCGGCGAGAACGTTCGTGACCGACGGCTACTGGTCCAGCCGGCGGGCCGGCATGCTGCTGACTGCGGCGGAGGAGTTCGCGGTGCGGCGCATGGAGCCGGACGGCCGCTTCACCACCGTGGTGGAGGATCCGCGCCTGCTCTGGCCAGACAGCATGGCCGAGGGCCCGGACGGCGCGATCTACGTGACCGCCTCGCACATCCCGGACATGAAGGCTTGGCAGGGGCCGGGCGTCGCGCAGACGCAGCTCTTCCGCTTCCACCCGCGCTAGCAACAGGACAGATCCATGACCAAGGCAATCGGCTATGCCGCCAACCATTCCTTCAGCCGCCTGAAGCCGCTGGAGTTCGAGCGCGACGACCCGAAGCCGGGCGAGATCGAGATGGAGGTGCTGTTCTGCGGCGTCTGCCATTCCGACATCCACCAGGTGAAGAACGAGTGGGGCAACACGGTATACCCGTGCATGCCCGGCCACGAGGCGGTGGGACGGGTGACGCGTGTCGGCGCCTCGGTCACGCGGCACAAGGTCGGCGACCTCGTCGGCGTCGGCTGCATGATCGACAGCTGCCGCCATTGCGAGCCGTGCCACGCGCACGAGGAGAACTACTGCGAAGGCCCGAACAGCTGGCTCGCCACCTATAACGGCCCGATGGTGCCGGCGGCGATGTCGCCGGAAAAGACCAACTCCTATGGCCGCGACAACACCTATGGCGGCTACTCCACCGTCATGGTGGTGGCCGAGGACTTCGTGCTCCGCATCCCGGCCGGCCTGAAGCCGGAGGTCGCGGCGCCGATCCTGTGCGCCGGCGTGACCACGTATTCGCCGATGAAGCACTGGGGCGTGAAGCCCGGCCACAAGGTCGGCATCATCGGCTTCGGCGGGCTTGGCGACATGGCGGCCAAGCTGGCCCGGGCGATGGGTGCCGAGGTCACGCTGTTCACCCGGTCGGAGGAGAAGCTGGCCGAGGCGGGGAAGCTGGGTGTCAAGGCGGTGCTGAGCACCGACAAGGCGGCGGTGGCGGCACTCAAGAACAGCTTCGACTTCATGCTCGACACCATTCCTGAGAAGCACGACGTCAACCCCTACGTCGCCATGCTCAAGCGGAACTGCACCCTGGCCGTGGTCGGCGCGCTGGAGCCGCTCGCCCCGGTGAACAATCAGGAGCGCGCGATGCACCGCAAGAGCGTCGCCGGCTCGATCATCGGCAGCATCGCCGAGACCCAGGAGGTGTTGGACTTCTGCGCCGAGCACGGTATCGGCCCGGACATCCAGGTGATCCCGATCCAGCAGGTCAACCATGCCTACAAGGACGTGGAGAAGGGCGAGGTGCGGTTCCGCTACGTGATCGACATCGCCTCGCTCAGGGAGGATCTGGCGGCCTGATCCTTGTGCCCCGTGCCGTTGCAGGACGGCGTGGGGACAACCAAATTGGAATGGGCGAGGCTCCCGATCTGCCGATCCGGCATGGCGGGCCACAGCGGAAGCAGTCATAAGACGGCAACTCGTGCCGCCCGCACCGGGACATCGCAGGATGTCCTGGCGGCCGATCGTCGCCCGCTGCCTTGCCTGGAACATCTGCGGTCATACCGGGCGATCGCCCAGGAGGAGGGACCCATGGTCAGACGTCACAAAGAGGAAGAGATCGCCGGGATCCTCGAGTTCGAGGGGCGTGGAAGCCAGGACCCGGTGCTGCTCGAATGGCTGGCCGACCACCGCGCCCGCAACGGCGGCAAGATCCGGGTGAGTCAGGGCGGCAAGGGCACCAGGGTGATGTTCAGCAAGGCCGCTGACATGGCGTTCTGGCAGCAGCGGTCGGACCAGGTGACCAAGGCGATGAAGAAGTCCGCCTAGCTCCGTCCGGCCACCGGATCGCCCGGGGCCGGATCGTTGTCATCGAACTGTCATCTGATTGAAACAACGGCGCCACCAGCGCCGACTAGAAGGCGCTCGACCAGGGGCGCCGACCGGACGCGCCTCGTCCCGCACCAAGGAACACGAGATGCGTTCGTCGAGCCGGCTCCCCCTGCGCGCTGCCGCCTGCGGTGCCGCGGCCATCCTGCTCGGGCTGGTCTCGGCCGCGTCCCCCGCCTCGGCCATCGACGTCACCGGCGCCGGCTCCTCCTTCGCGGCACCGATCTATGGCGCCTGGGGTGCTGCGGCCAAGGCGCCGCTCGGCGTGGTGCTGAACTACCAGACGCTCGGCTCCAGCGCCGGACAGAACCAGGTGATCGCCCGCACGGTGGATTTCGGCGCCTCCGACGCGCCGATGGCAGGCCCGAAGCTCGCGTCGAACATGCTGCTGCAGTTTCCCACCGTGCTGGGCGGCGTGGTGCCGATCGTGAACCTGCCCGGGATCGGCTCGAACCGGCTGCGCCTGACCGGTGCGGTGCTGGCCGGCCTGTTCTCCGGCGACATCGCCACCTGGAACGATCCGAAGATCGCAGCCCTGAACCCGGGCCTGAAGCTGCCCGACACCGCGGTGGCGGCGGTGCACCGCGCCGACGGCTCCGGGACCACGTTCGTGTTCACCTCCTACCTCGCCAAGGAAAGCCCGGACTGGAAGGGGAAGATCGGCGCCGCGTCCTCCATCGCCTGGCCCACCGGCGCCGGCGCCAAGGGCAATGACGGCGTCGCCGCCACCGTGCGCAACACCGAAGGCGGCATCGGCTATGTCGAGTACGCCTATGCCAACAAGAACGGCCTGACCACCACCCTGCTCCAGGACAAGGCCGGCGCGTTCGTGGCGCCCAGCCTCGACAGCTTCACCAGGGCCGCCGACAGCGCCGACTGGGCGGCCGCGCAGTTCTTCGCGGTCGACCTGCTCGATACCCCGGCGGCCGGTGCCTGGCCGATCGTATCGGCGACCTTCGTGCTGCTGCCGATCAACCCCAAGGACACCGCGCGCAGCGCCGCGGTGCTGCGCCTGTTCGACTGGGCGTTCCGCAACGGGGCGGACACCGCGCGCTCGCTGCAGTACGTGCCCCTGCCGGCTTCGGTACAGACGACGATCCGTCACGCCTGGACCAACGTTCCCGGCGCCCCCACCCTGGGACAGTGACCGCCAGGCGGCCTGACCCGGAACCGGAGCGCGCATGACCACCGACGCCAGCCTCGCCGGAGCCACCAGGGAACGGTCCAGGGAAAGCGACTGGGGCGATCCCGTCTTCGCCGGCATCGTGCGCGCCTGCGGCCTGGTGGTCCTGCTGCTGATCGGCGGCATCATCGCGGTGATGCTGGCCGGCGGACGTCAGGCCTTCTCCACCTTCGGCTGGGGCTTCCTGTCCTCCTCGGTCTGGAACCCGGTGCTGGACCATTACGGCGCCCTGACCGCGGTGTTCGGCACCCTGGTCACTTCCGCGATCGGCCTCGTCGTCGCCGTGCCGCTGGCGTTCGGGGTGGCGTTCTGCCTGACCGAGATGGCGCCGTCCTGGCTGTCCGGCCCGCTCGGCACCGCGGTGGAGCTGCTGGCGGCGGTGCCGTCGATCATCTTCGGCATGTGGGGCTTCTTCGTGATCGTGCCGATCATGGCGCACGACATCCAGCCGCCGCTGATCCACACGCTTGGCCACGTGCGCCTGCTGCACCCGTTCTTTTCCGGCGCGCCCTTCGGCACCGGGCTGCTCACCACGGGCCTGATCCTGGCGGTGATGGTGACCCCCTTCATCGCCGCGGTGATGCGCGACGTGTTCAACTCCATGCCGCCGGTGCTGAAGGAAAGCGCCTACGGTCTCGGCTCCACCCGCTGGGACGTGATGCGCCAGGTGGTGCTGCCCTGGTCGCGCACCGCGGTGATCGGCGGCATCATGCTGGGGCTCGGCCGCGCGCTCGGCGAGACCATGGCGGTCACCTTCGTGATCGGCAACACCAACCGGATCAGCGCCTCGCTGTTCTCGCCAGGCAACACCATCGCTTCGCTGATCGCGCTGGAGTTTCCCGAAAGCTCGGCCGGCAGCCTGAAGCTGTCGGCGCTGCTGGCACTCGGTTTCATCCTGATGGTGATCTCCTTCGTCACGCTCGCCTGTTCGCGCCTGCTTCTGCGCACCAGCCGGCCGTTGCGGCGCTGAGGATCGGGAAGGTGTCCGCCATCGCCCCCGCCGTCAGGACGCCCGCACGCGACCTCGGCCTGCTTCGCCGCCGTCGCGCCGCCGACGCGGTGGCGACGGCCTTGTGTTTCGCCGCCACGCTGGTGGTGCTGGCCGCCCTCCTGTCGATCCTGTGGACCCTGGTCGCCAACGGCATCGGCGGGCTGACGCTTCACGTGCTGGACCACGTCACCGCACCGGCCGGCAGCAACGGCGGCCTGCTCAATCCCCTCGTCGGCAGCGTCATCCAGGTGGTGCTGGCCACCCTGATCGGCACGCCCGTGGGGCTGCTGGCCGGCATCTACCTGGCCGAATTCGGCACCGGCTCGGCGGTCGCGAACGCGGTGCGCTTCGTGTCCGACATGCTGCTGTCCGCACCCTCGATCCTGGTCGGGCTGTTCGTCTACCTCGTGCTGGTGGCGCCGTTCCACCATTTCTCCGGCTGGGCAGGGGTGGTGGCGCTGGCGATCCTGGTGATCCCGATCGTGGTGCGCACCAGCGAGGACATGCTCCGCCTGGTGCCGCTGTCGATGCGCGAGGCCGCCGCGGCGCTGGGTGCCCCGCACTGGAAGGTGGTGCTGCTGGTCTGCGTGCGCGCGGCGCGCCGCGGCATGATGACCGGGGTGCTGTTGGCGGTGGCGCGCATCTCCGGCGAGACCGCGCCGCTGCTGTTCACCTCGCTCGGCAACCTCAACTGGTCGCTGTCGCTGAACCACGAGATGGCGAGCCTGCCGGTGACCATCTACCAGTATGCCGGCTCGCCGTCCGACGACTGGGTGCAGCTGGCCTGGACCGCCGCCCTGCTGATCACCGCCGGCGTGCTGCTGATCAACATCGCAGCCCGGCTGGGCCTGCGCGGAGGGGACAGGTGATGGACGACCGGACCTCCCACCCGCTGCCGGGCCTGTCGCTGGAGGCCAAGGCGGCCGCCGGCACCGCCCGGCCGATGATCTCCATACGCGACCTCGACTTCCATTACGGCGCGTCGCAGGCCCTGAAGGGGATCTCGCTGGACTTCCCCGCGCGTCAGGTCACCGGGCTGATCGGGCCCTCGGGCTGCGGCAAGTCCACCCTGCTGCGCGTGCTCAACCGGATGTACGACCTCTACCCCGGCCAGCGCGCCACCGGCGAGGTGCTGCTGGACGGCGAGAACATCGTCGGCCCGCACGTGGATGCCAACCGGCTGCGCTCGCGCGTCGGCATGGTGTTCCAGAAGCCGACCCCGTTCCCGATGTCGGTGGCCGACAACATCGCGTTCGGCATCCGGCTGCACGAGCGGCTGGGGCGCGCCGACATGGCGGTGCGGATCGAGGACGCGCTGCGCCGGGTGGCGCTGTGGAACGAGGTCAAGGACCGGCTGCGCGCCAGCGCCACTTCCCTGTCCGGCGGCCAGCAGCAGCGCCTGTGCATCGCCCGCACCATCGCCACCCGCCCCGAGGTGATCCTGCT
>CAXUDP010000043.1:0-27772 GCA_964249735.1 uncultured Acetobacteraceae bacterium | reverse complement strand
GCCGCTATGCCGGCGACACCATCGTGGTGAAGTACGGCGGCCACGCCATGGGCGATCCGACCTTGTCGGAAGCGTTCGGCCACGACATCGCGCTGCTCAAGCTGGTCGGCGTCAACCCGGTGGTGGTGCATGGCGGCGGCCCTCAGATCAACGCCATGCTGGACCGGCTCGACATCAAGTCGAGCTTCGTCGACGGCCTGCGCATCACCGACGCCGCCATGGTCGACGTGATCGAGATGGTCCTGTCCGGCTCGGTGAACAAGCAGGTCGCCGCCCTGATCAACCGCGCCGGCGCGCTGGCGGTCGGCATTTCCGGCAAGGACGGCAACCTGCTTCGCGCCCGCCGACTGACCCGCACCGTGCGCGATCCGGACAGCCACATCGAGCGGGTGCTGGATCTCGGCTTCGTTGGCGAGCCGGAGCGGGTCGACACGCGCGTGCTCTACGCGCTGTCCGGCTCCGGGGTGATCCCGGTGATCGCCCCGGTCGGCATCGGCGAGGACGGCCAGACCTACAACATCAATGCCGACACCGCGGCCGGCGCGGTCGCCGGCGCGCTCAGCGCCACCCGGCTGCTGATGCTGACCGACGTGCCCGGCGTGCTGGACGCGAACAAGCGGCTGATCCCGGAGCTGACCGCCGAGGAGGCGCGCGCTGCGATCGCCGACGGCACCATCTCCGGCGGCATGATCCCCAAGGTCGAGACCTGCCTGCAGGCCGTGGCGCAGGGGGCGCGCGCGGCGGTGATCCTGGACGGCCGGGTTCCGCACGCCTGCCTGCTCGAGCTGTTCACCTCCGCCGGACCCGGAACCCTGATCCGCGCGTCCTGATCAGCCTTTCTCAGGGAGACATGCGGGACAGCAGGCCGAGCTGCCACACCATCTCGCTGCGGCCAAGCGGACAGCCACCATCGGCGGTGGCGCAAAGGATGCCGCTCGGCGCGATCCCGGCAACCTGGCTTTGCAGCAGGACGGCGGAGCGCATCGAGTAGCCGGCCTTCCATGCCAGGCTCACCAGCCCGCGCTGGTTACGCAGGGCGACCGTCGCGGCGACCAGCTCCCGGGGTACGAGGGCGGATGCGGACAGCAGTGCCAGGGCTGCGGCATGGTCGCCGCGACGCAGCGCATGAAGGAAGGCGGGCTCTCCCCCATCCGGACCCGTGGCGCCCGAGGAAAGCTTCTCGCCGATCCGCTGGCGCAGCGCCGCCCGGTCCATGGCGCCAAGCGGCAGGCGACTGATCGCGTTGCGGATCTGGACAAGGCAGGCAGCCTGGCACAGCGCGTCGAAGCGGTCGGCACTCCCGGGCGTCACCGCGTCGAGCGCCGCCTCGCGAAGCGCCGGCACGCCGGCATCCAGCAATCCGCCCAGGTCCGGGCAGGACCCGTCATCGCCGAGCAGCACCAGAGCGGATGCGGCGTCGAGACTTTCGGCCAGCTCCAGCAGGACCCTGTCAAGCTCCGCCGTGTCAGCCTCCAGCCGCGCGGTCATCGCGGGTGCAGCCGTGTCGAGCCGTGTCCTGATCAGCCCGGTCCTGCACTGCGCGACCCGCGCCTCGATCCGTGCCGCTAGAAGCTGCGCATGCTGCATCGCTTCCACCTCGCGTTCGGGAGGAAGCAGCCGGCGGACCAGGGGTAGCAGGGCCTGGGCAGGGGACGGAGCCGGATGATCCGTGTCGGGCGCCATCGCCGGATGCGGCTGCCGGTCGGCCGCGGCATCCGGCCTGGTGTCCAGGTCCTGCAGCATGTCGGGCCGGAACGGGGTCACGTGCCTACTCCCTCGTTGTAGAAGTGCCACCGGCCGCCACCGGCCAGCTTGATCGCCGCCAGTGCGGCATGCGCCTGTTCCAGCAGCGTCTCGATCGTCTCGAAGCACCGGCTGGGCCGCGTCGTCAGGCCCACCGAAACCTGCAGCTGGATGCCCTCGGCCAGGGTCACCGCCACTCCCTTCTGGCACAATACCTCGGCGCGCTCGGCGGCAGCGAACTGGTCCGCCCCGTCGAGCCACAGCGCGAAGATGTCGCCGCCGAGCCGGGCCACCAGGTCGGTCGGCCGCACCGCGTCGCGCAGCACGTGCGCCGCTTGTCGCAGCGCATCGTCGCCCTTCTCTGGTCCGTGCGTGTCGTTGATCTCCCCGAAGCGGTCCAGCCCTACCACCATCAGCGTCGCCGACAGGCCTTCGGCGTCGAGCCGGTCCAGGCGACGGTTGACCTCCACCGTGAAGGCGTCCCGGTTCAGCAGCCCGGTCAGCGTGTCGGCACCGGACTGCCGTGCCAGCTCGCGCTGCACCTGGTCGTGTTCCAGCACCCCGGCGAGGGAGGCCAGGAAGCCGGCGCTGACCGCCGCGTCGCCGTTGCTCCAGACGCGGCTGCCGTCGCGCCACAGCACCAGCACCACCGGCTCGCAGAAATGGGTGCCGATCGCGGTCAGGATCACGCGTCGGTCGAACAGGGTCTCCACGCGGGTCCACGGCGCCGCCGTTGCCGCGGCGCGGCAGACATGCGCGGTGATCTCGCGATCCGAGACCGGGGACGCCGCGCCGGCGCGGTGCAGGATGCGCGACAGCAGCCGCGGCACGGTCGTGCCGTCGATGCCGCCGGGGGCCGGCCTGCCATCCGCAGCCAGCGGCATGGCGGCCTCCGTCGCCGGAGGCGCCGTGTCGCAGGCGACCACCAGCGCGCCGCTGGCGCCGGTCGCGTCCAGCAGCTCCTCGAGCCCGATCTTGATCACCATGTCCGGCAGCACCGCGCGACGCATGCGCCGGCTGATCTCGCTCACCGTCCGGTGCTGCAGCAGGGATTCGACCAGCCGCTCCTCCTGCCGGTCCTGTTCGGTGTTGTCCTGGATGGTGCCGCGCGCGCCGGCCAGGCTGCCGTCCGGCGCGTGCAGCGGTGCTGCCGAGATCAGGATGCTGACCGCCTCCCCGTCCGGCCGACGCAGCCAGGCGCGGTGCCGACGCACCGCGACTTCCGGCAGGAACGGGTTGAAGCCGGACACGCTGTCCGGACGGACCAGCAGCGTGTCCGCCGCGATTCCGAGCAGGGTGCGGGTGGTCCAGCCGAACGCTTCCTCCGGGCCGAGCAGCACGAAGGCGCCGCCCGCATCGGTCTCGAAGGTCAGGTCGGAGGCGATCAGCGCGAGGTCGCGCCAGCGCGCCCGGCTGTCGATCAGGGCGGAGGCAAAGCCTGCCGTGCCCGGCTGCTGGGAGGACTGGGAAGTGCCGGGTCCGGTCATGGTCATGGATCGCATCTCATATCGAACCCGATCCTCGCTGCGAAAGCTGAACTGCTGGTAAACGACTATGCCAGGTTGTGGCGGCGAAGCGATCACGTCGCGTTGACAGCGACCGGCCGGCTGAGCATGGTCCGCGCCGTGCTTCGGGCCGATGCTGCCCGGCATCGGGCGGGAGATCGCCATCAGCCGGACCGTTTCATGACCATCGACGCCCTCCGCTACCGGATCGAGGCCCTTTGGGACCGGCGCGACGCGTTGTCGTCCACGACCGACGGCACCGACCGCGACGACGTCGACCAGGTGCTGGCGGCGCTCGACGATGGGATGCTCCGGGTGGCGGAGCCGTCCGACGGCGGAACGTCCGGCGGCTGGATCGTGCACGACTGGCTGAAGAAGGCGGTGCTGCTGTCGTTCCGGCTCAACGACAGCATGGCCGTGCCGGGCTCCGGTGGTGCTCCGGCCTTCGACAAGGTGCCGATCAAGTTCGCCGGCTGGGATACCGCGCGCTTCGCCGCCGCCGGCTTCCGCGCGGTGCCCGGCGCTGTGGTGCGGCGCTCCGCCTTCGTGGCACCCGGCGTGGTGCTGATGCCCTGCTTCGTCAACGTCGGCGCCTGGATCGGTGCCGGCAGCATGATCGACACCTGGGCGACGGTGGGAAGCTGCGCGCAGATCGGCCGCAACTGCCACATCAGCGGCGGCGCCGGGATCGGCGGGGTGCTGGAACCGCTGCAGGCTGCGCCGGTGATCATCGAGGACGACTGCTTCATTGGTGCCCGGTCGGAAGTGGCGGAAGGGGTGATCGTGGAGCAGGGCAGCGTGCTGTCGATGGGCGTGTTCCTGGGCGCCTCGACCCGGATCGTCGACCGCGCCAGCGGCGAGGTGTTCATCGGGCGGGTCCCGGCCTACTCGGTGGTGGTGCCCGGCACGCTGCCGCCGGCGCTGCCCGGGGAGGACGGCCGACAGCTGCCGTCCCTGGCCTGCGCCGTGATCGTCAAGCGGGTCGATGCGCGCACCCGCGCCAAGACGGCGATCAACGAGCTGTTGCGCGATTGAACGCGCAACAGCCCTCGTCCGGAGCGCTGCCGCTGGCCCAGGCGCTGATCCGCTGCGCGTCGGTCACCCCGGCCGATGACGGGGCGCAGGCGGTGCTGGCCGACGCGCTGCGCCGGCTCGGCTTCGCCGTGTTCTCCCTGCCGTTCGGGGACGGGACGGAACGCACGCCGAACCTGTTCGCGCGCCTCGGCACCGGCGCACCGCATCTCTGCTTCGCCGGCCATACCGACGTGGTGCCGCCGGGTGCCACCGGCTGGCGGGTGCCGCCGTTCGAGGGCGCGGTGGTCGACGGCGTGCTGTACGGGCGCGGCGCCTGCGACATGAAGGGCGCGATCGCCGCCTTCGTGCACGCGGTGGCGCAACACCTGGCGCGACGAGGCGGCGTTCCCGCCGGTTCGATCAGCCTGCTCGTCACCGGGGACGAGGAGGGCCCGGCGCTGCACGGCACCCGTCGCGTGCTGGACTGGATGGCGGAGCATGGCCACGTCCCCGATTTCTGCCTGGTCGGCGAGCCGACCAACCCTCAACGGCTTGGGGACATGATCAAGACCGGCCGTCGCGGCAGCCTGAACGCCCACTTCGTGGTGCGTGGGGTGCAGGGGCACGTCGCCTATCCGCATCGCGCGGACAACCCGGTGCACCGGCTGCTGGCCTTGCTGGCGGAGCTGACGACGACAAGGCTGGACGAGGGCACGCCGTTCTTCGAGCCGTCCGGGCTGCAGGTGACCAGCATCGACTTCGGCAACGCGGCCGGCAACGTGATCCCCGGCCAGGCGGAGGCGCGCCTCAACATCCGCTTCAACGACCGCCACACCGGGGAGTCGCTGTCCGCGCTGCTCCGGGCCGCCTGCGCCCGCCACGCCCCGGACGCCCAGCTCGACATCCGGGTCAGCGGCGAGGCGTTCCGCACCGAGCCTGGGCCGGAGGTCGCGGCGCTGCAGGCGGCGATCCGGGCGCGGACCGGCCAGGCCGCGTCGCTGGACACCGGCGGCGGCACCTCCGACGCGCGCTTCATCGCGCCCCATTGCGCGGTGGCGGAGTTCGGCCTGGTGGGCCGAAGCATGCACAAGATCGACGAGAACGTGCCGGTCGCGGACCTCGACCTGCTGTCGGAGATATATGGCGATCTGCTCGACCGGCTGCTGCCGCAGGCGGACGCGATGAGGGCGTCATGAGCGGCGACAAGCCCGGCCGCCCGAAGCTCCGCGCCCCGCTGCCGCGCCGTCCGGGCGCCATCAGGCAGGTGGTGTACGGCCTGTTCCTGCTCGGTACCGGCCGCTCGGAAGGGTTTGCCTGCTTCGAGGGCGGGCGGGACGCCTTCCTGGCCTCCCTGTCGCCGCCGATCGCGTTCCTGCTGGTGCTGTCCGCCCTGCTGCTGTCGCAGCGTCCGAGCGCCGCCGCCCTGTGCCTCCTGCTGCTGCTGTTCTGCGCGGTGCTGCTGCCGCCGGTGCTGTCACACCTCATGGCACGGCTGTGGCAGCGCGCCGACCGCTGGCAGCGCTACGCCACCGCTTCCGCCTGGAGCGTCTGGCTGGTGCTGCCGGTCTACCTGCCGGCCATGCTCCTGGCCTCCGTGCTGCTGCAGATGGGGCTCGGCCATGACGCTGCCGGCCGGGCAGCGATGCTGCTGCTGGCCGGCTACTTCCTGTGGCTGCAATGGTTCATGGCCTGGAAGGGCCTGGCGATCGGCCGGTTCAAGGCGGTGCTGACGGTGCTGGCCCTGACCGCGGGATCCTCTCTGCTGGCGGCGGCACTTCAGCCGCTGCTGGCGCAGGTCATGTTCCAGCCCGACCCGGCACCGGCGGCGACGCATCCGGCATCGTGAACGGATCCTCGGGATAGCCGACCGCCATCAGGCAAAGTCCATCCGGCGGCGCGGTGGGGCCGGCGGCGGAGCGGTCCCGCGCTGCCAGCGCCTCGGCCACCTGCCCCGGCCGCCAGCGCCCGTCGCCGACCAGCTTCAGCGTGCCGACCATGTTGCGCACCTGGTGGTGCAGGAAGCTGCGCGCCTCGGCATGGATCTCGATCAGCGTCCCGTCGACCACCACGTCGAGCCGGTCCAGGGTGCGCAGCGGGCTCTTCGCCTGGCAGGCGCTGGCGCGGAACGAGGTGAAGTCGTGCCGGCCGAGCAGCATCGCGGCGCCGTCGCCCATTGCCGGGGCGTCCAGGGGCTGGCGCACGTGCCAGACCCGGCTGCCATCCAGCGCCGGCCGCGCCGGACGGTTCAGGATCCGGTAGCGGTAGCGTCGCCGGATCGCCCGGAACCGCGCGTTCCAGTCGTCCGGCACCCGTGCCGCCTGCACCACCGCAATCGGATGGGGCTTCATGTGGAAGTTGAGCGCGTCGCGCACTCGCGGCGCGGTCAGCCGGTCCTCGGCATCGGGCAGGTCGAGATGCACCACCTGGCCTCGCGCATGCACCCCTGCATCGGTGCGGCCGGCGGCGATGCTGGCCACCACGGCACCGCCGGCGAGGCGGCTCGCAGCCTGTTCCAGTACGCCCTGCACCGACAGGCCAGTTGCCTGCCGCTGCCAGCCGAGGAACGGGGTGCCGTCATACTCGACCAGGAGCGCCCAGCGCACGGTCAAACTTGAACGCCATTCAAAACTATACCAGGCGGCACCGGGCGCCCGCGCAGGAACGCGTCCGCATCGAGCACCGCCCGGCCTGGCCATTGCAGCCGGTCGATCCGCAGCGCGCCGCGGCCGCAGGCGACCGTCAGCCGGTCGTCCAGCACAGCGCCCGGAAGCGATTCATCCGGCAGGTCCAGTGGCGTCGCCGCGACGATCTTGATCGCGGTGTCGCCCAGCATCGTCACAGCACCTGGCCAGGGCGTCATCGCCCGCACCCGGCGGTCGAGCGCCCAGGCGTCGTCACGCCAGTCGAGCCGGCCGTCGGCGCGGGTCAGGCGCGGCGCGTAGCTGGCGAGGGTTTCGTCCTGCGCCACCGGCGGGCGTGGACGGGTCAGCGCGTCCACGATCATCCGGCTGCCGAGGGCAGCCAGCGCGTCGTGCAGCGTTCCGGACCCGTCGTGCGGGCCGATCGGGATCGCCTCGCGGTCCAGCATCGGTCCGGTGTCGAGCCCTTCCTCCATCTGCATGACCGTGATGCCGGTCTCGCGGTCCCCGGCCAGGATCGCCGCCTGGATCGGTGCCGCGCCGCGCCAGCGCGGCAGCAGGCTCGCATGGATGTTGAGGCAGCCGCGCGCGGGTGCGGCCAGCATGGCGGCGGGCAGGATCAGCCCATAGGCCGCCACCACCGCGGCATCCAGCGCCAGGGCGGCGAACGCCTGCTGCGCCGCCTCGTCGCGCTTCAGCCGCCCCGGCGTGCGCACCGGGAGGCCGAGCCGCTCGGCTTCGCGCTGCACCGGCGAGACGCGCACCGACTGGCCGCGCCCGGCGGGACGCGGCTGCTGGCTGTACACCGCGGCGATCTCGTGCCCGGCCGCATGCAACGCGCGCAAGGCCGGCACCGCGAACTCGGGCGTGCCCATGAAGGCGATCCGCATCGTGGTCAGCCCTTGCCCTTCTGTTCCTTGGCCAGGCGGCGCATGATCATGTTGCGCTTGAGCGCGGACAGGTGGTCGATGAACAGCACCCCGTCCAGGTGGTCGGTCTCGTGCTGCAGGCAGGTGGCGAGCAGGCCGTCGGCGTCGAGTTCCTGCCGTCGTCCGTCCAGGTCCTGGAACCGCACCCGCACGCTTTCCGGCCGCACCACCTCGGCATACTGGTTGGGCAGCGACAGGCAACCCTCCTCGCGGCTCACCAGCTGGTCGCTCGCGCGGATGATTTCCGGGTTGACCAGGGTGATCGGCGCCGGGATCTCGTTCTCGTGCAGGTCGATGATGAAGAAGCGCAGGTCGTGCCCCACTTGCGGCGCCGCCAGTCCGATGCCGGGCGCTGCGTACATCGACTCGAACATCCGCGGCAGCAGCGTGCGCAGCAGCGCCGCGTCCTCCGGACGCACCGGGCGCGCCTTGCGACGGAGCACCGGATGCGGTGCGATCAGGATCTCGATCGGCAGGACCGCCGACGGTGCGTCGTTCATGCCGGCGATGTAGCGACCGCGGACCCGATCCGCCAGGGCACGCAGGGCGGCGGAGGGTCGCGGTATGGTCAGGCCGGGTTCACGGGGTGGGGGAAGGCTGTGCCGGGTGACGACGGGGCTGTCGCGGACACGCCGCACGACTTCCATGCCAGGACATACGAGGTCTACGCGATGCTGGGCGGCAGTGGCGCGGAGGTGCCGTGGACCACGACCGTCTGGACGCGGATCCGAAACGCTCTCGACCCGCTGCTCCGTCGATGTTCGGGGCCACCCGCGATCCGGACGGTGCAGCTCCGGCCGGGACCGGGATCTCCGAACCAGCGGGGCATCGGGTTCGGCCGGATCGGCTGGAGCGGGGCGGGGGCGGACAGGTGGACGCATGCCGTCGACGGACGGCTCGCCGCGACCGGCGACGCCGCGAAGTTCCTGTCCTGCGAGGCGTGGGCGCCGTCCTGGACCGCAGCGGCGCGGAACGGGCAGCCGCCGGACCTTTATTGGGGCGTCGCCAGCAGGGACCACCTGCCGTTCCGCTCCGTCTGCGTTCTCGCAGTCGCCGCCGACGTCGTCGCCGAGGACGAAGCGCTGCGATGCGCCGGAACGCTGGCGGAGGATGTCGGCGCGGTTTGCCGCGCCCGCTGCACCCGGCCCTGGGGGATCCCGATCGGCGGCCTCGGCTATACCCGGGCAATCAACGACCTGATCGTCGTCGGGCTGTTGAGGACGGGGCGGATCCGCGAAGAGGTGCCCTCGCTCGCCATGCTCGACGGTGACTGGAACGTTTTCTGACGCGTCGGGCCCGGCTCGGCTGCGGGTCGGCCGGCGGAGCCGTGGCAGGCGGCTTGCAGGACAACCGGACGGACGCCATATCGGGTCGAGCCGGTACGCTTCGGGTTCCGGTCCAATCGTCTCGCTCCCAGGAGGAGGCTCGCGCCGTGTCGGGAAGACTGTTCGCCTCGCCGATGTTTCTCGGCTTCGACCATCTCGAGCAGATGCTCGAGCGGGCGTCGAAGACTTCGTCCGACGGTTATCCGCCCTACAACATCGAGCAGACCGGTCCGGCCGGGCTGCGCATCACCCTGGCGGTGGCCGGCTTCTCCATGGACGACCTGCAGATCACCCAGGAGGACAACCAGCTGGTGATACGCGGCCGCCAGACCGACGACACGCAGGGCAGGGTGTTCCTGCATCGCGGCATCGCGGCGCGGCAGTTCCAGCGCGCCTTCGTGCTGGCCGAGGGCATCGACATCACCGGCGCCTGGCTCGACAGCGGCCTGCTGCACATCGACCTCGCGCGGCCGCAGCCGGAGGTGCGCGTCAAGCGCATCGAGATCTCCAAGGGGCCGGAGCATGCGCGCGATCCCGCCGGGCGCACCGCGGAGGTGGTGCAGGCGCGCCCGGCCCGGGTGATCCGCGCCGCCGCCGCGGAAGAATGAACCGCTTGGCGGCGGCCCGTTAACCATTCTATCATCGGAACGAGCGGAAATGGCGGCGTCGCCTGGACGGGGCGTCGTCCTTGGCTGAAGGACCACACATGAACAGCCTGACCAACAAGCAGGGCCGCGAGTTTGGCCTGCGCGACATACGCCAGCTCACCACGCGCGAGTTGCAGGCGCTCGGCGTCAGCCAGCTCGCCTACATCAAGTCGGTGACGGTGGACGGAACCGCCGCGTTCTCCATCCACGCCGCCGACGGAACCCCCATGGCGCTTACCGAGGACCGCGAGGTGGCTCTAGCGGCGGTGCGGCAGCACGAGATGATCCCCGCCCTGGTGCATTGACAGCCGGCGCGTCGCGGCATCCGGAGACTCAGGCGGCGCCGCCATCCGGGTCCAGCCACGCGACGTGGCCGTCCGGGCGCCGATACACCACGTTGATGCCGCCGCTGGCGCTGTTGCGAAACATCAGCACCGGGCGGTCCGCCAGGTCGAGCTGCATCACCGCCTCGCTGACGGTCAGGGTGCCGATCTGGGTTTCCTGCTCCGCCACCACCGTGGCGAAGGCGGCAGGCCGCGTGGCGATCGTGCCGTCCATGTCCAGGCGCGTCTCGTCCTCCGGCCTGAGGATGTACTGCCGGCCGATCTCCGGCCGCACCCGACGCGCCAGCGCCCTGGCGTGGTCGTTGACCCGGCGCCGGTAGCGTCGCAGCCGCCTGGCGATGTGCTCGGCGGCATCGTCGAACGAGCCGTGCGCGTCGGCGCCTTCGCCTTCGCCGCGCACCACCAGGCCGCGACCGGCATGCACGTTGATGTCGCAGGTGAAGAAGCTGCGCGCCTGGCCGAAGCTCACGTTCGCCTCCAGCGCGTGGCCGAAATACTTCTCGGCGATCGTATGGAGGTGATGCGCCACCCGCATCCTGAGCGCGTCAGACAGATCAACCTGGCCCGCGATGCTGATCCGCATGCATTCCGCTCCGGCTGGAGGAGGACGATCCGCACGGTGACGGTCCGGCACGACGCCCTCGGAATGATGGCGAAACCGCGTCAGGCCGGGACCGACTTCTCCCGCTTGCGTTGCACCGAGCTTGGGATGCGCAACGCGTCTCGATACTTGGCCACGGTCCGGCGGGCGATGTCCACGCCTTCCAGGCGGAGAGCCGCCACGATCGCGTCATCTGATAGAATCGATTGTGCCGTTTCCTGGGCCACCATGCCGCGTATGCGATGACGCACCGCTTCCGCACTGTGGCTTTCGCCGCCGGCGGTGGCGGCGATCGCGGTGGTGAAGAAGTACTTCAGCTCGAACAGCCCGCGCGGCGTGGCGATGTACTTGTTGGCGGTGACGCGGCTGACGGTGCTTTCGTGCATCTCCACCGCTTCCGCGATGTCGCGCAGGATCAGCGGGCGCATGTGGCCGATCCCTTGCCGCAGGAACCCGTCCTGCCGACGCATCACTTCGCCCGCCACCTTCAGGATGGTCTGCGCGCGCTGGTGCAGCGAGCGCACCAGCCAGTTGGCGCTGGCGAGCTGTTCGGACAGGAATGCCCGGTCCTCCTTCGGCGCGCGCAGCAGCACCCTGGCGTGGAACGCTTCCGACACCAGCAGGCG
Organism: uncultured Acetobacteraceae bacterium; assembly: GCA_964249735.1. Lineage (GTDB taxonomy): Bacteria > Pseudomonadota > Alphaproteobacteria > Acetobacterales > Acetobacteraceae > Lichenicola. Next base: position 16,399 of record CAXUDP010000043.1, on the reverse strand, counting down.
CGGCATGGTGTCCGGGTTCAGCTCCAGCAGCCAGTCGCCGCCGGGAGCGGGGCGCATCAGCACGTCCGGCACGATCGGCACCGGCGGGGCAGTGTCGAAGCCGGCGCCCGGCTTCGGGTCGAGGGCGCGTATCTCGGCGATCATGTCGCCAAGGTCCTCGGCATCGACCTCGCACAGCAGCTGCAGCCGCTTCAGCTCGCGCCGCCCGAGCAGCTCCAGGTTGTCGAGCAGGGTCGCCATCGCCGGGTCGAGCCGGTTGCGCTCGGCGAGCTGGGCGGCGAGGCAGCCGCGCAGGTCGGTGGCGAACAGCCCCACCGGATCGAAGCGCATCATCCGGGCGCGCACCGCGGCGACCAGGACCGGATCGGCGCCGAGCGCGCGGGCCAGGGCAGCGTCGTCCACCAGCACGCGGCCGGCGCCATCCAGCAGCGCGATCAGGTGCGCGCCGATGAGCCGCTCAACCGGATGGTCGAAGCCGAGCCGGAGCTGTTCGCCGAGATGCTCGCGCAGGGTGCGGGCGGGTGCCACCAGCTGCGCCGTGGAGTCGAGTTCCTCGGTTCCGCCGCCGCCACCGCCGCTCCGGTCGGCCCCGCTGCCACCCTCATAAGCCGCGCCGTCGAACTGCTCGGCGGGGTCGGTGTCGAGCGGCGCGTTGCCTTCGGCGGGGAGCAGGCCGGTGTCGAGCAGCCCGTCCGAGGCCGGCAGCTCCTCGCCCGGACCGCTACGCTCCTGCTCCCGCCCGTCGACCCGCTGGTCGGGCGCCGGCCGCTCGGGGAGGACGTCGGGCGTGTCGTCGCGCTCCAGCAACGGGTTGCGCTCGAGCTCCTCCTCGATGAAGGCGGCGACCTCGATGTTGGAGAACTGCAGCAGCTTGATGGCCTGACGCAGCTGCGGCGTCATCACCAGGTTCTGTGTCTGCCTGAGCTCCAGCCGCGGTCCGATCCCCATGCGGGAAGGCTACAACGAAAACCTTTCCCCGAGGTAGACGCGGCGCACATCTTCGTGAGCAACCACCTCCTGCGGCGCACCCTCCATCAGCACCTGACCGCCATGCATGATGTAGGCTCGGTCGATGATCTCCAGGGTCTCGCGGACGTTGTGGTCGGTGATCAGCACGCCGATGCCGCGGTGCTTGAGGTGCGACACCAGGTCGCGGATCTCGCCCACCGCGATCGGGTCGATGCCGGCCAGCGGCTCGTCCAGCAGGATGTAGTTGGGCTGGCTGGCAAGCGCGCGGGCGATCTCCAGGCGCCGCCGCTCGCCGCCGGACAGCGCCAGCGAGGGCGCGCGCCGGAGGTGGCCGATGCCGAACTCGCCCAGCAGCCCGTCCAGCATGGAGTCGCGGCGGTCGGCGTCGGGCTCGACCACCTCCAGGGCCGCCATGATGTTCTGCTCGACGTTCAGGCCGCGGAAGATGCTGGCCTCCTGCGGCAGGTAGCCGATGCCGAGCCGCGCCCGCCTGTACATCGGCAGCTGGGTGATGTCGGCCCCGTCCAGGCTGATCGAGCCGGTGTCTGGCTGCACCAGGCCGACGATCATGTAGAAGGTGGTGGTCTTGCCGGCGCCGTTCGGCCCGAGCAGGCCGACCGCCTCGCCGCGACGCACGCTGATCGAGACCGCCTGCACCACCTCGCGCTTCTTGTAGGTCTTGCCGACGCCGTGCGCGTGCAGCCCCTCGGAGTCGCCCGGCAGGACGGCGTGGTCGAAGGCGCGCGGCGTCATCTTGTTCATCGCTGCCCCTTCGACGGCACGGCCTTGCCCTTGCCGGCTGCACCGGCAGCGCCGCCCTTGGCCCCGCCCGCCTCGTTCGGCACGATCAGTCCCTGCACCCGGGCGCCCGGGTCCTCGGTCATGGTCGCGATGCCGGTGTGCATGTTCACGATCGCCGCCGCGCCGTTCAACTGGTTCTGGCCCCTGGTGATGTGGACGTTGCCGACGATGCGCGCAATGCCGGTGTCCGGCACGTAGACGCCGCGGTCGCCATACACGGTCTCGGTCTGGGTGCGCACCACCACGTTGCCGAACGCGTTGACCTTCTCCAGCTTGCCGCTGCTGCCGATCGGGTCCTGGCCGTTGGTTGTGGCGCCGGGAGCGGGCTTCGGCGGCTTCGCAGCCGGCGTGGCGCCGGGGGCCGCGCCTGGTTGCGGAGCCGGCGGCGCGCTGTAGCCGACCAGCACGTCGGCGCGGATCCGGCGCCCGTCATTGGTGGTGACCACCGCGTTGCCGCGCCCGATCGAGATGCGCGTCTGCGAGAAGTACTCCATCTGGTCGCGCGCGGTGAGCAGGTCGGTCGGCGTGACGATGCGCAGGTCGTGACCGGTCAGCACCATCACCGCCTGGTCGATGTCGTAGATGCCGTGGTCGCCGAACGCCTGCTGGGTGGCGGTGAAGATGTGGACGTGGCCGATCGCTTCCAGGCGGTAGATCTCGCTGGCCGAGGTGTCGCCGCCCGGCACCCCCGCCTGGCCGGGCGCGGCCGGCGGCAGGGATGGCGCCAGCCCGGTCGGGTTCTCGGGCGTCGGATCCACCGTGCCGGGAGGTGCCGCGCCGGCCCCGGGCCGCGGCGAGGCGAGCGGGTTGGCGGTTGCGGGCGGGATGCCGCCGGGTGGGCTGCCGCCGGGTGAGCTGCCAGTGGACGAGGTGCCGGGGGCGGACACGCCGGGAAGTGCGCCCGACAGGGCGGTAGGGGAGGGCGAGGGGCCGCCCGGCTTCGCGCCGCCGGGCGGCGTCGCCTTCTTGCGGTAGTAGGCGATCAGCCGGTCCGCGGTCACGGTGACGCCGCCGCGTACCGCCTGCGCGCTGCCGTAGGCGGTCACGGTCTGCGCGTTCTGGTTCCAGTCGAAGCCGCCCAGCGCCGTCACCGTCACCTGCCCGCCATGCGACAGGTCGATCTGCTGCGCGCGGACGGCGACCGGCGCCGTCAGGAGGGCGGCCGCGACCGAAGCCGCCGCGGCCAGCGCCAGCCGCGAACGGATCATGGCGCCGGTCCCGCCGCCTGCCGGATCGGCGCGGCACCCGTTGCCGGGGTGGCGGTCGCGGATCCGGCGGGAACCGGACGGGCGATCCGGTCGTCGTTCAGCACCAGCCGCCCCGGGCCGCGGAACTGCGCCAGCCCGTCGTGCTGCGACATGAAGTAGCCTTGCGCGTCGAGCACGCCGAACGGCCCCTCCGCGTGCACCCAGTCCTTGGACGCGACGACGCCGCGGCGGAGGTCGAGGTCGGCGTCCGGTCCGGTCATCATGATGCCGTCGTCGCGGTAGAGCATGGTGTCCCGGCTGAGGTCGAGAAGCTGGCTGTGCTGCATGTAGACCCCGTCGGCGGCACTGATCCGGACCCAGCCGCCGTTCTGGCCCAGGCTGTCGGCGATCGGGCGGGACAGGTTGATCCGGTCGTCCGGCGCGGGAGCCTTGGCTCCGGCCGGCCGTGCCGCCTGCTGAGCCCCCACTTGCTGGGCCCTCGTCGGCGGTGCCGCGACCTGCTGGGCCTCGTCGGCGGTGATCATGTAGGGCCGGTTGCGCCCGTCCAGCCCGCGATAGCGCGCCCCCAGCATCCGGCCGCTGTCGATCCGGACCTGTGCCGCCTCCTGCAAGCCGAGGCGGGCGCTGTTCATCTGGCGCTGCAGCTCCGGCCAGGAGGCGATCGAGGCCAGCAGCAGGAGTGCCGCTGCCGGCAGCACCCACTTGGTCCAGCGCAGCACCCTGCGGCGGCGGGCGATCTGGCCGGCGTTCGGGATGCGTCGGACCCCGCCGCCCTGCTCCAGGCTGAGGCGGCGCCGCGCCGCCGCGGCGCTCGGTTCCGACGTCGGCGGAACCGGGCCGGCGGGCCGATCGGACGGCGGGTTCACCGGTCCGGCCAAAGCGGTTGATCAGGCCGGGTCATGCCATGCAAGGGATGTGTCGGCTCCACGGGAAGCCGGCCAGCGCCGGCCGGCCTGTATGGGCACCGGGCCGCGGACGCGTCAACCGAGGGCGCCGGTACCGCTGCGGCGCGTCAATGGGCGAAGATGTCGGGCTCCGCGTAGCCCAGCAGGTCGAGCCGGGCACGTGCCGGCAGGAAGGCGAAGCAGGCTTCCGCCAGCGCCAGCCGGTCCTCCCGGACGAGCAGCGCTTCCAGACGCGACCACAGCGCGTGCAGGTGCAGCACGTCGGAGGCGGCATAGGCGAGCTGCTCCGGCGACAGGGCGTGCGCGCCCCAGTCCGAGGTCTGCTGCTGCTTGCTCAGCTCGACGCCGAGCAGCTCGCGCGACAGCTGCGCCAGCCCGTGCCGGTCGGTGAAGGTGCGCACCAGCTTGGCGGCAATCTTGGTGCACTTCACCGGCGACACCGTGATGCCAAGCGCGTGCTGCAGGATGCCGACGTCGAAGCGGGCGAAGTGCATCAGCTTGGTCACGTCCGGATCGGACAGCAGCCGCTTCAGGTTTGGACAGTCGGCGCCGTGGCCGCCGAGCCGCTCCGGCACGATCTGCACCAGATGGGCGGTGCTGTCGCCGGCGGACAGCTGCACCAGGCAGAGCCGGTCGCGATGCGGGTCGAGGCCCATGGTCTCGGTATCCACCGCGACGGACGTGCCGAAGGAGATCCCGTCCGGCAGGTCGCCCTGGTGCAGGTGGATGGCGGCATGGGGCATGAACTGGGTGACGCTCACGTCGGGTTCCGCTGCGGGGTTCCGCCGGCGTGCGGACCCGCCCGGCCGATCGGATCGGCCGGGCCTGGTTCGTTCCCTATGGTGCCCAGGAGAAGACTCGAACTTCCACGACCTTGCGGCCACAGATACCTGAAACCTGCGCGTCTACCAATTCCGCCACCTGGGCCGAGGGGCAACCGCGGCACGGGGCGCCGCGGGTGGTGGGGCGATGTAGCCAGCCAGGCAGGGGCCGTCAACAGCCCGTGTGCGGGTTTGTCGGGTCCGGCATCGGGGCAGGGTCGGCTTGAGGCGCGCCGTCCGTCCCCGTAGTGTCGCGGCGACCGGGACACGGCCCCGGGACATGAGGATGCAGGCGGCATGGCAGTGCGCAGCGTGGCGACGGTGTTCGGCGGCTCCGGCTTCCTGGGGCGCTACATCGTGCGCCGGCTGGCGGCCGACGGCCACGTGGTGCGCGTGGCGAGCCGCAACACCGCACGTGCCAACGAGATGCGCATGATGGGCCGGGTCGGGCAGGTGGTGCCGCTCTACGCCACGCTGGGGGACGACGCCACGGTGGCGCGCGCGGTCGAGGGCGCCTCGATCGTGGTCAACCTGGTGGGCATCCTGGCGGAAGGGAAACGCGGTGACTTCGACCGCATCCATACCGAGGGCGCCAGCCGGGTGGCGCGCCTCGCGGCGGTGTCGGGCGCCACGCGGCTGGTGCAGATGTCGGCGATCGGCGCCGATCCGGACAGTTCCAGCGCCTATGGGCGGAGCAAGGCCGGCGGCGAGGCGGCGGTGCGCGACGCCTTTCCCGAGGCCACGATCCTGCGCCCGTCGCTGGTGTTCGGGCCGGAGGACGCGTTCTTCAACCGGTTCGGAGCGATGGCGCGCGTCTCCCCGGTGATGCCGGTGATCAGCGGCGACACGAGGATGCAGCCGGTCTATGCCGGCGACGTCGCCGACGCGGTGCGGGTCGTGGTGTCGCCGGCGCACCGGTCGGGCGGCGGGTTGTACGAGCTGGGCGGCCCGCGCGTCTGGACCTTCCGGGAGCTTCTGGCCTGGATGATGGGGGAGATGCGACGCCGCCAGCCGCTGCTGACGGTGCCGCCGGCGCTGGCCCGGCTGCAGGCGACGGTGCTGGAACGCCTGCCCGGCAAGCTGCTCACCCGCGACCAGCTGGCGATGCTGAGCCACGACAACGTGGTGACGCCTGGCCGCGACGGGCTCGAGGCACTCGGCATCGTGCCGACGCCGGTCGAGCTGGTGGTGCCAGGCTATCTGGCGCGCTATCGCCCCGGCGGCGGCAAGCGTGAGCTGCCCGCCTGAACGGGAAGGACCGGATCGGCCCTTCTTTTCGTATTAAAATTGCGCTTGGCGCCGCCTACGGCGCAAGAACAGGCGGAAAGGGCAGCCACACTGCCTTTTATCGGCGCCGCATGCCGCACTAGTTTCCTCCTGGTCCGGCCCGTCCGCGGCAGGGTGAGGGAGCGCCGTCATGGCCGATCGTATGCTGCAATTCGTGTCGGTGCACCAGCACCAGCCTGACAAGCGCAGCGCGTCCGACCGGCGCCAGGATTTCGGCGAGATCTACCGCGACTTCACGGTGCCGCAGGCGCAAACGCAGGCCAGCCGCTGCTCGCAGTGCGGCGTGCCGTTCTGCCAGGTGCACTGCCCGGTGGGCAACAACATCCCGGACTGGCTGAAGCTCGCTGCCGAGGGGCGTCTGGAGGAAGCGTACGAGCTCAACGCGGCCACCAACAACTTCCCCGAGATCTGCGGCCGGATCTGCCCGCAGGATCGCCTGTGCGAAGGCAACTGCGTGATCGAGAAGGGGTTCGAGAGCGTCACCATCGGCGCGGTCGAGCGCTTCATCACGGACAACGCGTGGAACGAGGGCTGGGTCAGGCCGGTGCGCCCCAGGCGCGAGCGCAGCGCGTCGGTGGGCATCGTCGGTGCCGGCCCCGGCGGGCTGGCGGCGGCGGAGCAGCTGCGGAAGCAGGGCTACCAGGTGCACGTGTACGACCGCTACGACCGGGTCGGCGGGCTGATGATCTACGGCATTCCCGGCTTCAAGCTGGAGAAGGACATCGTGCTGCGCCGCCACGCGCTACTGGAGCAGGGCGGCATCACGTTCCATCTCGGCCGGGGGATCGGCGCCGCCGACAGCGACGACGCGATTGCCTTCTCCACGCTCCGCGCCCGGCACGACGCGATCCTGATCGCGACCGGCGTGTACAAGTCGCGCGCCCTCGGCGGACCCGGCTCCGGCCTGCCGGGGCTGGTCAAGGCGCTGGATTACCTCACCGTGTCCAACCGCCGCTCGCTCGGCGACGCGGTGCCGGAGTTCGACAGCGGGCTGCTCGATGCCCGGGACAAGAACGTGGTGGTGATCGGCGGCGGCGACACCGCGATGGATTGCGTGCGCACAGCGGTGCGTCAGGGGGCGCGGTCGGTGAAGTGCCTGTACCGGCGCGACCGCGCCAACATGCCGGGCTCGCTCCGCGAGGTGAAGAACGCCGAGGAGGAAGGGGTCGAGTTCGTCTGGCTCGCCGCACCGGAAGCGTTCCTCGGCGGCGACGGGCAGGTGACGGGCGTGCGCGCGGTGCGCATGAAGCTCGGCCTGCCCGACGCGTCCGGCCGGCAGTCGGTCGATCCGGTGGAGAACAGCGGCTTCACCCTGGAGGCCGACATCGTGATCAAGGCGCTCGGCTTCGATCCCGAGGACCTGCCGCGGCTGTGGGGGGAACCTGCGCTGGAGGTGTCGCGCTGGGGCACGCTCAAGGTCGGGCATGCCAGCTTCATGACCAGCCTGCCCGGCGTGTTCGGTGCCGGTGACATCGTGCGCGGCGCCAGCCTGGTGGTATGGGCGATCCGCGACGGCCGCGATGCGGCGGAGCAGATGCATCGCTGGCTGGAACGGCAGCCGGTCGCGCAGCCGGTGGCGGAGGCGGCGGAATGAGTGCGCCCCGGATGGGACGCGGCGTGGTGCTGGGCCTGCTGCTGCTCGGCGCCACCGCAAGCACCGCCGCCCGCGCCGCGGACCCGGCGATCGACCCGGCGCACCTAGCGGCCGCCTCCCGGCTCATGGCGGACACCGGCGGCAAGGCGCACATGGAGCAGGTCATGACCGCGATGCGCGGCATCATGGTCCAGCTGATCTCGTCACACGGCAAGGATGCGGCGGCGTCCGGCAGGATCGTCGACGAGGTGCTGCTGCCGGCCATGCGGTCGCACCTGCCGGAACTGGAGACCGCCTTCATCCGGTTCTGGGCCAACGCGATGAGCACCGAGCAGCTCGACACCGCCGACGCGTTCTTCCGCTCGCCCACCGGGATGAAGATGGTGCAGGTGCAGACGCAGGCCCTGCCGGCGTTCGTGGCGCTCGGCCAGGCCTGGGGACAGCAGGTGGCGAAGGACGTGCTGACGTCGCAGCGCGAGGCGCTGCGGCAGAAGGGAGTCACGTTGTGAGCACGGGTCGCGAGGACAACGCCATGACCGAGTCCGGATCCGGGTTCGTCGCCGCCTGGAACGCCAACGTCGCGGCCCTGTCCGGCAGCTACGACCCGTCCATGGAGCACGATGCCTGCGGTGTCGGCCTGGTGGCGGCGCTGGACGGCGTGCGCCGACGCGACGTGGTCGAGGCGGCGATCGCGGCGTTGCGCGCGGTGTGGCATCGCGGCGCGGTGGACGCGGACGGCAAGACCGGCGACGGGGCCGGCATCCACCTCGAGATCCCGCAGGACTTCTTCGCCGATGCGATCGCGCGCACCGGCAACGCGCCGGGCGGCAGCCTGATCGCGGTGGGGCAGGTGTTCCTGCCCAAGACCGATCTGGCGGCACAGGAGCGCTGCCGGCAGATCGTCGAGACCGAGATCCTGGCGTTCGGCTACGGCATCTACGGCTGGCGGCAGGTGCCGATCGACACCGGCTGCATCGGTGAGAAGGCGAACGCGACCCGGCCCGAGATCGAGCAGATCATGATCCGCAACCAGCGCGGATCGGCCGAGCCCGATTTCGAGCGCGACCTGTACGTGATCCGCCGCCGGATCGAGAAGCAGGTGATCGCGGCCCAGATCGGCGAGTTCTACATCTGCTCGCTGTCCTGCCGCTCGGTGATCTACAAGGGCATGTTCCTGGCCGAGCACCTGACCGAGTTCTATCCCGACCTGCGCGACCCGCGCTTCGTCAGCCGGTTCGCGATCTACCACCAGCGCTACTCGACCAACACGTTCCCGACCTGGAAGCTGGCGCAGCCGTTCCGCACGCTCGCGCACAACGGCGAGATCAACACGGTGTCGGGCAACACCAACTGGATGAAGAGCCACGAGACCCGGCTCGCCGACCCGGTGCTCGACCCGTTCATGGACGACGTCAAGCCGGTGATCCAGGCCGGCGGCTCCGACACCGCCACGCTGGACAACGTGTTCGAGCTGTTGTGCTTCACCGGCCGCGACGCGCCGATGGCAAAAGCCCTGCTGGTGCCGGCGGCGACCACGACGGGCCTGGAGATGAAGCCCGCGCACAAGGCGATGTTCGAGTACTGCAACGCGGTGATGGAGCCCTGGGACGGGCCGGCGGCGATCTGCGGCACCGACGGGCGCTGGGTGATCGCGGGGCTGGACCGCAACGGCTTGCGCCCGCTGCGCTACACCGTCACCGCCAGCCGGATGCTGGTGGTCGGTTCCGAGACCGGCATGGTCAAGATACCCGAAGGCGACATCCTCAGCCGCGGGCGGCTCGGGCCGGGCCAGACGATCGCGGTGGATCTCGACACGCCGCGATTCTACGGCAACGAGGACCTGCTCGACCTGCTGTCGCAGCGCCAGGACTTCGAGGGCTGGGTCGGCCGCATCAACCGGATCGACCGGATCGTGCGCAACGATTCCGTCGAGCCGGCGGGCTGGAGTGGCGAGGAGCTGCGACGCAGGCAGGCGGCGGTCGGCACCACGCTGGAGGAGCTGGAGGTCATCCTGCACCCGATGGTGGCCGACGGCTCGGAAGCGGTCGGCAGCATGGGCGACGACACCCCGCTCGCGGTGCTGTCGGAGTACTATCGCGGCCTGTCGCATTATTTCCGCCAGGCGTTCAGCCAGGTCACCAACCCGCCGATCGACAGCCTGCGCGAGACGCGGGTGATGAGCCTGGCCACCCGGCTCGGCAACCTCGGCAACGTGCTCGACGAGAACGGGACGCAATGCGAGCTGCTTCAGCTCGACAGCCCGGTGCTGACCAGCGGCGAGTGCCACGCGCTGCTGGACTTCCTGGGTGCCAGCGCCTGCGTGATCGACTGCACCTTCACCGCAGCGGACGGCGAGGCCGGCCTGCGCGACGCGCTCGCCCGGATCCGTCGCGAGGCGGAGGAGCGGGTGCGCGAAGGCTGCAGCCACGTGTTCCTGACCGACGAACACCAGGGCCCGGCCCGTGCCTACATCCCGATGATCCTGGCCACCGCGGCGGTGCACACGCATCTGGTGCGCCACAGCTTGCGCACCTTCACCAGCCTGAACGTGCGCACCGCCGAGTGCGTGGACGTGCATGCGATCGCGATCATGATCGGCTCGGGCGCCACCACGGTGAACGCCTACCTGGCGCAGGAAAGCATCGCCGATCGCCACCGCCGCGGGCTGTTCGGCGACATGACGCTGCGCCAGGCGGTGGAGCGCTACCGCAAGGCGATCGACAAGGGCCTGCTCAAGGTGATGTCCAAGATGGGCATCTCGGTGATCGCGTCCTATCGCGGCGGCTACAACTTCGAGGCGATCGGCCTGTCGCGCGCCCTGGTGGCGGAGTTCTTTCCCGGCATGCCGTCGCGCATCTCCGGCATCGGCCTGTCGGGGCTGGCGCGCAACGTGCTGGGCTTCCACCGTCGCGCCTGGGACGAGGACGCGGTGGTGCTTCCCGTGGGCGGGCTCTACAAGCTTCGCAGGCGCGGCGAGGTGCACGCGTTCGACGGCGGGCTGATCCACACCCTGCAGAGCGCCGTCGGCAGCGACAGCTTCACCACCTACCGCCGCTATGCCGATGCGGTGCGCAGGCAGCCGCCGGTGGCGCTGCGCGACCTGCTCGACTTCCGCGAGGGGCGCACCGCGATCCCGGTGGAGGACGTGGAAAGCATCACCGAGATCAGGAAGCGGCTGCTGGCGCCGGGCATCTCGCTCGGTGCGCTCAGCCCGGAAGCGCACGAGACGCTGTCGATCGCGATGAACCGGATCGGCGCGAAGTCCGATTCCGGCGAGGGCGGCGAGGACCCGTCGCGCTCGCGCCCGCGCCCGAACGGCGACAACGCGTCGTCGGCAATCAAGCAGGTGGGCTCGGGCCGGTTCGGCGTCACCGCGCAGTACCTGAACGATTGCCGCGAGATCGAGATCAAGATGGCGCAGGGCGCCAAGCCCGGCGAGGGCGGGCAGCTTCCGGGGTTCAAGGTCACCGGGCTGATCGCGCGGCTGCGTCACTCGACGCCGGGCGTGACCCTGATCTCGCCGCCGCCGCACCACGACATCTACTCGATCGAGGACCTGGCGCAGCTCATCTACGACCTCAAGCAGATCAACCCCGATGCCACCGTGACGGTGAAGCTGGTGGCGCGATCCGGGATCGGCACCATCGCCGCCGGCGTCGCCAAGGCCCGCGCGGACTGCATCCTGATCTCCGGCCATTCCGGCGGCACCGGCGCCAGCCCGCAGAGCTCGGTGAAGTACGCCGGCCTGCCCTGGGAGATGGGGCTGGCGGAAGCGCATCAGGTGCTGATGCTCAACCGGCTGCGTCACCGGGTGAAGCTGCGCACCGATGGCGGCATCAAGACCGGACGCGACGTGGTGATCGCCGCCATGCTGGGCGCCGAGGAGTTCGGCATCGGCACCGCGAGCTTGGTGGCGATGGGCTGCATCATGGTGCGGCAGTGCCACTCCAACACCTGCCCGGTGGGCGTGTGCACCCAGGACGAGACGCTGCGGGAGAAGTTCGACGGTTCCCCGGAGAAGGTGATCAACCTGTTCTCCTTCATCGCCGAGGACGTGCGCAACATCCTGGCCTTCCTCGGCGTGCGCACGCTGAACGAGATCGTCGGCCGCACCGACATGCTGCACCAGGTCAGCCGCGGCGCCGACTACCTCGACGACCTCGACCTGAACCCGCTGCTGGCGCAGGCCGACCCCGGTCCGCATGCGCGCTATTGCACCCGCGAGGGCCGCAACGAGGTGCCGGACACGCTGGACGCGCAGATGGTGACCGACGCGAAGCCCTTGTTCGAGCACGGCGAGAAGATGCAGCTGCACTACAACGTGCAGAACACGCATCGCGCGATCGGCACCAGGATCTCCAGCCGCATCGTGCGCCGCTTCGGCCAGGACACGCTGGCGCACGGCCACCTCACCGTGCGCCTGCGCGGCTCGGCCGGGCAGTCGCTGGGCGCGTTCGCGGTGAAGGGGCTCAAGCTCGAGGTGATCGGCGACGCCAACGACTACGTCGGCAAGGGGTTGTCGGGAGCCACCATCGTGGTGCGCCAGCCGCCCTCCTCGCAGCTCGCGAGCAACCACAACGCGATCATCGGCAACACCGTGCTGTACGGCGCCACGTCGGGCGCGCTGTATGCGGCAGGGCAGGCGGGCGAGCGCTTCGCAGTACGCAACTCGGGTGCGGTCGCCGTGGTGGAAGGGTGCGGCTCCAACGGCTGCGAATACATGACCGGCGGCACGGTGGTGGTGCTGGGGCCGGTGGGCGACAATTTCGGTGCCGGCTTCACCGGCGGCATGGCGTTCGTCTACGACAGCGACGCGGACTTCGAGATACGCGCCAACCCGGACACCCTGACCTGGAGCCGCGTCACCGAGCCGCGCTGGCACGACGAGCTGCTCCGTCTGGTGGAGACGCACGCGCGGGAAACCAGCAGCCGCTTCGCCGCGCTGCTGCTGCACGAGTGGAACAAGGCGCTGCCGAAGTTCTGGCATGTGGTGCCGAAGGAGTATGCGAAGTACCTCGTGCCGGAGGAGAAGGCGGCACAGCCGCGGCTGGTCGGCTAGAAGCCGGCCAGCGGGACGCCGCGGCAGCGGGCATGCCTCAGAAGTTGCCGCCGGGCTTGGTGCCGGTGACCACCACGATCAGCAGGTAGGTCACCGTCAGGCCGGGCACGAGGGCAAGGCGGCACTGATGCCCGGCAGCATCGAGACCGCCATGACGACGACGATGAACGCTGTGGTCAGCAGCCGTCCTTGCCAGGTGATGGGTGTCCATCCCCAGCCGATCCTCCTGGGTCCGAACCAGGGGCGGTCAGGCATCGCATCCCCACTCGCAGGAGCAGCGCCGGCATGGTCCGGGCATCAGGCGTGCGTGGAGCCTGCACGATAATCGGCAGGATCCGGCTCGTGAAGCGGTCCGGCAGGCCGACGCCTGGGTCGTACGCGGCACTCTTCATGCAACCGTCACATGGATGCCGACACCGCCGCACGCTGCCGGGTTACAAGACCGCGAACCGGAAGAAAGCTGTCCATGTCAGACGCCACCCTCAACCGCGACGGCCCGTTCGCAGCCGGCAGCGGCCCGCGTACCCGCGACCGCTCGGGCATGCCGGGCCTGCCGAGCGCGATCCTGTTCGTGGTGCTGCTGGCGGGTGGCCTCGGCTACGCGGTGTTCGGGCTGGTCAGCGCCATGCACGACACCCACGCGGCGCCGCTGGCGATCGGCACCCTGGTGCTGCTCGGCCTGGCGCTGCTGATCGCGCTCGGCTTCGAGTTCGTCAACGGCTTCCACGACACTGCCAACGCGGTCGCCACCGTGATCTACACGCGCAGCCTGGCGCCGCCGATCGCGGTGGTGTGGTCGGGGTTCTTCAACTTCCTCGGCGTGCTGGTCTCGACCGGCGCGGTCGCCTACTCGATCATCACCCTGCTGCCGATCGACCTGATCCTGAACTCGGGGACCACCAGCGGTTACCCGATGATCTTCGCCCTGCTGCTGGCGGCGATCATCTGGAACCTCGCCACCTGGGCGTTCGGCATCCCGAACTCGTCCTCGCATGCCCTGATCGGTTCCATCCTCGGCGTCGGCCTGGCCAACCAGCTGATGACCCCGCCGGGCGTCGCCAGCTCCGGCGTGCAGTGGGACCAGGCGTTCAAGGTGCTGAAGTCGCTGGTGTTCAGCCCCCTGGTCGGCTTCGTGGCCGCCGGCGGGCTGCTGCTGCTGGGGAAGCTGCTGATCCGCCGGCCGGAGCTGTGGCGCGCGCCGGAGGGCGACCAGCCGCCGCCGCTGTGGATACGTGGCCTGCTGATCCTGACCTGCACCGGCGTGTCGTTCAGCCATGGCGGCAACGACGGGCAGAAGGGCATGGGCCTGATCATGCTGATCCTGATCGGCGCCGCCCCCACCGCCTTTGCGCTCAACCGCGCGATTCCGGAAAGCGAGACCCCCGCCTTCGTGCAGACCAGCCAGCAGGCGGCGACGATCTTCCATGCGCACGCCTCCGGCGTCCCCGCCACCGATCCCGGCCACGCGCGCGGCGTCGTCGACATGGCGCTCAAGACGAAACAGCTGGACAGGCCGGCCGTGTATGCCGCCCTGGCCACGCTTTCCACCGACATCGCCACGCAGATCCGCGACTACGGAGCGATCAGCCATGTCCCGGCCGAGGCAGTGTCCAACGTACGCAACGACATGTACCTGACCGCCGAGGCGGTGCGCCTTCTGCCCAAGGCGGGCGGCCACTTCCCGGCCTCCGAGCAGGGCACGCTGAAGACCTATGCCGGCGAGCTCAACCACGGCACCCGCTTCATCCCCGTTTGGGTGAAGGTGTCGGTCGCGGTGGCGCTCGGGCTGGGCACCATGGTCGGCTGGAAGCGGATCGTGGTCACCGTCGGCGAGAAGATCGGCAAGACCCACATGACCTATGGCCAGGGCGCGTCCGCCGAGATCGTCGCCGCCGCCACCATCGGCCTGGCCGAGATGTACGGCCTGCCGGTGTCCACCACGCACATCCTGTCCAGCGGCGTCGCCGGCGCCATGGCGGCGAACGGGTCGGGGCTGCAGACGCGCACCCTGCGCAACCTGGCCCTGGCCTGGGTGCTGACGCTGCCGGTCGCGATCACCCTGGCAGGCGTGCTGTACTGGCTGCTGCACTTCCTGTTCTGACCGGGCCCGGCGAGGCGGCGCCCTCGCGGAGGCAGCCGATCTGCGTGACAATGCCGGCCGTTCCAGCCGGATGCCGACGATGCACGCTGCCGCCGATCCAGCCCCCACCGACCGGGGGGATGCCGAACCGCCGGCGGTGATCCGCGTCCCGATCACCCGGATCGCCTCGGTCCTGCGCACGGCGGCGCTGGCCGCGGCAGCGATCCTGCTGCTGTGGCTGCTGCCCTCGGTGCTGCTGCTGCTGTTCTTCGCCGTGCTGCTCGGCGCCACCCTGCGCGGCGGCGCCGACTGGCTGGCGGTGCGCACGGGGCTGCGCGCCGGCTGGATGCTGGCGCTGATCAGCCTCGCGCTGGTCGCGCTGGCCGCCGGCCTGGTGCTGTCGATCGGCCCGCGCCTGGCGCAGCAGGGCGCGGACCTCCTGTCCAGCCTGCAGGACGAGGCGCGGACGCTGCAGGACCGCTACGGCCAGACGGCATGGGGGCAGCGGATCATGCAACACCTGCAGCAGCCGGGCGACGGCAGCGGTCCGGGCGCCCTGGCGGCGCCGGCGGCCCGGGTGCTGGGCGTGACGCTCGACGTCCTCGCCTCGCTGGTCCTGCTGCTGATCACGGCGCTCTATCTCGCCATCTCGCCCGAGCTCTACATCGGCGGCGTGCTCCGCCTCGTGCCGATCCGCCACCGCGCGCGCGGCCGTGTGGTCATGCACCGCACCGGCCGCACCCTGCGCCGCTGGCTGCTCGGCCAGCTGATCGACATGACGGCGATGGGCGCGCTGACCGCGCTCGGCCTGTCCCTGCTGGGCGTGCCGGTGCCGCTGGCGCTTGGCGCCCTGGCCGGGCTGCTGACCTTCATCCCGTATTTCGGCGCGATGCTGGCCGGGATCCCGGCGGTGCTGGTGGCGCTGTCGGTGGGCGCGCATCTGGCGCTGCTGACGGTGGGGGTGTTCCTGCTTGTGCACTTGGTCGAGGGCTACGTGCTGTCGCCGCTGATCCAGCGGCACATGGTCGAGATCCCGCCGGCGCTGACGGTGATGGCGATGACCGCCTCGGGGACCCTGTTCGGTCCGCTCGGGATCATCCTCGGCACCCCGCTCGCCGCCGCCGGGATGGTGATGGTGCGCGAACTCTACGTCGCCGACCTGCTGGGCGACGACGAGGTGCGGGGGAGCGACTGATCCCCGGACGGGACACGGCGGTGGCGAGGCGTGCGGCGTGCGCGGCGCTTCTCTGCCTGTGTGCCGTCCCGGCCCGCGCCGCCGAGCCGCCGCACCTGCTGCCGTCGCAGCTGTTCGGCGACTGGCTGGCTTCCTGCGACAACGCCGGCGACTGCACGGCGGACGGCTTCGGCACCGGCGACAGCCCGGCCACCCTGATCCTGTCCCACCCGCGCGGCGCTGCTTCTTCGGTCGAGGTGATCCTGCGGCCGGAGGACGGCCGCCCTGCGGCGCTGCGCCTGCAGGCGCCCAGGCGGGGGCCGGCGGTGACGATCCGGCTGCTCCCGTCCGGGCCGGGCATGCTGCGCGGCGCCCTGTCCGCCGGCGAGGTCGCAGCCCTGCTGCCGGTGCTGCACGGCAGCGGCCGGATCGTGCTGTCTCGCCCGCCGCTGCGCCCCGGCGGCCGCGCCGCGCCGCTCGGCATCCTGCGCCTTGCCGGAG
>CAXUDP010000042.1:0-27917 GCA_964249735.1 uncultured Acetobacteraceae bacterium | reverse complement strand
CTGGTGGAACTGCCGGTAGCGCCCCTTCTGCGGCCGCTCGTAGCGGAACATCGGGCCGGCATAGAACACCTTCTGCGGCAGCGACTGGGTCAGGCCGTTGCTGACCAGCGCCCGGCACACGCCCGCGGTGCCTTCCGGCCGAAGCGTGACGGGGTCGCCGCCGCGGTCGGTGAAGCTGTACATCTCCTTGGACACCACGTCGGAGGTCTCGCCCAGGCTGCGCTGGAACACGCGCGTGTCCTCGAAGATCGGCGTGCTCCACTCGTCGAACCCGTACAGCCCGGCCACCCGGCGTGCGGTTCCGACCACGTGCGCATGGCGCCGCTGGTCCTCGCCGAGAAGGTCGCGCGTGCCGCGGACCGGCTGCAGGGCTTCCACGACGGCCGGCCCTGTTCCTATTCCGCGGCCTGCGACGCCAGCACGCGCGACGCATCCGCCGCCTCCTGCGCCCGACGCGCGTCGATCTCGGCCTGGATCACGTCCGCCTTGGCGGTCACCAGCTCGACGATGTGCTCGACCATGGCCTCCGCCGGCATGGTGTGGTCCTGCTTGCCGGCCGAGTACACCATGTGCCGCCCAGAGCCACCGCCGGTGACGCCGATGTCGGTCATCAGCGCCTCGCCTGGCCCGTTCACCACGCAGCCGATGATCGACAGGGTCAGCGGCGTCTCGATGTGGGCCAGCCGCTCCTCCAGCGTCGCCACGGTCCGGATCACGTCGAACCCCTGCCGCGCACAGGATGGGCAGGAGATGATCTTCACCCCGCGGTGTCGGATGCCCATCGACTTCAGGATGTCCCAGCCGACATGTACCTCCTCCTCCGGCTCCGCCGACAGCGACACGCGCATGGTGTCGCCGATCCCGGCCCACAGGAGGCTGCCCAGCCCGATCGCGCTCTTCACCGTGCCGGCGCGCTTGCCGCCCGCCTCGGTGATGCCGATGTGCAGCGGGTGGTCGCAGGCGTCGGCGAGCTGCTGGTAGGCGGCGACGGCGAGGAACACGTCGGACGCCTTCACGCTGATCTTGAACTCGTGGAAGTCGTGGTCCTGCAGGATCTTCGCGTGCTCCAGCGCGCTCTCGACCAGCGCGTCGGGGTTCGGCTCGCCGTACTTCTCCAGCAGGTGCCGTTCCAGCGAGCCGGCGTTGACACCGATCCGGATCGAGCAGCCATGCTCGCGCGCCGCGTTCACCACCTCTCGCACCCGCTCCGGCGAGCCGATGTTGCCAGGGTTGATGCGCAGGCAGGCCGCACCGGCGCGGGCTGCCTCGATGGCGCGCTTGTAGTGGAAATGGATGTCCGCGACGATCGGCACGTTCACCTCGCGCACGATCTCCGCCAGTGCCGCTGTGCTGTCCTCATCCGGGCAGGACACCCGCACGATGTCCACGCCGGCGATCTCCGACAGCCGGATCTGCGCGATGGTCGCAGCCGCGTCGCTGGTCAGGGTGTTGGTCATGGTCTGCACGCTGATCGGCGCGTCGCCGCCCACCTTCACCCGGCCGACGCTGATCTGGCGGGACTTGCGGCGTTCGATCTGCTGGTACGGACGGTAGCTCATCGCGATCTGCTCCCTCGTGCACGCGTGCGCTTCCACCGCGCGACGGCGGTCCGCGTGGCCGGATCCGAGCCCGAGCCACCGCACCGACACGTGTGCGCTTCCTGCCAGGAACCGGCCCGGTTGAACAGGTCTGCCACCACGAGGCGCGGCGTCGCGGCACCAGCCCCGCCATGGTCTGGTCGACCTCGGTGGGGCAGCTCGCAGCGGAACGGCTAGTGTGGCGTCGGGCTCTTCAGCTGCCTTGCGTTCAGGTCGTCCGCGGAGTCGTCGGCCTTCGCAGGGGCCGCGGAAAACGTCGGCGTCGTTGCACCCGTCGGCCGGACCGGAAGCACGGGTGCGGCGGCACCCGGTGTGGACGCTGCCAGGATCGAGCCGTCGCGGATCGCCTGCGCGCTCAGCGGTATCGCGCGCCTGACCCCACCGATCCGCCCCAGCGGCGGACTGTTGATCCCGTCCGCGGCTACCGTCAGGCCGCCGGCGTTGCCGGTGGTCAGCGTCACCGCCCCGGCATCGGACGGCACGGCCCAGGCATCGCCTGGCTGAAGCACGTGGTCGTAGATCACCTTGCCGCCGACCTGACGCACCTGCACCCAGGTGGTCGCCACTGCCTTCAGCGTGATCTGCCCGGGAGATCCGGGACCGGCTGTGGGCGCCACGGAGGCCGGTGCAGCGGGCGCGACCGGAGCGGGGACCGCGGCGGTCGAGGCCGTAGGAGCGGATGGCGCCGCGATGGTCGGCGCAGGCGCCACGGCGACGGGGCCGGCCTGAGGAGGTGGTGCTGCGGCGGGTGCGGCCGGCGGCGCCGCGGGACGGGCCTCGACCGGAGCCGGGGATCCTGCCGGAGGCGCAGCGGACGCGACCGGATGCGGCGACGACGAGGGAGCGACCGGCGGCGGCAACGGCATCTGCCCCGAGCCGGGCATCACCGTCGCTACCTGGGGCGAGGACACGGCCGGGACACTGGCATAGGGTAGCAGCGCCGGCGGCACCGGCGGCACCGCGTGGACCTGCCGATGCTCGTGTCCGGTGAACTCGTACCAGCCCACATAGGCACCCGCCACGACCAGCACGCCCAGCAGCACGATCGCGCCGGCCGGCACGCCGCGTTCCGGCACCGGCGCCGGGAACGACAGCTCGGGCTTGCGGTTCACATCCTTGGTCTCGCCGCGGAAGCGGCGCGACATGTCCTCCGGATCCAGGCCGAGCGCACCGGCATAGGCACGCAGGAAGCCCAGGGCGTAGGCGCTGCCGGGCAGCTTGCCTACTTGGCCGCTTTCGAGCGCCTCCAGGTAGGACAGCCTGATGCGCAGCCAGGCCGCGACGTCGGGCAGGGACCAGCCGAGCTGTTCGCGCTGCGCCCGCAGCGCCTGTCCGACCGGCAGCCTGCTGGTATCGGCCTCGACCGCGCGGACCGGGCCTGCCTGCTCGCTCATGCTCATGACGCCTCGATCAGCGAGACAGGGGGAACCGGACCCATCGTCCCGAAGCGGTCGCGCATGACCGTATCAGCCGAACGGCGCATCGCGCAGCAACAAGGCCTGCACCGCTTGGTCAACCAGCTCGGCCAGGATCTCCCGCACCGGCTGGATCCCGGTTACCATGCCGACCGACTGTCCGGCCATCACCGAGCCGCCCTCGATGTCGCCGTCGATCACGGCACGACGGAGGGAGCCAGCCCAGAAGTGCTCGATGTCGAGCTGCGCCGCCTCCCGGGTCAGCTCGCCGGACTGGAACCGGCGCAGAGTTTCCGCCTGGTGCACCAGGAAGCGCCTGGTGCCGTCGTTGACCAGCCCGCGCACCGGGATCACCGGGAACCGCTCGTCCAGCTGCACCGACGGCAGCGCGTCGCGCGCGGCGGCGCGCACGAACGCCTGCTTGAAGCGGTCATGCGCCACGCTTTCGCTCGACGCGGCGAAGCGGGTGCCGAGCTGTGCCCCCGCAGCACCCATTTCCAGCAGGCTCAGGATCGCCTCGCCCCGCCCCAGGCCGCCGGCGACGAAGATCGGCACCTCCCGGATGTGCGGCAACACTTCCTGTGCCAGCACCGTCAGCGAAACCGGGCCGATATGACCGCCGGCCTCCGAGCCCTCGATCACCAGCGCGTCCGCCCCCAGCTTCACCAACCGGCGGCCCATCACCAGCGCCGGCGCGAAGCCGATCACCTTGGCACCGCCGTCCTTGAGCGCGCGCATCGCTCCTCCCGACGGCACCCCGCCGGCCAGCACCACGTGCCCTACGCCGGCGGCAAGGCAGACCCGGATCAGGTCGTCGAGCTGCGGATGCATGGTGATCAGGTTGACGCCGAACGGTTTGGTCGTCAGCGCCTGCGTTGCCGCGATCTCGCGCTCCAGCAGCTCCGGGCCCATCGCCCCGCAGGCGATCACCCCGAACCCGCCGCTGTTCGAGATCGCCGACACCAGGTGGCGCTCGCTGACCCAGCTCATTGCCCCGCCCAGGATGGCGAGCTCGCTGCCGAGGAAAGTGGTGCCCTTCTTCCACAGCCGGTCCAGCCGTTGCCGCGCCGCCAGCCAGGCCGGCCCGGCCTCCGGCACGATCGTCCCCTGCCCGTCCATCATGAGATCAGCCGACATCGAGGCCATACGCGCTGTGCAGGGCTCTGACCGCGAGCTCGGTATAGTCCGAGGCGATCAGCACGCTCACCTTGATCTCGCTGGTCGAGATCACCTGGATGTTGATCGAGCGCGCCGACAGGGTGCGGAACATGGTGCTGGCGACGCCGGCATGGCTGCGCATGCCCACCCCCACCACGCTGATCTTCGCCACGTCCGGATCGGTCAGCATCTCGCCATACTGGATGTCGCCATGCGCCGCCGTCAGCACGGCGATCGTGCGCGGCAGGTCGGTCTTGCCGACGGTGAAGGTCATGTCGGTGGAGCCGTCGGCGCCGGTGCTCTGCACGATCATGTCGACGTTCACGTGCGCCTCCGCCAGCGGCCCGAACACGGCCGCGGCCACGCCAGGCCGGTCGGGGACCTTGCGCACCGTGACCTTGGCGTCGTCTCGGGAATAGGCGATGCCGGCGACAATTTCCTTCTCCACGATCTCGTCCTCATCCACCACCATTGTCCCGGGCAGCAGGCTGTCGGTTGCGTTCTCGAACGGCGGCGGGCCGTCGTCGAAGCTGGACAGCACCTGCACCCGCACCCGCTCCTTCATCGCCAGCTCGACCGAGCGCGTCTGCAGCACCTTGGCCCCCACCGACGCCAGCTCCAGCATCTCCTCGTAGGCGATCTTGGGGAGCCGGCGCGCCCGCGGCACGATCCGCGGGTCGGTGGTGTATACACCATCCACGTCCGTATAGATGTCGCAGCGATCGGCTTTCAGCGCCGCCGCCAGAGCCACCGCCGAGGTGTCGGAGCCGCCGCGTCCCAGCGTCGTCACCCGGTTGTCCGGGCCGATCCCTTGGAACCCGGCGACCACCGGCACCTGGCCCGACCGCATCCGGGCGAGCAGCGTTCCGTTCTCGATCGCCTCGATCCGGGCCTTGCCGTGCGCGCCATCCGTCCTGAGCGCCACCTGCCAGCCGGACCAGGACCGCGCATCCACTCCTGCGGTCTGCAACGCGATCGCCAGCAGGCCGCTCGTCACCTGCTCTCCCGTCGCTACCACCGCGTCGTACTCGCGTGCATCGTGTAACGGCGACAGCGACTGGCAATAGCCGACCAGCTGGTTGGTCACCCCGGACATCGCCGACACCACCACCGCCACCTCGTCGCCCGTCTCCACCTGTCGCTTGATCCGTGCCGCCACTGCGCGGATCCGATCCAGATCGGCCACCGAGGTGCCGCCGAACTTCATCACGATGCGCGCCATGACCCGGTCGACCCCCCGAAGCGTGCAATGCCGGCTCGGGGCGCGCGAAAGGCGGCACGATCATGCCGCGTTGCACCGACGCGGCAGCGGGGTCACATAGCTTTCCCGTCGAAAGGCAGCAACATGCAAGCGCAGTCGCCGAGCCGCCGACCGGCGGACCAGCCCGGATCGGTATCGCCCGACGAGATCGCCCGCTTCGGCCGCCTGGCCGAAAGCTGGTGGGATCCGGATGGCCCGATGCGGCCGCTGCACCAGATGAACCCGCTGCGGATCCGCTGGGCGCAGCGCCACCTGGGCCCGCTCCAGGCCCGCAACCCGTCCCGGACGCTGCGCCTGCTCGACCTCGGCTGCGGCGCCGGGCTCGCCAGCGAAGCCCTGGCAGGGCTCGGCCACGACGTGCTCGGCGTCGACGCCTCGGTGTCGGCGATTGAGGCCGCACAGGCCCATGCCGCCGCAATGGCAGGCCATTGTTCCCTCGCCTACCGGGCCGGCACCGCGGAAGCCCTGCTGGCCGAGGGGATGCGCTTCGACGCCATCACCGCCCTGGAGGTGATCGAGCACGTTCCCGACCCAGGGGCGTTCCTGCTGCTGCTGGGGCGCCTGTTGCAGCCCGGCGGGCTGCTGGTCCTGTCCACCCTGAACCGCACCTGGCGCTCACTCGCAACCGCCAAGATCGGCGCCGAATACGTGCTCCGGCTGCTGCCGGTTGGCACCCACGACTGGCGCCGCTTCGTCACCCCGGCGGAACTCGCCGGACATGCCGCAGGCGCCGGGCTGCGGATCGTCGACATCTCGGGCATGGTGCCGACCCTTCCCGGTCACCCGAAGCGCTGGCGGGAGTCGCGGGACCTCGGCGTGAACTACATCGCCGCCCTTTCGGCCGCCTGACGACCGGTCAGGGCGGCAGCCTGCAGGCCGACCCTATGGCGCCATCGTACCGGTGCCAACTCTGCGTCTGACCCAGGATCGGCAGCAGCAGGTAGCCGCGCAGCTTCAGCACGTCCGGCGTTGGTGACCAGATTGTCGCCTGGTAGGAGTGGCCGCTGTCGGGATCGAGGATGGATCCGTGCCAATGGCCGGCCTCATCGGCACGGCGGAAGTTGCTCAGCAGCATCAACCCGCATTGCGGCCGGTGATACACGTCGAGCGGCATCGGCCCGTCGTAGCGCATGCCCACCAGCCAACCGCACAGTCCGTTGCCGCAACGGTCGACCTGGAACACGCCGTCCCGTCCAGGGGTCATCCAATGCCCGAGCACGCCCGACGCCGGGTCGGCCAGCGCGCCGGGTGACACCGCCAGAAGTGCCACCAGGATTGTGAGCCGGCGCAGACTCAACCTTCCGCGGGCTTCAGCCAAGGAATGCGCGTCACCTCGATGCCTTCATCCGCCAGCGCCTCGCGGTCCTCGTCGCTGGCGTTGCCGTAGATCCCACGCTCTTCCGACTCACCCCTGCTCATCCGGATCGCCTCGTCGGCAAAGCGGTCTCCCATGTTCTCGCAGGTATGCTCCACCTCCGCCCGGACGCGCTGCAACACCGCCCGGATCTCGTCGGGCAGCGGCACGGCAGGCACCTGCGGTACCGCCACACGTTTTCCGGCTGGCCGCGTTCGCACCACAGGGGCCATGAGCCCGCGGGCGACCTCGGGAGTGCCGCAGCGCGGACAGCTCAACAGGCCTTGCTCGGCCTGCACCTCAAATGTCGCGCTGTCCTTGAACCAGCCCTCGAACTCATGGCCATCCGCGCAGCGCAGCTGGTAGTGGATCATCGGCTGCCCTGCGTCATGCGGTGGTCGTCCGCGCTCAAGCCGCCTGCAGCAGCGTGTCGAGCTCGCCCGATCGGTTCAGCGCCATCAGGTCGTCGCAGCCGCCGACATGGCGCGCGCCGATGAAGATCTGCGGGACGCTGGTGCGGCCACCGGACCGCTCGCGAGCCTCAACTCGCTCCCGCGTGCCATGCGGCGCGTCGATCTCCCGGAATGTGACGCCCTTGCCGGACAGCAGCCCCAGGGCACGCGTGCAGTAGGGACAACCGGGTTGCGTATAGATCTCGATCGCAGCCATCCGCTCCATCCAGCCGAAACACCCGACGATCCGGGCTTCTACCGTAAATCGTGCGCTGGAGCCGGACCGACAAGAGCCGGGCCGATCGGCTCATTCCGCCTCCTCCCGCCGGTCCTCTCCGGTCTCGTCCCGTGCGGTACGTGCCGCTGCCAGCACGTCGACCGAGGCCACGCCGGCACCAAGCAGGGCTTCCGCGCAGGCGCCCAGGGTTGCACCCGTCGTCAGCACGTCGTCGACCAGCACCACGCGCAGGCCACGCAGCGCTACCGCCCGCTCCGGCCGGACCCGGATCGCGTCCGCGACCGAGCGGCGGCGCTCGGCCGGCGATTGCCCCACCAGCGGCGCGGTCTGCCGCACCCGCGCGAGCGCATCCACCATGACCACCCGCCTCGACAAGCGCCCGACCGCCTGCGCCAGCAGTGCCGCCTGGTTGTAGCGGCGGGAGAACAGCCGCCTGCGATGCAGCGGAACCGGCACCAGCCGGTCGCATTCCTGCAGCAGCGACTGCCCCGCCCGCGCCATGTGGCGCCCCAGCACGACGGCGTTCTCCGTGCGGTCGCCGTATTTGAGCGGCAGCACCAGCAGCCGCGAGAACTCGTCATAGGCGAACGCGGCCCGCCCGAACCGCCAGGGTGGTGGCGCGTCAAGGCAGGACGGACAGTTCAAGGCCGACCCCGCGGAGCCCAGGCTGGCGAACCCGACACCGCAGCGCACGCAGCAGGGCGGCACGATCAGCGACGCGCGTCGGAAGCAGGGGGTGCACAGCCGGCCCGGCGCGTCGACGATGGTCTCGCAGGCCGGGCAGTGCGGCGGCAGCACCAGATCCAGCATGCTGCGGCCGCCCCTCAGCCCAATCCGGATCGGCCGCGTCAGCACCGACATTCGCGTTCTCCGCAACCCTGAACCGGTACAGCCCCGGAACGATGTTCCACCGTCCCGGATGAGACTGCAAGGGTTGGCATAGGCCTGTCCCGCACTCACATGCCGTGGCGCCCAGGAAGGCGACGACGCATGGACGACAGTCTCATCTTCGACCGGCGGGTGGTACGCCTGCATCGCGATCGGGCCGCCGCCACCGTGGCGTCCGTGTCCGACATCCTGTCAGACGCCGCCGACCGGTTGCTCGACCGCCTGGACGACGTCACCCGCTCCTTCACGCGCGCCCTGGATGTCGGTGGCCGCGGCGTGGTCGCGCCGCGCCTGCGCGCGCGCGGGATCGACACGGTGTCGTGCGACCTGTCCGCCGCCATGGCCGGCGCGGAAGCCGGACCGGCTGTTGCCGCCGACGAGGAATGGCTGCCGTTCGCGCCCGGCAGCTTCGATCTGGTGGTCGCCAACCTGTCCCTGCACTGGATCAACGACCTTCCGGGCGCGCTGATCCAGCTGCGCACGGCGCTGCGCCCGGACGGGCTGCTGCTGGTGTCGCTGCCGATCCTGCCCAGTCTCGGTCCCCTGCGTACGGCCCTTCTCGAGGCCGAGGTGGCGTTGACCGGCGGCGCCTCGCCCCGGGTGTCGCCTTTCCCCGAGCTGAGGGACTGCGCCTCGCTGCTCCAGCGCGCCGGCTACGCGCTGCCGGTGGTGGATGGCGACGAAATCGTCCTCAGTTACGGCGATCCGCTCGCCCTGTTGCGCGACCTGCGTGCAGCCGGCGAAGGCAACGCGGTCCATCTGCGCGACCGCCGACCGCCCCCGCGCGCCCTGTTCGCGGCTGCCCTGGCCCGCCTTCCGGTCGAAGCGGACGGGCGCATCGTCATGACCTTGCGCCTGGCGATGATGACCGGCTGGGCTCCGTCTCCGGACCAGCCGAAGCCGCTCAAGCCGGGGCAGTTCAGCGTCAGCCTGGAGGACGCGCTCGACGCGATGCCGGATCCCGCTTCATCCTGAGGTCCCGCGCCAGAAGCCGCCAGTACCGGCGCCGCGGTGCCCGTGCTAGGAGCGTCGACCTGCTTCTCGAGGATTACGTGATGACCCTGTCCAAACTCGGCGCGTTCCGGCACCTGCTCGCCGCCGCCAGCCTCGCCGCCGGGTTGTCGGTCTGCGGCTGCAACGGCCATACGGTCATGGCGCCAGCTTCCGCACCGCCGCCGGATGCCAAGCCTGCCCTGGCCGCGCCGCCGGCATCGATGATGACGCCGCAGGGCTACTGACGGCCTGAGGATCATCAGCCGCCGGTGGTGCTCATGTGCCGGGTAACGCCACGGGTGTCGTTCCCCCGGCCGATGACGAAGTCGTGGCCCTGCGGCTTGCGTCGGATTGCCTGCCGGATCGCCGCCATCAGCGCCGGCTGGTCGGCCCCGTCCCGCAGCGGACGGCGAAGATCGGCGGCGTCGTCCTGCCCGAGGCACATGTAGAGCGTGCCGGTGCAGCTCAGCCGCACCCGGTTGCAGGTCTCGCAGAAGTTGTGCGTCATCGGCGTGATGAAGCCGATCCGCTGGCCGGTCTCCTCCACCAGGGCGTAGCGGGCGGGACCACCGGTCCGGTGCGCGACGTCCCGGAGCGTCCAGCGCTGTTCGAGCCTGGCTCGCACCAGGGACAGCGGCAGGTAGCGGTCGAGCCGGTCCTCGCCGGTGTCGCCCATCGGCATGGTCTCGATCAGGCACAGGTCGGCCCCGACCTGGCCACACCAGGCTACCATCGAGTCGATCTCGTCCTCGTTGGTGTCGCGCATCGCCACCATATTGACGCGCACCGCCAGCCCTTCCGCACGCGCCGCCTCGATGCCGTCCAGGGTTCGTTCCAGCCGGCCGAGCCGGGTGATGGTCTGGAACCGCGCCGGATCGAGCGTATCCAGGCTGACGTTCACGCGCCTGACTCCGGCGTTGCGCAACAGCGGCGCGAAACGGGCAAGCTGGCTGCCGTTGGTGGTGATGGTCAGCTCGTCGAGGCCGGGCTGCCCGGCGGGACGGCCGAGCCAGTCGCCGAGCGACTGCATGAACCCCTCGATCCCGCGCCGGACCAGGGGCTCACCGCCGGTCATCCGGATCCGACGTGTTCCAAGGCCGATGAACGCCCGGCAGAGACGCTCCAGCTCCTCGAGCGTCAACACCTCCGGCTTGGGCAGGAACACCATGTCCTCCGCCATGCAATACACGCAGCGCATATCGCAGCGATCCGTAACGGACACGCGCAAGTAATCGATATGCCTGCCAAACGGATCGATCAGGGGGGCGTTCATCGTATCCTGTAGGCCATTGCACCGGAAGCGGCGTCGGATGGCCGCCGTCGGGCTCAGCCCCTATCCTAGAATGTCCAGCTCGACCAGCGCGGCGTTGATCAACACCTTGCCCTGATGCTCGAAGTTGACCGTGATCCGGGGCCCGATCGCCGACTGGACTTGCCCTTCTCCCCACTCGGGACGATCCGGATGCCTGACCCATTGGCCGGGCTCGATCGGCGACCAGGAGGAAGGAGGATCGGTCACCACTGTTCAACGTCCCCGGGTCCAGACGGTTCACGCGTTTAGGATTTGTTCGCTTCTTTCCCTGCATCATCGTTCCAGCAGTTCAAAGACCGATGGAGCGCAGGTTGGACGACCTCCTGGCAGAATTTCTCACCGAGACCACCGAAAGCCTTTCCGAGCTTGACCTTGCGGTGGTGCGTCTGGAACGGGCACCAGACGACCAGACGACCCTGTCGCTGATCTTCCGCCTGGTGCACACCATCAAGGGCACCTGCGGCTTCCTCGGCCTGCCGCGGCTGGAGCGCGTGGCACACGCCAGCGAGACGGTACTCGACCGGCTGCGCAACGGCGGTCTTTCGGTGTCCGGCGACGGCATCGGTCTGATCCTGTCCGCGATCGACCGCATCCGCTTGATCGTGGATACCATCAGCCGGACCGGCGCCGAGCCGGACGGAGACGACAGCGAGCTGATCGCGGAGCTGATCGCGCTTGCCGAAGGCCGCGCGCCGATTCGCGTTCCGGCGGCGCCCGTGCCTGCTCCGGCACCGATCCCGCTGCCGGCGCAGACCCTTGCGCTCGATCCGGTGCCGCAGCTCCTGGATCCTGCTCCCGTGATGCCAGCCGCCGTGCCGGCCGCAACCGAGCACACCGCGGATCCGGGTCCCAGCCGGGGACAGACCATCCGTGTTTCGGTCGACGTGCTGGAAACCCTGATGACCCTGGTCAGCGAGCTGGTGCTCACGCGAAACCAGTTCCTGCAGCAGCTGCGCTCCAGCGGCAACTCCGAGCTGACCGGCCCTGTGCAGCGCCTGTCGCACCTGACCACCGAGCTGCAGGAAGGCGTCATGAAGACGCGGATGCAGCCGATCGGCAACGTTTGGAACATGCTGCCGAGGCAGGTCCGCGATCTGGCGCACGACCTGGGCAAGCGGGTCGACCTGGTCATGCACGGCGCCGAGACCGAGCTCGACCGGCAGGTGCTGGAGCTGATCAAGGACCCGCTGACCCACATGATCCGCAATAGCGCCGATCACGGGCTGGAGGGACCGGAGGAGCGTCAGCGGGCCGGTAAGCCGCCCGTCGGCACCATCACCCTCAGCGCACGGCACGAGGGCGGCCACGTCGTGATCGAGATCGAGGACGACGGGCGCGGCATCGACGTGCGCCGGATTGCCGACAAGGCGATCACCCAGGGGCTCTCGACGCGTGCCCAGATCGACATCATGAGCGACGACGAGATCCGGCGCTTCATCTTCCAGCCGGGCTTCTCGACAGCGGCAGCCGTGACGTCCGTGTCCGGACGCGGCGTCGGCATGGACGTGGTCAAGACCAACATCGAGCAGATCGGCGGCCTGATCGAGTTGCACAGCGTCTTCGGTCACGGAAGCCGCTTCCTCATCAAGATCCCGCTGACCCTGGCAATCGTTTCGGCGTTGATCGTCGGTGTCGCCGGGGAGCGCTTCGCCATCCCGCAAAGCAGCGTGATCGAGGTGGTCCTGCCGGGAGCCCAAACCGACACCCGGATGGAGACCATCGATGGGGCAGCCGTGCTGCGTCTGCGCGACCGGCTGCTGCCGCTCATCCGTCTCAGCACACTGCTGCAGCTGCCGGACAAGCCGCCAGGCGGCGCGGCCGGCATCCGGACCGACATGGTGGCGGTGATCGGCATCGGCTCCGCGCGGCTCGGCCTGATCGTGGACGGCGTGTTCGACACGGAAGAGATCGTGGTCAAGCCAGTCGCCAACGTGCTGCGTCACATCCCGTTGTTCGGCGGCAACACCATCCTGGAGGATGGCGCCGTCATCATGATCCTGGACCCGACCGGCATCGCCCGCCACGCCGGCCTCGATGCAGCCCGGAAGGAAAACGTCCAGGCCGTCGCGGAGGACGATGGGATGACCGACCAGCGGCTCGACATGCTTCTGGTCCGCGCCGGCATCGGTGCTCCGAAGGCGTTGCCATTGTCGCTCATCTCGCGGCTTGAAACCTTCACGACCGACCGGCTCGAGGTGTCGGGCGGCCGCGTCGTGGTGCAATATCGCAACGACCTCATGCCGATCGTGTCGCTCGACGAGACGGTCGACATGCCGCATCTGGCGCTGCACGGCGACCGCAAGGCGGTCCATCCGGTGCTGGTGTTCGACAACGGCGGCAAGCCGGTTGGCGTGATGGTCGAGGAGATCCTCGACGTGGTGAACACCGCCCTGCACGTCGAGTTCGGCACGGATCGTCAGGGTGTGCTGGGTGCTGCGATTATCGCCGGACGGGCGACCGACATCATCGACGCCGCCTTCTGGCTCACCCGCGCCGCCGGCAACTGGTTTCGTGCCAACACGGCGGCTGCGACCCGCAAGCCGCGCCTGCTCGTGATCGACGACAGCAGTTTCTTCCGC
Organism: uncultured Acetobacteraceae bacterium; assembly: GCA_964249735.1. GTDB lineage: Bacteria > Pseudomonadota > Alphaproteobacteria > Acetobacterales > Acetobacteraceae > Lichenicola. The sequence goes on along the minus strand of CAXUDP010000042.1, from coordinate 14,669 downwards.
CAGCTGGTCGCTCCCAGCCTGTCCGCCGCCGGCTACGACGTGACGGTGGCGGACTCCGCGGAAAAGGCGCTGGCCATGCGGGAAGCCGGCCGCAGCTTCGACGCCGTCGTCTCGGACATCGAGATGCCGGGACTCGGCGGTCTCGGTTTCGCCCGCAAGGTGCGCGAGGGCGGCCCATGGGTCGACATGCCGCTGCTGGCGCTGACCGGCAGCGACACGGTGCAGGAGGCACGTTCTGCCGGCTTCACCGACACCATACGGAAGTTCGAGCGCGACACGCTCCTGCTCAGCCTAGAACAGTGCCTTTCACAGCCCCTCGCCGCCTGAGGAACCAGGTCCATGCCCTCCAACACGAACAAGATCCGTCCTGACGTCCCCCATCCTCTGGACGAGCGTCAGGAGCAGGGGTTTGTCACCCTCACCTTGGCCAGCCAGCTCTGCGGCGTTCCGGTGCTCGCGGTCCGCGAAGTCATCACGAACAGCAAGATCGTCCGGGTGCCCCTGGCACCGTCCGAGATCGCGGGAAACATCAACCTGCGCGGCCGGATCGTCACGGCGGTCGATACGCGCTGCCGCCTCGGTCTCGAACCCGCGCTCGATACCGCCGATCGCGTGGCGCTGGTCGCGGAGAACGATGGTGCCCTGTACGCCCTGTTGATCGACCAAGTCCAGGAGGTGCTGAGCCTGCGCATGGACATGATCGAGGACACGCCTTCGAACCTGTCAGCCACCTGGCGCCAGTTCAGCAGCGGCGTGTTCCGCCTGCCGGATCGCCTGATGGTGGTGCTCGACATCGACCGCCTGCTCGCGCTGCCAGCGTGAGTTTATCGTGTTGCAGCCAGCTCTGCCTGATCGTCGGCGACAGCCGCGTCGTGCGCCAGATCACACGGCGCATGCTTGAGGAAGCAGGTCTGCGAGTGATAGAGGCTGCTGACGGTCTCGAGCGCCTCGATGCCTGGGGCTGCCATCCCGACTATTCCCTGTTCGACTGGAACATGCCGCGCATGAACGCAACCGATCGCCTCGAGGCGATCGAAGAAGAATGCAGCACCGAGCTGCCACGGGTGGTTCTCCGCCCTACGGAGAACGAGCGCGACCGGATCACCGCCGCGATCGAGACCGGTGCGCAGGAACTCATCATGAAGCCGCTGGAAGCCGACATCCTGATCGGCAAGATGAGCGACGTGACCACGCCTCCGGGAGACCACACGTGATCCGTCCCATGGATGCTGCGTCCGCGACCAGGACCGTGCCGCCGGTGCGGGTCATGATCTGTGACGACTCAGCCGTCATCCGCTCGCTGATCGCACGCACCCTGGATGCCGATCCGGAGATCGAGGTGGTCGCCAGCGTCGCCAACGGCGCCGTCGCCGTCGAAACGCTCAAGCGTATGCCGGTCGACATCGTGCTGCTCGACGTGGAGATGCCGGTGATGGACGGGCTGACAGCCTTGCCGCTGCTGCTCAAGGTCGACCCTCGAGTCCGGATCATCGTTGCGTCGGCCTTGACCACCGCAGGCGCCGCCACCGCCATGCACGCCATCCAGGCCGGAGCGGTGGACTGCATGCACAAGCCGAGCGCGGAAACGCGTCACGGCTTCGCGCAGGACATACGCACCAGAGTCCTCGGCCTCGGTCGCCGTACGGCGCGTTCCGCGGTGGCGGCCGCACAGGCAGCACCGTTGATGCCGACGTTCCGGCCCGGCACACGGCGGCGGCCGTCGCTGGTAGCGATCGGCAGCTCGACCGGCGGTCCGCAGGCCCTGTTCACCCTGTTCTCCGGCCTGACGGAGCGCTTGTCGCAGCCGATCGTCGTCACCCAGCACATGCCCCCGCTGTTCACGCGCAGCCTCGCGGAGCATCTCGGAAGGATCGGCCACCGTCCCTGCGTCGAGGCAGAGGACGGGATGCCTCTGCTTCCGAATCGGGTTCACATCGCTCCAGGCGATCGGCACCTGCTGGTCGAGACGTCGACGGACGGGCTGATCGCCCGTGTGGTCGACACCGCGCCAGAGAATTCCTGCCGGCCGTCAGTCGATCCGATGCTGCGCAGCGCCATCGCCGCCTGCCAGGGGCGGGTCTTGACGGTGATCCTGACCGGCATGGGCAGGGACGGCGCTGCCGGCGCACGATCCGTCGTCGAGGCTGGTGGTACGGTTCTGGCGCAGGACGAGGCAAGCAGCGTGGTCTGGGGCATGCCGGGCGCAGTCGCGCGCGATGGCTTGTGCCAGGCGGTGCTGCCGCTGGACAGGATCGCGGGAAAGATCGTCGAACTGGCGGCCGCGCCATGAGCGACTTCGAGAGCATCGCCGCCGTGCTGAAGGCGCGCTCCGGCCTGTCTCTCGGTGCCGACAAGAGCTACCTGGTGCAGGCGCGCCTGGAGCCGATCCTGAAGAAGCGCGCGCTGTCGAGTCTTGCCGTGTTGGCAGACCGCCTGCGCTTCGATCCCGCGCTGGAGCGGGAGGTGGTCGAGGCGATGACCACCAACGAGACGCTGTTCTTCCGCGATGGCCGGCCGTTCGATCACCTGCGCGAGATCATGCTGCCGCGTCTTCACGCGATCAGGCCAAGGGGCATGCCGCTGCGGATCTGGTCCGCCGCCGCCTCGACCGGACAGGAGGCTTACTCCCTGGCGATGCTAGTCAGCGAGATGGGACCGGTCCTGGCCGGCCGCGCGGTGGAGATCGTGGGGACCGACATCGCGCGGGAACCGCTGCAGCGGGGGGAGCAGGGGCTTTACACGCAGTTCGAGGTGCAGCGGGGGCTGCCGCCACGGCTGCTGGCGAAGTACTTCACGAAGGAGGAGGGCGGCTGGCGGATCAACCGGCAGCTGCGGGACATGGTGCAATTCCGGGAGTGGAACCTCCTGTCGGACCTGGCCGGGCTCGGGCGGTTCGACGTCATCTTCTGCCGCAACGTGTTGATCTACTTCGACCAGGCGACCAAGACGCGGACGCTGGGGGCGGCGTCGCGGCTGCTGTCGCCGGAGGGCGCGATCTATCTCGGGGCGGCGGAAACGATCCTCGGGCTGAACGTCGGGCTGTCGCCGGTGGCGGGAGGGCACGGCATCTTCGGGAGGAGCGGTACGGCGGAAACAGCTATCACGGCCTGCTAGCAGGACGGATATGCGGGACGGGTCACGGGTCAGGAGACGGCGAGGCGTTGGCGCAGCTCGGCGGGGTCGATCAGCAGGGCGCGGTCGTAGGGGACGCCGGTGGACGCGAGCTCGTCGGACTGCAGGCAGCGGACCTCGCGGTAGCGGTGGCCGAACAGGGTGGCGATGAACCAGAAGAAGGTATCGGGCATGCCGGCGCCGGCAAAAGTCAGAACCTGGCCGGGGTGGCGCAGGTAGGCCAGGGTGGTCAGGGCGGCGCCCATGGCGCCGGCGACGAGGCGGGCGTCGCGGACCGTGGCGACCTGCTGGAGGAACGACAGGCGGTCCGGGTGCAGCACGTGGTAGCCGCAGTCGCGGGCCAGGGCTTCGGCCTGGACAGGATCGGCGAAGTCGCGGGACAGGCCGGGGCCGCGGGAGATGAAGACGCGGGAGCAGCCGATGCCGGGGATGCCGTGCGCCAGGCGGGCGTGGCATTCGCGCACCAGCGGCGACATGTAGGTGCCGTGGACGGTGAGGCCATCGACCAGGAGCAGGGTGCGGACACGTGTCGGCCGGTGGTCGGACACGCGGACGCGGGCGGGAGCGATGTCGAGACGCGACAGGCAGGTCCGGATCACCTCGCCCAGAAGCGGATCGGTCACGTCGTGCAGCAGGACGCCGATCGTCGGCTCGGACAGGCGGGCCAGGACGAGATGCAGCATCGGCAGCATCTCCATCAGCCAGTGGCCGTAGTTCATCGCGCCGCGCTTCTTGCCCAGGACCAGCGGCAGGTCGTGCACGGGGGCGGAGCCGTCGGCCAGGGCGGTGCGGACGGCGGCGGCGGCCCATTCGATCTCGGCGGGGCCGTGCTGGGTGATGCTGGGGCGGTAGAGGCGGCCATCACGGTCGAACACCAGGCCCTCGCAGGCGACATGGACGTCGTGCAGGAGCCAGACCGACACGGATCGCGGGGGAAACAACGGTTGCCGCTGGGCGGCGCAGGCGGCCCGGATGTCGGGAGGAATGCGCTCGGGGTGGACGATGTCGGGTTCGGTGGCCTCGAAGCCGGGCGAGGCGATCCGCATCAGCAGCGCGGAGTCCGGCGGGTCGAGGAGGTCGGCCTCGGTCATGATGGATGGACGAGGCGGTATGCCGTTCGCCCGGATGACTGGCGGGATGGGTCCGGAACGGACGGCGCCGGGTGGTCGCATCGAGGCCGGGAGGGGCGGTCCGCATGGGGAAGGCGATGTCCGGCGGGGCGAGGAGATGGGCATCGGTCTTGATGAATGCGAGGCGCGTATCGCCGGCGGCCCGGCTGCCGGGCGGGGGCATGCCTCGGAGCGGACGATGCCGGGTGGTCACGTCGAAGCCGGGTGGTGGGCGACCGGCTTGGGAGCGCGGGGTCAGGCGGGTCGAGGAGATCGATCACAGGCCTGACGGGAGGCGCCTCGCCGGTGGCGCGGGTGGGTGACGCCGGGCGGGGCGATCCGTGTCGGGATGGCCGCGTCCGGCGGGTCGAGGCCAATCCACGACAAGGGGAGAAGAAGCGCGTCGGCCGTGCCGGATGGGGTGGCCGGTTCAGTGGCCGGCGTTCTCGCCGGAGAAGTCGGGGGCCTGGAGGCCGGAGGCTTCCAGGTGGTGCACCAGGTCGGACTTGAGGCGCTCCAGGCCTTCGGTGGTGAGGCCCTCGGCGCGGGCGACCAGGACGGCCTGGGTGTTGGAAGCGCGCAGCAGCCACCAGCCGTCGGGGGTGCGGACGCGGACGCCGTCGATCGCGGACACTTCGGCGCCGGACTGCTCGAGGCGGGCGGCGACCTCGTCGATCACCGCGAACTTGCGGGTGTCGTCGCAGTCGAAGCGCAGCTCGGGGGTGCTGACGGCGTGGGGGAGCGCCTCCTTCACCGACGAGAAAGGCTGATCCATGCGGGCGACGATGCCGAGCACGCGGACGGCGGCGTAGAGGGCGTCGTCGAAGCCGTACCAGCGGTCGGCGAAGAACACGTGGCCGGACATCTCGCCGGCGAGCGGGGAGCCGGTCTCGGCCATCTTGGCCTTGATCAGGGAGTGACCGGTCTTCCACATCAGCGGCGTGCCGCCGGCGCGCCCGACCTCGTCGAACAGCACCTGGCTCGCCTTGACGTCGGCGATGATGGTCGCACCCGGGTTGGACTTCAGCACGTCGCGGGCGAGGACGACCAGGAGCTGGTCGCCCCAGAGGATCTGGCCCTTGTTGTCGACCACGCCGATGCGGTCGGCGTCGCCGTCGAAGGCGATGCCGATGTCGGCACCCTTCTCGGCGACGGCGGCGATCAGCTGTTCCAGGTTCTTGGCCACCGTGGGGTCGGGGTGGTGGGCGGGGAAGTTGCCGTCGATGGCGCCGTTGAGCACCGTGTGCTCGCCGGGGAGCGAGCGGACCAGGCGGGTCAGGATGTCGCCGGCGGAGCTGTTGCCGTTGTCCCAGACCACCTTGAGGATGCGGTCGCCGCCGTCCCAGTCGGAGATCAGGCGGGCGATGTAGTCCTGGGCGACGTCCACCGTGCGGTCGGAGCCGGGCGCCTCGTCCACCACGTCGCCGGCGGCGGACAGCCTGCCAAGCTGCTGGATCTGCTGGCCGAAGAACGGCTTGCGGCCCAGCATCATCTTGAAGCCGTTGTAGTTCGGCGGGTTGTGGCTGCCGGTGACCATGATGCAGCCATCGGTGCCGAGGGTGGTGGCGGCGTAGTACAGCATCGGCGTGGGGCCGAGGCCGACGCGCAGCACCTCCATGCCGGACGCCTTGAGGCCGTCGACCAGGGCGGCTTCCAGCTCCGGCGAGGACAGGCGGCCGTCATAGCCCACCGCCACGGTCCTGCCGTCGTGGCGGGACACGATGCTGCCGAAGGTGCGGCCGATGGCGAAGGCGTCCGCCGGATGCAGGGTTTCGCCGACGATGCCGCGAATGTCGTACTCGCGCAGGCTGGTCGGCGGGAACGCGTGGGTGAAGGCCATCACAGCGCTCCGATATAGGTCTTGAGGAACTCGCGCACCGCGGGGCCGAGGTCGGGGCGCTCCAGCGCGAAGGCGATCTGCGCTTCCAGAAAGCCGACCTTGTCGCCGCAGTCGAAGCGGCGGCCTTCGTAGCGCAGGCCGTGGAACGGGTGGTGGCCGATCATCTTGGCCATGGCGTCGGTGAGCTGCACCTCGTTGCCGGCGCCGCGCTCCAGCTTGTTCAGGTGCACCATGACGTCGGGGGTGAGGACGTAGCGGCCGATGATGGACAGGTTGGAGGGCGCATCCTTGGGGTCGGGCTTCTCGACCAGGCCGGTGACCTCGACCAGGTGGCCATCGTCGGTGCCGGTGCGCAGGATGCCGTAGCGGTTGGTGTGCTCGCGCGGCACCTCGGACACCGCGACCACGCTGCCGCCGGTCTCATGGTAGGCGTCGGCGAGCTGCTTCAGGCAGGGGACCTTGGACAGCACGATGTCGTCGGGGAGCAGGATGGCGAACGGGTCGTCGCCGATGAAGGCGCGCGCGCACCAGATGGCGTGGCCGAGGCCGAGCGGCTCCTGCTGGCGCACCGAGAGCATGGTGCCGGGGAGCATGCTGCTCTCGCGCAGGGCCGCCATGGCTTCGGGCTTGTTGCGCTCCTTGAGCGTGGCCTCGAGCTCGTAGGCGCGGTCGAAGTACTCGACCAGCGCGGTCTTGCCGCGGCCGGTGATGAGGCAGAACTGCTCGATGCCGGCGGCACGGGCCTCGTCGATCGAGTACTGGATCAGCGGCCGGTCGACGACGGGGAGCATCTCCTTGGCCATCGCCTTGGTGGCGGGGAGGAATCGCGTGCCCAGGCCCGCGACGGGGAGGACTGCCTTTCGTAGCGGCTTGATCACGCTGGCCTACTCCCCGTCTGGAACGCCGTGCCGGTTGCCGGCATCGTTGCGGCGGCGAAGGTGCCATGGGGCGGGCGGAGCCGCAATCGCGCAGGCCGGATGCCGGGGTTGCGGCGGGGCGGGCTGCCCCCGGTCGAGCTGCCCCCGGGCGGGCGACATGGCCGACGATCCGTCGGGAGTGTGGTGCGGTCGAGAAGACTCGAACTTCCACGGGGTTTCCCCCACAAGCACCTCAAGCTTGCGCGTCTACCATTCCGCCACGACCGCACCGTGACAACCCCATATCGCAAGACGATAACCGGGGGCGACGGGGGCCGTATAAACGATGGACGCGAGCGGGGCAATCATCCCGGGACCGGTGTGGACCAGCACAAAGGGGCTGGTCCCCTACCCCGACGCGGTGGCGCGGATGCGGGACACGGTGGCGGGGATTCGAGAGCGGGGCGATCCGGAGCAGGTATGGCTGCTGGAGCATCCGCCGTGCTTCACCGCCGGGACCTCGGCACGGGCGGAGGACCTGTTCAACCCCCGGGGGTTTCCGACCTTCGAGGCCGGGCGCGGCGGGCAGTGGACGTATCACGGGCCGGGGCAACGGGTGGGGTACGTGATGCTGGACCTGCACCGGGCGCACGGGACGGTGCCGGCGCGGGACGTGCGGGCGTTCGTGTCGGGGCTGGAGGGTTGGCTGATCGCGACGCTGGCACGGCTGGGGGTGGAGGCGGGACGGCGCGACGGGCGCGTGGGGGTGTGGGTGACGGACGCGGCGACCGGACAGGAGGCGAAGGTGGCGGCGCTGGGGGTCAGGATGACGCGGTGGGTGAGCTGGCACGGGGTGTCGCTGAACGTCGATCCGGTGCTGGAGCACTTCGACGGGATCGTGCCGTGCGGGATACGCGAGCACGGGGTGACGAGCCTGCGGGCGCTGGGGATCGGGGCGACGATGGCGGAGGTGGATGCGGCGCTGGCGGCGTGCTGGGCGGAGGGTTTTGGGACCGCCGCCTCGGTTGCCGCAGGTTGAGTCAAGGCTGCCGGCCAGCCGTCACTGCCCACCCGGGCAGCAGGCGGATCACGGGACAAGGCAGCCGGGAGCCCTGCTAACGGCTGCGGATCCCCGTCCCCTGGACTGGTTGTTCGGATGCGACCTGCTTGCGGGCCTGTTCGACCTGCATGGGAGCGAGCTGCGTTTCAAGGTTGCGGGCCGCGGAGATGGCAATGGCTTTCACCGACGGGTCACCGCCGCTGCTTCCTGATCTCAGGAACCATACATAGGCCTGAAGCTTGTCCTGTTGTACGCCCCTACCGTTTTCGTAACAGTAGCCGAGATCATATTGCGCGTATTGCGCGGCGGCATCGTGGTTCTGCGCCACACGTCGGAACAGCAGGGCTGCGTGCTGGGCTTCCGCCGGCGTTCGTTCCAGCATCGCGGACTGCGCTCGCCGGAAGTCCTCCATCGCCACGTCGTCGCGACTGGCCTGCCGCGCTGGCTGCGCCGTGACACGCGGCACGCGTCTGCCGCCGAGTTGGGCGAGATGGCGTGCAGCCGCCATCAGGCCGTGCTCCTCTGCCGATCGGAACAACCGGATCGCGCGGTCGCGATCGCGAGGAACACCACTCCCGGTCTCGTACATCAAGGCGAGGTTGTATTCGGCACGCGCGAAGCCGGCGGCTGCGGCGCGGCCATACCAGCGGGCAGCTTCCGCCTGGTCCTGCGGGACACCCTGTCCACCGTCGTACATGATCCCGACGTTGAACATGCCGGAAGGACTTCCCGCCTCCGCGGCGCGCTTGTACCAGTAGAGTGCCTGCGCGTAGTCCTGCGGCACGCCTTGGCCGATATCGGAGATGACGCCGAGAAGCAGCGCGGAGACCGCATCACCAGACTCGGCCGATGCCTTCCATTCCGCAACCGCCTCGCCATACCGGGCGTCGCGCAGGTCGGCGAGCCCAGCGGCTGCATCGGCGTGGGCATTGCCGGACGCCAGGAGCAGCACGCTGCCGAGCATGAGGCCGGACATCAACGCGATCGCTTTCACGAAACTTCCCCGTTCGGATCATCGTGGGTCAACACCTGGAGCGGTCTGCTCGCAGGGCTGCCTGATCCCTCGAACACCGTGTCCTTGTTGCTTCCACAATACTATAGCGTCGTATATAAACAAATCAGCTAGTCCACCTCGCGAGGGTCTTGTGATGCGTTTGCCATGTACAGCTCGTCACCCTGCAGTCCTTTGGTTGTCTTTCACATCGACTTTGCTTATCGCAGGTTGTGCTGCGCCCAAACCTGGTCCCAATGTGGCGGCGACTCAGGTGCAGGCTCCCGAAACGGTGCCGCTGGCTCATGATCCCGCTGTCACGACGCAGGTCGCAGCCCTGGCTGACAACAAGGTGTCGGTCGACTTCCCTCCCGGAAGTGCCACGATCTCCCCCGAGGCGGAGCGCCAGCTGGACCTGTCGGCCCGCCTGTTCCGTGATGCTCATGCCCTGGTCATGTTCGTGAGTGGCCATGCCAACGCCTCCGGCCAGGAATACAGCAACCTGCTTCTTTCCGCGCGTCGGGCGCAGGCGGCGAAGATCGCGCTCACCGCGCGGGGGATCCCGGCGGACCGGATGGTCATACGCGCCTATGGCGTTGCGAACCCGGTCGATACCACGGACCCGAACGCACCGGAGAACCGCCAGGTCGTGATCACGTGGCGATTGTTGTAGGCAGGTCCTCCAGGTTGCTGGAAAACGGGTCATCATCGGCTTCACGATGAGCGGCGAGACGCTCGGAGAGTCTAGCAAGCTTACGACCGCGTTCGAGGTCATTATCGGGCTGAAGCCGGTCAGTGGGCGCTGAACCAGCGAGGGACCGCGTTCAGTCTGGAGTGGATGAAGTACTGGGAACTTCAACGGCCAGCACAAGGGCATTCGAGGCGACGTTGCCGCTGGCCAAGACGGGGGGCGAAGTAGCTAGTCGCGCGGCCTTCGGTGGATGACCTGCCCTCCAACGTCGTTGCCCGGAGGCCCGCCATCTCGTTCAGGATCGGCAGCTGGGTGTCGATGAAGCCGTCCAGGTGCCCGTCGACGTCAGGATATGGCGCGCCGGTGACGACAGCTGCGTCTGCGGCGTCGAGCTGCGCCTGCAGATCCATGAACCGGCTGCACAGGGCGAGCAGCGGCGCGTCCGGACCGGACAGCGGCAGGTCCGTGACCGGCCTTGCGACCGCAGCCGTAGCGATTTGAGCCAGCGCGGCCGCGGCCCCGGCGCCGAGCATCTCGCGGCGGGTTGCCCGGCTCATGACTGCACCGCCAGCAGGTCATCGAGCAGGGACCAGGTGATGCGCTCGCCCGAGTGCATACCGTCCAGGTCCACCTGACCGCGCCCGGCGTGGCTGATCGCCATGTCGTGCCGAACGAGGAGCGCCTTCGCGACCAGGGATTCACGGCAGGTGGCGTGCAAATCCAGCGCACGTTCGGTTAGCGCGTCCAGGCGCGCATCGATCGGCTCCATCGCTCTAGCGACGGCGTTCATCTCGCGTTCGGAAGGTGTCCCTCTTCTCCTGGCGCCGCCGGCCATCGGCGGCAAAGCCCACCAGCGCGCTTCCAGCGGCTTGCGCCGCTCGATCAGCTCCGCGGCCTCCCGGCCGATGGCGATCAGCTCAGCGTCGTCGGGATACAGTGCCGCCGGCGCTGCCTCGGCGCTGGCGTCCGGCTTGGCGATCGCCACCGCGGCGATCCCGGCTAAGGCTGTGAAGCCAGCGGCGCCGAGGACGTCGCGGCGGGACTTGCGGGTGGATGGGCAGCCGGTAGCGGCGCCCTCCCGGCAGATGCCGGGTGGTGATAGGACGTGAACAGCCATGGGCCGATCTCCGGTCGGTTGATGGTTAGGCCGGACGCAGCGTTCCCGCGCTACGTTCGGCCGTTGTTCCTTGCGGAACGACATCATTGATGTCATTCTTCGCCGATGAACGCAAGCGCAAATGACATTCTTGATGACATATCGGCGCCACAAGTCCGCGCTGCGCGTGCTCTGATCGCGTGGACACAAGACCGGCTTGCGGAAGTCAGCGGGATCCCGAAGCGGACTATCGCCCGGATCGAGCTTGGAGGCGTTGCTCCACAGCAGCGAACCATCGGGGCCATCCGATCAGCTCTTGAGGCTGCTGGAATTGAGTTCATCCAATCAAACGGCGGTGGCCCGGGTGTCAGGCTCCGTCAATCATGAGTGACGTCGCCTGGCTCGGCTTTGGCACTATCTTCGCAACGATCTTGGGACCCATCTTCGCAGTTTTTATGACGAGATGGGTTGATGCCCGTCGAGAGCGCTATCGTCGACGGCTCGATTTGTTCCGGATGCTGATGCGCTCGCGCCGCAATCCGTTGTCAGCAGATTTTGTGGGTGGATTAAATCTCATTGAGGTCGAGTATTACGACGATAAAGAAGTTCTTAACGCATGGAGAGCGTTGCTTGATGACCTTGACCGATCGCGGGCAACCACCCCGGAAGATGAAGTAAAAATTGGCCAACGGCGTGAGTATCTCCGTGCGGTTCTACTCTCGCAGATGGCTAAGACCTTGAGGTTTAAGATCCCGGAACTAGAGATCTTCAAGGGCGGCTATAATCCCGAGGGACACGCACAAATTGATGCAGAACAGACCATAAACCGGAAGTTCTTTGTTGATATTGCGATGGGCAGGCAGGCCTTTCCGGTTGTAATACAACCTGCATCCAACCAAGGCTCAAATCTTGGAGGAGAGCCTAGATGATTTCCGGTCCTGATGACGGCAATAGACCTTATGCAGAGTGGCTTGCTGAAGCCTTCCGAAGTGTCGATTGGCTCATCCCAGCTTATTTACCATCTGGATTTCTAAGCAAGGTGGCTGTGGCTATAAACGCTTCTGAAAAAAATCAGAAGGTGACAGTGCTGCGCTTCATCTTATCAGACATATATTCACCGCTATACATGGCAACCTTCTATCTGGAACGATATAGTAAAATTAGCCATGTGCGTGATTTCTCTCCGCATATTGGAGAGTCGCTGAAAGCGTTCCACGCCGGCTACAAGCATGTAGCTATAACCGCTATGATTCCAGTAATTGAAGGTATCGTTCGAAAGATCGCTACAGCAGCTGGTCGTGAAGTCGGGACAGGCACCAAAGGGTTATTGAGCGAGTTTGATGAGATCGTAGACCGAGAGGCTGCGTCGCCTAATTGCTACGGCGAACGGCTAGTTATGTTTCAACTTCTCCGTGATTACATGCGGGATCGCTTTCTCAAAAATACCAATCGCTTTGAGGGGCTAAACCAATTCAATCGGCATGGGATCTTGCACGGGATCTTTGATGATTACGGCGAAGAGTTGAATTTCCTCAGAATTATAACTCTTCTTGACCTTCTCTGCTTTATCATAGGCTGGCGATGGGGCGGGGTTTCAGTTTTTGGTCCTGAATACACCGAAGCATCTCGTAAGCTCGCGGCAGAATATGTCAATCTTCAGCCGTCTAACATGGCTCGCGAGCCGGTACCGCAAGCAATCATGGAACTCTTACTTCGGAAGCAATAGCTGGGTTTAAGCTTCTATCTGGGAGTTCTTAGAGTCGATGGCATAGGATAGTGAAGCTGCCCCAATCCTCCATCAGCGTCCGGCGCTTCTCGAACAGGTCGCCACGCTGGTAGGCCAGCCGGACTGCGTCGCCGAGGGCATGCGCGAGGGCTGCCTCCGCGACATCGGACTGGTGGCTGGTAGCGTCGGCCACCCAATCCCGGAAGGTCGACCGCAGGCCGTGCACAGTGACCGTGCTGGTGCCGGCCGCCAGGTGCAGCGCCTTCGACACCGCGACGTCGGAGAGCGGCTTGCCAGGCCGGCCGCCGGGGAACAGCAGTTCGGCGCCGCTGTGACGCTCTTTCGCGATCGACAGGACGGCGAGCGCCGCCGGTGACAGCGGCACGCGATGATCCCGTGCCGCCTTCATCCGATCAGCTGGGACGGTCCACACCTTGCCGTGCAGGTCGACCTCTTCCCACCGTGCGCCGCGGGCCTCGCCGGACCGAGCGGCCGTCAACGCCATGAAGCGGACCGCAAGGGCGCTGGTGCTGTCCGAAGCTGCTAGGCGCTCCAGCACCGCTGGCAACTGCTGCCAGGGCACTGCCGGGTGATGCTCCACCCGTGCCACCTTGGAGCGGTGCGCCAGCACGTGCTGCAGGTTGCCCTTCCAGGTCGCCGGGTTCTCGCCAGTGCGCCAGTCGCGCTGCTTGGCGTAATCGAGCACCGTCTCCATCCGACCGCGCACCCGGGTTGCCGTTTCCGGCTTAGCCTTCCAGATCGGCTGCAGGATAGCGAGCACGTCGGCCTTGGAGATGGCAGCCACCGGGCGATCACCAATGCTAGGGTAGACGTAGGCTTCCAGCGTCGCCGTCCACTGTGCGCCGTGCTTGGCGTTGCGCCAGCCTTCCTGCTTCGCCTCGATGCATCTCGCGGCCGCCTTGCGGAAGGTGATCAGGTCGCGCTCCCGCGCCGCGGCGGCGAGCTTGCGCTGGTCGAGTGGATCAAGACCGGCCTGCACCTGCTTCCTGGCCTCGGCCGCCGCCAGGCGGGCGCCGGCAAGGGCGACGTCCTGGACTGAGCCGAGGCCCATGCGACGCTCGCGTCCAGTCGACGGGCTGATGTAGCGGAACAACCAAGCGCGGCCGCCGGCCTGGACGCGGAGCCAGAGTCCTCCGCCGTCCCCATGCAGGCCAGGCTTAGCCCGTGCCACCGCCAAAGCTGTCAGTCGGTTGATCCCGCGTGCCATCCCCGCCTGAGTATACGTTGAAAACTGCGCTTGTGGGGTTCAGTCGGACCCGCTGGGGGACGAACGGGTCAGGAACAACGGCGAATTTCTGCGGTTTCTGAGACGTCCGGAAGCACCGGGAAACGTCGTGCTGGCGGAGGGGATGGGATTCGAACCCACGGTACACCTTTACAGTGTACAACGGTTTAGCAAACCGCCGCCTTCAGCCACTCGGCCACCCCTCCGCCGAAGAGCGTGCTCATCACACGGCGTTTACGTCGCCGATTCTAGGGTGTCCCGGGAAGCCCGTCAATCAGGTGCCAGGGGCCAGGCGGCGTTGCAGGGCCTCGTTGACGAGGGTGGGATTGCCCTTGCCGGCCATGGCCTTCATCACCTGGCCGACGAAGAAGCCGAACAGCTTGTCCTTGCCCGAGAGGTACTCGGCGAGCTTGTCGGCGTGGGCGGCCAGCACGGAGTCGATGGCGGTGTCGATCGCGCCGAGGTCGACCACCTGGCGCAGACCCTTGCGCTCGACGATGGCGGACGCCCCCTCCCCCGTCTCGACCATGGCCTCGAACACCTCCTTGGCGATCTTGCCGTTGATGGTGTTGTCGGCCATCAGGTCGAGCAGGCCGCCGAGCGCGTCGGCGGTGACCGGGCTGTCGGCGACCGTCCGGCTGGTGCGGTTGAGGGCGGCGAACAGCTCGCCGATCACCCAGTTGGAGGCAAGGCGCGCGTCGCGGCCGGCGGCGACGGTTTCGAAGAACCGGGCGGTGTCGCGCTCGGCGACCAGGACGGCGGCGTCGTAGGCGGGAATGCCGTACTGGGACACGAAGCGCAGGCGCTTGGCGTCGGGAAGTTCGGGCAAGGCTGCCTTGAGCGAGGCGACCCAGTCCTCGTCGAGAACCAGCGGCAGCAGGTCGGGGTCGGGGAAGTAGCGGTAGTCGTGCGCGTCCTCCT
>CAXUDP010000041.1:3347-28777 GCA_964249735.1 uncultured Acetobacteraceae bacterium | reverse complement strand
CCGAGGGCAACGAGCGCGGCCCGACGCTGTCGTTCAAGGGCATCGACAACGCGTCGTACTACCGGCTGCAGGCGGACAGCCCGCGCTACTACGTCAACGACACCGGCACCGGCAACACCGTCAACCTGTCGCATCCGCGCGTGATCCAGATGGTGACGGACAGCCTGCGCTACTGGGCCGAGGAGACGCATGTCGACGGCTTCCGCTTCGACCTCGGCACCATCCTGGCGCGCGAGCCGAACGGGTTCGACAACCAGTCCGGCTTCCTCAAGGCGTGCAGCCAGGATCCGACGCTTGGCACCGTGAAGCTGATCGCCGAGCCGTGGGACTGCGGGCCGGGCGGCTACCAGGTTGGCGAGTTCCCACCGGGATGGGCGGAATGGAACGACAAGTTCCGTGACGAGACACGCGAGTTCTGGAAGGGCGATCTGGTCGCGGCCAAGATCGCGCCGCGCCTGCTCGGCAGCCCGGGCGAGTTCGACCGCCAGGGCCGCAAGCCGTGGGCGTGCGTCAACTTCATCACCGCCCATGACGGCTTCACGCTGAACGACTGCGTCACCTACAACGAGAAGCACAACGAGGCGAATGGCGAGGACAACAAGGACGGCTCGTCCGACAACCGCTCCTTCAACTACGGTGTAGAGGGACCGACCGACGACCCGGCGATCCAGCGCGTCAGGGCGCGCCAGATCCGCAACATGCTGGCAACCCTGCTGCTCAGCCAGGGCACGCCGATGCTGCTCGCCGGTGACGAGTTCGGCCGCACGCAGAACGGCAACAACAACGCATACTGCCAGGACAGCGACATCTCCTGGGTGAACTGGGAGATCAAGGAGAAGGGGGAGAGCCTGATCCGCTTCGTGTCGCGGTTGACCGCGCTGCGGCGGCGCTTCCCGATCCTGCGACGCAACCGGTTCCTCACCGCCGCCTACAACGAAGAGCTCGACATCAAGGAGCTCACCTGGCTCAACGCCGGCGGCGGCGAGATGATGCCGGACGACTGGGCGGACGCGCAGTGCTTCGGCCTGATGCTCGACGGGCGCGCGCAGCCGACCGGCATCCGGCAGCGCGGCCAGGACGCCACGCTGCTGATGGTGTTCAACGCCTGGCACGACCTGGTCGGCTTCAAGCTGCCGCCGACCGTCGACCAGCGCTGGAAGCTGATCATCGACACCAACCTGTCCGAGGACGAGGAGGAGCGGGAGGACCAGCACTTCACGCCGGAGCAGGTCTACGATGTTACCGGCCGCTCGTTCCTGCTGTTCGAGCTCGTCCCGGACGTCGCCTGATGAGCACATCCTCCGAGGAGCTTCGACAAGGGGCCACGCTGGAGGCGGACGGCGTCCGCTTCCGGCTGTGGGCGCCCGGCTGCGACGCGGTGTCGCTGGCGCTGGAGGAGGGCCGCGTGCTGCCGATGCAGAAGGGGAGCGGCGGCTTCCATGATCTGCACGTGTCCGGCGCGGGCCCTGGCACGCTCTACCGCTACCAGCTTCCCGACGGCCTCAAGGTCCCGGACCCGGCGTCCCGGTTCCAGCCGCAGGACGTGCATGGCCCGAGCGAGGTGGTCGACCCGGACGCGTACCGCTGGACCGAGCAGTGGACCGGTCGCCCGTGGGACGAGATTGTGCTCTACGAGCTGCACGTCGGCGCGTTCACGCCGGAAGGCACATTCCGGGCGGCGGCGGCCAAGCTCGACCATCTCCGGTCGCTCGGCGTCACCGCCATCGAGATCATGCCGATCTCGGACTTCCCGGGCCGGCGCAACTGGGGCTATGACGGCGTGCTGCCGTATGCGCCGGATTCGAGCTACGGCCGTCCCGACGACCTGAAGGCGCTGGTCGAGGCGGCGCACGCGTGCGGCATCGCGGTCCTGCTCGACGTGGTCTACAACCATTTCGGACCCGACGGGAACTACCTGCCGATCTACGCCCCCACCTTCTTCACCGACCGGCACAAGACGCCGTGGGGAGCCGCCATCAACTACGACGGCGAGCACGCGGCACCGGTGCGCGAGTTCATCATCGGCAACGCGCTCTACTGGATCGACGAGTTCCACCTCGACGGGCTGCGCTTTGACGCCGTGCACGCGATCATCGACGAAAGCGGCAGGCACCTGCTTGACGAACTGGCGGAGCGCGTGCGCGCCTCCGCGACGCGGCCGCTGCACCTGCTGCTGGAGAACGAGGACAACGATCCGACCCGGCTCGGACGCGAGGACGGCCGGCCGGTGCACTACACCGCGCAATGGAACGACGACGTCCACCACGTGCTGCACACCGCGGCGACGCACGAGCGCACCGGCTACTACGCCGACTACGAGGGCGACACAGACCTACTCGGTCGCGCGTTGGCTGAAGGGTTCGGCTACCAGGGGCAGATGATGCCCTACCGCGGCAGCGCACGCGGCGCGCCCAGCGCCGAGCTGCCGCCGGGCGCGTTCGTCGCCTTCATCCAGAACCACGACCAGGTCGGCAACCGCGCCTTCGGCGAGCGCCTTGGCAGCATCGCCCCGCCGGAAGCGATGCGCGCGCTAGCCGCAACCTATCTGCTGCTTCCCCAGACGCCGATGATCTTCATGGGCGAGGAATGGGGGGCGAAGCAGCCCTTCCCGTTCTTCTGCGACTTCGAGGGCGAGCTCGCGGACGCGGTGCGCAACGGGCGCCGCGAGGAGTTCGCACGCTTCCCCGAGTTCCAGGACCCGGAGATGCGTGACCGCATCCCCGACCCGCTGGCGGACTCCACATTCGAGTCGGCCAAGCTGGACTGGTCGGCGGCGCAAGGAAGCCTGCTGTCGCTGTACCGCGACCTCATCTCGGTGCGCAGGCAGCACATCGTGCCACTGCTGGCATCGATCACGCGCGGCGGCAGCGCCACCAGCCTCGGCGGGGGAGCGGTCGAGTTGCGCTGGCAGGCCGGCGACCGGACCCTGGTGCTGGCGTCCAACTTGTCCGACAAGGTCGTCGACGTCCCGGCATCGTCCGGCCGGGTCCTGTGGGCCGAGGGCGACACCGCCCCGGCATTCGGCGCCTGGTCGGTCCGCTGCACCCTGGAGGGCGCATGAGCATCATCCCGCGGGCCACCTACCGGCTCCAGTTCCACGCCGGCTTCGGCTTCCGCGACGCGACCGCGCTGGCGCCATATCTCGGCCGGCTCGGCGTCAGCCATGTCTACGCCTCGCCCTACCTCAAGGCGCGGCCCGGCTCCACGCACGGCTACGACATCACCGACCACCAGGCGCTCAACCCGGAGCTCGGCACCGAGGCGGACTTCGCCGCCATGGTGCAGGCGTTCCGGACCGAGGGGCTGGGCCAGATTCTCGACTTCGTGCCCAACCACATGGGCGTCGGCGGTTCGGACAACCCGCTCTGGCTCGACGTGCTGGAGTGGGGACCGGACTCCCAGCACGCCGGCTGGTTCGACATCGACTGGGATCCGGACCGCCGCTACCTGCTGAACAAGCTGCTGGTGCCGTTCCTCGGCGACCAGTACGGGGTCGAGCTCAAGGCCGGCAACCTCCTGCTGAAGTACGACGCCGACGAGGGCAGCTTCGCCGTGTGGGCCTACGACACCCACAAGCTGCCGATCTGCCCGCTGCACTACGACCGCGTGCTCGGCCATGCCGACCCCGGCCTCGACCGCCTGTCCGACCTGTTCTCCGACCTGCCGATGTGGCGGCCGCAGGTGGCCGAGCGCGCCGGAACGCTGAAGGCGGAGCTGGCGGCCCTGCTGCGTGAGGACGTGAAGAGCCGGACAGCGGTGGAGGAGCAGGTCGCGGCGCTGAACGCCGACTGGCGCGCGCTGGACGCGCTGATCCAGGAGCAGTTCTGGCGCGTCGCGTACTACGGCGTCGCCGGCGACGACATCAACTACCGCCGGTTCTTCAACATCAACGACCTCGCCGGCCTGCGCATGGAACTGCCGGAAGTGTTCCGCCACGCCCACGCACGGATCGTGCCGATGATCGAGGACGGCACGCTGGACGGTATACGCCTCGACCATGTCGACGGGCTGCTCGATCCCAAGCGCTATTTCGCGAACCTGCGTGCCGCCTCCTCGCGTCCGTTCTACCTGGTGGTCGAGAAGATCCTCGCTGCGCACGAGCAGCTTCGCGAGGACTGGCCGGTCGAGGGCACCACCGGCTACGACTTCACCAACCTCGTGCTCGGCGCCATGATCGACCCGGCCGCCGAGGAGCGCTTCACCGAGACGTATCGGACCTTCGCCGGTTCGCATGAGCCGTTCGAGCAGATCGTGCGCGACTGCAAGATCCGGATCATGGAGAACGAGATGGCGAGCGAGCTGAACGTGCTCGGCCGCGACGCCGGGCGCATCGCCCGACAGAACCCCATGACGGCGGACTTCACCCGCAACATCCTGCAGCGCGCGATCAAGCAGATCGTCGCGCACTTCCCGGTCTACCGCACCTACATCGACATGGACGGCACCCAGGAGGCAGCCGACCGGCGTGACCTCGACTGGGCGATCGCCCGCGCCAGGCGCGCGGACCGCACCATCGACCCTTCGGTGTTCGACTTCTTGCACCGCGTGCTCTCCGGCGAGGCGGTGGCGAAGCCGCGCTCCGGCTTCAACCGGATCGCGGTGCTGCGATTCGCCATGAAGCTGCAGCAGTACTCCGGCCCGGTGATGGCGAAGGGCCTCGAGGACACGACCTTCTACCGCTACAACCGGCACGTGGCGCTGAACGAGGTCGGCGGCGAGCCGGACCGCTTCGGCATTCCCGTGCCCGCGTTCCACAAGGCCAACGCATACCGGGCGAAGCACTGGCCGCATTCCATGCTCGGCACCTCCACCCACGACACCAAGCGCGGCGAGGACACCCGCGCCCGCCTCGCCGTGCTGTCCGACCTGCCCGACGAGTGGACGCGTCAGGTCACCACCTGGAGCCGCCTGCTCCGCGCCCGCCGCGGCGACCTGGACGGCACCGCCGCCCCCGACCGCAACGACGAGTACCTGCTCTACCAGCTCCTGGTCGGCTCCTGGCCGGTCGAGCTGCTGGAGTCGACCGATGCGGCGGCACTCGACACCTACGGCAAGCGCCTGGCCGGCGCGCTGGAGAAGTCGATGCGCGAGGCCAAGCTGCATTCCGGCTGGACTGCGCCCGACACGGCCTACGAGGACGCCATGCAGTCCTTCGCCCGCGACGCGCTGGACAGCAGCCGCGGCGGCTTCGCGGCCAGCTTCCTGCCGTTCGCGCAGCGCGTGGCCCGGCTCGGGGTGCAGAACAGCCTGATCCAGTTGGTGATGAAGCTCACCCTGCCCGGCGTGCCCGACATCTACCAGGGCTGCGAGATGTGGGACCTGAGCCTGATGGACCCCGACAACCGGCGCCCGGTCGACTATGCGCTGCGCCGGGACGCGCTGTCGGAGCTGTCGCGAGACCTCTCCGACCGGGACCGCTCCGGGCTGATGGCGGAGTTGCTGGAGCACTGGCAGGACGGGCGGATCAAGCTCGCAGTCACAGCCCTCCTGCTGGACCTGCGCCGTCGGCTGCCGGCGCTGTTCGCGGATGGCAGCTACGAGCCGCTTGCCATCGAGGGTGGACGGGCGGAGCGGGCCATCGCCTATGGCCGCAGCCTGGACGGCGACCGGCTGCTGGTGCTGATGGCGCGCTTCCCCGGCCAGCGCGAGGCCGACCCGGACTGGGGCGACGCCACCGTCGCCCTGCCGGACGGGCGCTGGATCGACCTGCTGGGCGGCAGGGCGTTCGAGGGCGGCGACCGGGTACCGCTCGACCGGCTGTTCGGCGTCCTGCCGGCCCTGGTGCTGCAGCCGGGCTGACCAGGGCCGGGCGGCAGGCACCAGCGGAGACCGGATCCGCGGTGCGCCGCGGCGGATGACAAGCGTCGGGCGGCGCGCTTATCCTGTCTCCGCTGCCACGGAGGATGCCATGACCGATCCGGACGATGGCTCGCTGCCGGCACCCGGCTCCCGCCAGGCGCCCGGCTTCACCCATGCGGAGGTCGAGGCCTTGTATTTCGGCGCCGCCCGCGACGGGCAGGCCGACCTGCTGGAGCAGTTCCTCGATGCCGGCATCGATCCGGACCGGACCGACGGGCGCGGCTACACGCCCCTGATCCTCGCCGCCTACAACGGCCATCAGGCCGCCACCACGCTGCTGATCCGGCGTGGCGCTGCGCCCGACCTTGCGGACGCGAAGGGCAGCACCGCCCTGTGCGGCGTCGCCTTCCGGGGCGACGTCGCGGTGGCCCGCCTGCTGCTCGACGCCGGCGCCGCGATCGACCGGCCCAATCACGTCGGGCGGACGCCGCTGATGTTCGCGGTCATGTTCGGGCGCGAGGCGATGGCGCGGCTGCTGCTCGACCGCGGCGCCGATCCGCTGCACCGGGACGGCGAGGGCACCACCGCCCTGTTCCTGGCCGAACGCCACGGCAGCAACGCCCTGGCCCGCCGGATGCGCGACCTGCCGCCGGAAGCCACGCAAACCTGAGCGGAGGCGGGGCGCGGGCGGAGGCAACCCGCGGCCAGGGCCATTGTTGACCGACCGGCTGATCGGCCGGGAGATCACATGGCAGAACCCACGCGCGGAGCCGATCGCGTCGACGACTATCTGGAGGTCGGCTACGACCAGCAGTTCGAGGAACGCTGGGTGGTCGCCCAGACGATCGGCCTGGTGGTGATGGTCTTGTTCCTTCTGGTCTGCTTGTCGGGCCTGCTCGGTCGTGGCCCCGTCAGCCATCGCACTGCCCACGCCCCGGACGGCTCCCTGCACGTGGACTACGAGCCGGTCGCGCGGGAAGGAACGCCGACCCAGATCACGCTGCGCGTGGCCAATCCCGACGACGCCCCGATGCCGGTGAGCCTGTTCGTGTCGGGCAAGATGGTCGAGCCCCTGGGCCTCGCCCGCACGGTGCCCGAGACGACGGCAACGATGGTCGGGAGCAAGGGGCTGGTGTTCCGCTTCACGCTGGCGCCGAGACAGTCCGACGCGAAGATCCGGATGGCCGCCATGCCCGTGGCACCCGGCATCGTCGATTGCGAGGCCTGGACCGGCGCGGACGCGACCGCGGATCAGCCCGACCGGCGCCACAGGGTGCAGTGGATCCAGGTCGTGTTGCCATGAACCGGCTGGTCCGCACATTCCTGATGGAGCGCCGGCCATGAGCGTTATCCTGCGTGCGGCCGCGGCGTACTGGATCCTGTTGTTCGCATTGCGCTTCCTGGGGCGGCGCACCTCGAGCCAGCTGGCACCGCTCGACCTCGTGGTGCTGTTCCTGGTCGCCGGCACCACCCTCACCGGCGTTCTCAGCGACGAGCACTCGATCACCGCCGGCGTCAGCGTGGTGATCACCTTCGGCCTGATGCACCGCCTGGTCGGCTGGCTGAAGGTGTATTCGCCCCGGTTCGGCCGCATCGTCGACGGCACGCCGATCATCGTGTTCGAGGGCGGCGAGTTCCAGAAGAAGCGGATGCGCCAGCTGAACATCCAGCAGTCGGACATCATGTATGCGGTGCGCCAGCGCGGGCTGCACGAAATCGCGCAGGTGCGCTACGCGATCGCCGAGCGCGACGGCAAGATCTCCATCATCGCCCAGGAATAGCCGCCGCAGGGACGGGAAGCGGGATACGGAACATGCCGGTGCTTTCCTACGCCTTCGTGGCGTTTGTCGGCCTGCTCAACGCCATCCATTCCGGTACCAACGCCACGCTGATGCGTGCCCTGGGTCGCCCCTGGTGGTGCACGCTGTTCGTGTGCGCGATCTCCGGCGCCGCCGCCGCCGTCGGGCTGCTGGTAAGCCGCGAGCCGTTCCCGACGGCGGGCCGGCTTCTCGCACACACCCTGGTGGGCCTGGCTGGGCACCGTGATCGCGGTGGTGCCGATCGTCGCCACCGTGCTGTTCGCGGGCCGGCTGGGGGCCGCCAGCTACAACGGCATCGTGGTGACGGCCACCCTGGTGTCGGCCATCCTGCTCGACCACCTCGGCATCATCGGCTTCGAGCGCCACCCGGCGACGCTGTGGCGGATCGTCGGCGGCGCGCTGATGATCGGCGGTCTCGCCCTGGTCTGCATCTTCTGACCGGATCGCCTGCCCGACTCATCGCCCGTTCGTTCCGCCGCTTGACCGTTCTCGTTCCACACGGCCACTGTCCGTCCCGCCCGGTGACAGTCGTCGCATGGCATGGAAACGGGATCTCAATGCACCACAGCTTCAAGCAGCGGCTTTCCTTGTCCGTCGCCTCGGTCCTGGCTGGGCTCGCGGTCGGCGCGACCGCAGGCCGGGCCGCGACCACCGGCGACGTGTCGGTCGGCGACATCCTCGCCCAGACCGTCTACCTGCCGATACAGAACCCCCAAGCAGCCGAGGCCGCTGCCCGCGCCCTGCAGACCCCGGGCCCGGGCTACCACAAGTTCCTGTCGGTGCAGCAGTTCGTCAGCCAGTACGCGCCGAGCGATGCCCAGATCGCGCAGGTCGAGGCGGCGCTGGTGCAGCTCGGCTACACCATCGACTACGTGTTCCCGAACCACCTCGCGATCGAGGTGGTGAGCAGCGCCGGCACCGCCGAGGCGGCGATGAGCGTGAAGCTGCACCACGTCGCCCTGAACGGGCACAGCGGCATCGTGCCGGACCGGGCGATCAGCCTGCCGCGCTCGCTTCGCGGCCTGGTCCGCGGCGTCGGCGGCCTGAACACCTTCAGCCATCCACACTCGCAGCGCGCGACGGCGGCGGTGGGACACGACACCACGTCCAGGGCGGTCGGCGGCACCCCGGGCAACTACCTCCCGGCCGACTTCGAGAAGTTCTACCATGTCGACCCGATCTACGCGCTCGGGCTCAACGGCCGCGGCACCACGGTCGGCATCGTGACGCTCGCCAACTTCGCGCCCTCCGACGCCTACCTGTTCTGGAAGCAGATCGGGTTGAACGTGTCGCAAACGCGAATCACCACCGTGGACGTCGACGGCGGCACCACGATCGCGCCGAGCGACGCGCTCGGCGAGGGCGAGACCGACATCGACGTCGAGGAGTCCGGTGCCATCGCGCCCGGCGCCAACGAGCGGGTCTACATCTCGCCCAACAACACTAACGCCAACTTCATCGACGCCTTCGAGGCCGCCGCCTCCGACAACATCGCCGACACCGTGTCGTCCTCCTGGGGCCAGCCGGAGCTCGACTTCTTCACCGACATCGCGTCGCCGACCAGCAGCCAGACCTTCCTGCTCGACGCGTTCCACGACGCCTTCCTCGAGATGGCGCTGCAGGGCCAGTCGGTGTTCATCGCGTCGGGCGATTCCGGATCGTTCGACACCGTGGAGGGCTGCCCGGCCTTCGGCACGCCGAGCGCCAAGACCCCGGTCTGCAACGCGCCCTATGCGGTGGACCATCCGTCCAGCGATCCCCTGGTGACGGCCGCCGGCGGCACCACCGTGCCGTTCTCGTTCACCCTGACCGACGGCGTGGTGCTGTCGGTGGCCCAGCAACAGGCCTGGGGCTGGGATTACATCTCCACCGAGGCCGCGGCCCAGGGCCATGCCGCCGATCTGCCCGTGTCGTCGGTGTTCTCCACCGGCGATGGCGGCGGCGTCAGCTCCTACTTCGGCAAGCCCTGGTATCAGGACGGCGTGAAGGGCATCACCCTGACCAAGCCGGGCCAGACCCTGACGCAGGACAACGGCGCCGGCCCGGTGCTGCAATACGTGCTGCCGGCCAACTTCGCCGGACGCAACTCGCCTGACCTGTCGACCAATGCCGATCCCGAGTCGGGCTACCAGTTCATCGAGGAAGGTGCCGTCCAGAACTTCTACGGCGGCACGAGCTTCGTCGCCCCGCAGCTGAACGGCGTCAACGCCCTGTTCGTGCAGGGCCTGGACGGTCGCACCGGCCAGCTCAACCCCCTTCTGTACTCCCTGGGCTCGCTGATCTCGACCGACATCAAGGCCGGCGACAACTGGGGCTACGGCGCCGTCGGCGGCTACGACAACGCGGTCGGCAACGGCGTGCTGGATGCGACCAGACTGGCGGTCGGCCTCGCAGCACTCAAGCTGATCCACTGAACGCGCCAGGCCCGTGACAGGGAGCGGCCAGGGTTTCGCCCCGGCCGCTCCGTCCGGGGCTAGGAACGCTCGTAGGTCCCGACCAGCGTGCCACGTGCGATCACGTGCCCCTTCAGCGCGGCGACCAGGGCGCTGCGCCCCGGCACGCTGTCGAACTCCGGCACCATGTCCAGCGCGAACAGCTGGAACGCGTAGGCGTGCGGCCCGTGTCCGCGCGGCGGGTCGGGGGGCAGGTAGGCGCGCTGCATGAACGAGTTGCGCCCCATGTCGAGCGGCTCGCCTTCGTGCTTCGGGCTCGGCAGGGCGCCGGCAACGAGGCCGCCATCCACCGCCGCCAGCCCAGCCAGGATGGCATGCACCAGCGGACGCGGGGTCGGGCTGTCCTGGTCCTCGATCAGCAGCACCAGGCTCTCGGCTTCCGGCGGCACCCCGATCCATTCCAGCGGCGGCGAGAGCTTGGCACCGTCCTCGGTATGCGCGGTCGGGATCGGGCCGCCTTGCGCGAAGGCGGGCGAGCTGAGCTGGATCACATCCGGCACCGCTGCGAACGCCGGATCCGCCGAGACCAGCTTGCCAGCGCCGCTGCGCACGTTCTGCAGCGCGCGTCCGGCGCCTGCGGGGATGTTCTGCAGCATCGGCGGGAAACTCCTGTCGTGTCGCTTTCCTTCACGTCCCGCGGCCGGCAAGCGTTCCACCCCTCGCGACACCGTGCGGCGGGCGGCCTATATCCTTCGGGTCCCCTGCCTCCTCAACCGTCCGGACCCGTTTCATGAGCCGCTTCTGGAGTGACCGCGTCCACGGCCTGGTCCCGTACGTGCCAGGCGAGCAGCCGAAGCGCGTGGGGCTGGTCAAGCTCAACACCAACGAGTGCCCGTACGGCCCCAGCCCGCGCGCGCTCGACGCCATCCGCGCCGCCACCGGCGATACGCTGCGCCTGTATCCGGATCCCACCAGCGGGGCGCTGCGCGACGCGCTGGCGCGGCACCACGGAATCGACCGGGCGCAGGTATTCGTCGGCAACGGCTCCGACGAGGTGCTGGCACATGCCTTCCAGGGCCTGCTCCAGCACGACGCGCCGCTGCTGTTCCCCGACGTCACCTACAGCTTCTACCCGGTATACTGCCGGCTCTACGACGTCGCCTTCGAGACGGTGCCGCTGGACGGCGACCTCGCGGTGCGGGTCGAGGACTACCGGCGGCCCTGCGGCGCGGTCATCGTCGCCAACCCCAACGCTCCCACCGGCATCGCCCTGCCCCTGGCCGCGATCGAGACCCTACTCGCCGACCACCCGGACCAGCCGGTGCTGGTGGACGAGGCCTACGTGGACTTCGGCGCGTCCTCCGCGGTCCGGCTGATCGACCGCCACCCCAACCTGCTGGTGGTCCACACCCTGTCCAAGTCCAGGGCGCTGGCCGGGCTGCGCGTGGGTGCGGCGTTCGGCGACCCGTCGCTGATCGAGGCGCTCCTGCGGGTCAAGGACAGCTTCAACTCCTATCCGATCGACCGGCTGGCGGAAGCGGGCGCCGTCGCCGCGATCGAGGACGAGGCCTGGTTCGAGGCCACGCGCGCCCGGATCATGCGAAGCCGCGAGCACCTGACGGAAGGCCTGGAACGGCTCGGCTTCTCCGTGCTGCCCTCGGCCGCCAACTTCGTGTTCGCACGCCACGGGAGGCGGGGCGGCGCCGCGCTGCAGGCGGCGCTGCGCGAGGCGGGCGTGCTGGTGCGCCACTTCACCGCGCCCCGGATCGCCGACTACCTGCGGATCACGGTCGGCACCGATGCCGAGTGCGCCGTCCTGCTGGACGCCCTGTCCGCCGTCCTCGCCGCCGACGCGGCCTAGGAGGATCCTGATACGGCGCAACAGGAAGCGATCCCGAAGCGTCGGAGGCCTCCACGCCCGACCTGTCGCTCCCGGGGCCGGTGCGGATGCGCCGGATCGAGCCGATCGCGGCACCATGCCATCGCGCGTCCGAAGGCTTGGCCGTCCTCCGGGCCGGTGCCATACAATGCGGTCATGGGTCGCCAACAAGGCCCGTTCCGGGACGGGCCCCACGCTCCGTCTCGAGGACCAGAAGGGAGAGAACCGATGCGCGCCTTCCAGGGACAGTTTTCCGACAACCAGCCGATCCGACGCAGCGTGACGGAGAAGCAGAAGCAGCTGCGCGAGCTGCGCGAAACCCTGTCGGCGATGAAGGCGCACACGGCGCCGACGCTGCGCGACAGCGTGCGCAAGCGCATCGCCGAGCTCGAGGTCGAGCTGCGCGGCACCCCGGCACCGGCGGTCGCCGCGACGGCACCGGCCCGTCCGCCCCGTCGTCCCGCCGGCTGACCGTCCGGCCGCGCCGTCAGTCGAACTCGGTCGGCAGCTCCGGCTGCCGATGGTGCACGAACAGCCGCGCGATCTGGTGCGGCAGCACCCGGCCGGTCGACAGCTCGGCCGGGATCTCATGCTCCGCCCAGAAGCGGGCGTCGGCGGTCTCGATGTTCGCGCCGGTGGCCATCGGCGCTTCACCGAGCAGCGTGCACACGAAGAACAGCTTGTAGATCGAGAACGGGCCGCCCGGATGGTGGCCCTGACGGGCGCGGTCGTGCAGCAGCGCCAGCCTCTCTGCCCGCACCACGTAGCCGGACTCCTCCAGCACCTCGCGCACGGCGCACTCCGACGCGGTCTGGTTCACGTCTGCCCAGCCGCCGGGCAGGGTCCAGCGGCCGCTGTCGGCCAGCTCGCGCACCATCAGCAGCCGTCCCCCGGCGTCGAACACCGCGCCGCGGACGTCGACCTTGGGCGTCGCGTAGCCCGTCTCGGCGGCGAACAGCGTTTGGAGCGCGTCCGCCGTCGCCGCGCCGCCGCTCGACGCCGCCATCATCCGCGCCGCCAGCGCGGTCAGCGCCTGATAGCGTTCGACGTCGTAGGGGTCGCGGGTGAACGCCAGGCCGCTCTGCGCCAGCGCCTGCACCTCCCGCGCCCAGGTCAGCCAGGACGGCTCGTCCATCATCCCTCCCCATCCAGCACCGACACCGACGACGACTTCACCAGCGCGACCAGGTCGATCCCGGCCAGCAACCCGAGCCTGTCGACCGAATCCCGCGTCACCCGCGACAACAGCACGGCACCCCTGCGCGGTTCCGGTTCCAGCACCACCACCGCCTCCGCATCTCCCACCGGACGGACCGCGCGCACCCGCACCGGGAGCGCGTTCTGGGCGCTGGTCCATGGCGCCGCACCGTCGGGCCGCAGCAGAACCACCTCGCGCGCCGGGACCGACAAACGCAGGCGCGTGCCGACCGCGGAAGGCAGGAGCGCGACCGACAGCGCAAGCCCGCCGGCGTCGATCCGCGTCAGCCCGCGCCCCGGCTCGTGCCCGGCGACCACGCCTTCGAGCAGCGCCGCGGCGTCGGGCCGGTCCGCCAGCGGGCCGTCCGACAGCATCGCCGCCACCGGTCCGCATCCCACCACCCGGCCGGCCTCGACCAGCGCCAGGGTGTCGCACAGCTGCATCGCTTCCTCCCGCCGGTGCGTCACGTACAGGATCGGCAGGCCGGCCTGCGCGCGCAGACGCGAAAGGAACGGCAGGATCTCCGCCCGCCTCGCGTCGTCCAGCCCGGACAGCGGCTCGTCCATCGCCAGCAGCGCCGGCCGCGACAGCAGCGCCCGCCCGATCGCCACCCGCTGCCGCTCGCCGCCGGACAGGGCACGGGTGCGCCGACGCAGCAGCGTCTCGATGCCCAGCAGCGCCACCACCTCGTCGAAGCCGGGCCCCTCGGCGGAGGCCGGAGCCCGCCTGGCGCCGTAGCGCAGGTTCCCGGTCACCGACAGATGCGGGAACAGCCGGCTGTCCTGGAACACGGTGCCGATGCGTCGCGCTTCCGGCCGCAGCCAGATCCCGGGGCCGGACAGCACCCGGTCGCCCAGCCTGATCTCGCTCCAGTCCGGCCGGAACACGCCGCACAGGGCCGACACCAGCGTGCTCTTGCCGGCGCCGGACGGTCCGAACAGCCCGACGATCCCCGGCAGCGGCG
Source organism: uncultured Acetobacteraceae bacterium (assembly GCA_964249735.1). Classification (GTDB taxonomy): domain Bacteria; phylum Pseudomonadota; class Alphaproteobacteria; order Acetobacterales; family Acetobacteraceae; genus Lichenicola. The sequence continues at coordinate 14,724 of CAXUDP010000041.1, read as the reverse complement.
CCTGGAGCGACAGGTCCAGCGACTGCCCGGCCGCGAACCGGTGCCGCAGCCGCACATGGAGCGTCACCGCCGCCGCAGCCGGCGCAGCAGCAGCTCCGACAGCAGCAGCCCGGCCAGCGCCAGCACGATCGACACGGAGGCCAGCCGTGCCGCCGCCGCCTCGCCGCCCGGCACCTGCAGCGCCTGGTAGATCGCCAGCGGCAGGGTCTGCGTGCGGCCCGGGATGCTGCCGGCAAAGGTGATCACCGCGCCGAACTCGCCGAGGCTGGCGGCATACCCGATCGCCACCGCGGCCAGCATGCCGGGAGCGGCCAGCGGCAGCGTCACGGACAGGAAGCGGTCCAGCGGGCCGGCGCCGAGCCCGGCGGCGGCGGCCTGCAGCCCCGGATCGATCGCCTCCAGCGACAGCCGGATCGTGCGCACCATCAGCGGCAGCACCATCACCGCGGTCGCCAGCGCCGCGCCCTCGCTAGTGAACACCAGCCGCGCCCGGAACAGCCGCCACAGCACCACGCCCGCCGGGCCGTTCAGCCCGAACAGCAGCAGCAGCAGCCATCCGGTGACCACCGGCGGCAGCACGGTCGGCAGGTGCACCAGCGCGTCCAGCAGCGGCCGTCCGGGCAGCACCGGGCGCGCCAGCAGCCACGCCAGCCCCAGCGCCACCGGCAGCGCCCCGCCCACCGCCAGCAGCGCCACGCGCAGGGTCAGCCGCACCGCCTCCCACTGGGCCGGGTCGAGCGCGAAGCGGGGCATCAGGGAAGGGTCTGGAACCCGGCATCGCGGAACACCGCGGCCGTCGGCGCGCTGTGCAGGAAGCGCAGGAACGCCCTCGCCTCGGGTGCCGCCGTCAGCGCGGCCGCCGGATACAGGATCGGCGGATGGCTGTCCTCGGGAAAGGTTCCGGCAGTCGACAGCCCCGGCGCCGCCCGGACATCGCTGCCGTACACGATCCCGGCCCGGACCTCGCCGCGTTCCACCAGCAGCAGCGCCGACCGGACGTTCTCCGCCGGCGCCAGCCGGCCGGACACCGAAGCCCATAGCCCGAGCTTCGTCAGCGCCGCCTGGGCGTAGAGCCCCGCCGGCACCGAGCGCGGATCGCCGACCGCCAGTCGGCCGCCCGGTCCGAGCAGCGCCGCAAGGTCGAGCTTCGGCCCGATCGTCACCGGCGGCTCCCCCTGCTTCTCCACCAGCACCAGGGTGTTGCCGAGCAGGTCGCCGCGGGTGCCGGGCTGCACCAGCCCGCGCGCCGCCAGCCAGTCCATCCACTTCTCGTCGGCGGACACGAACAGGTCGGCCGGCGCGCCCTGCGCCGCCTGCCGCGCCAGCACCGCGCTGGACGCGAAGGACAGGGCCGGCATCGGATGTCCCTGCGCCACCCACAGCCGCGCCACCTTGCCCATCGCGTCGGTCAGGGAAGCGGCGGCGAACACCGTGACCGGCCGCTCCGCCGCATGGGCACGGCCGCCGGGCCACGACACCAGCGCCAGAACCAGCCCGAGGACGAGCCCCGTCGCCCCTGCGCCGCCACGTCCGCTCCCGCGCGCTGCCATGTCCCGTTCCTTGTCCACCTGCCCGACCCTAGATCGGACCCCCGCCCGCGACCAACTCCGCAACCATCGCATCGGACACCGTTCATGACCCAACAGGGCCTTTCCGCGGCCGCCATCGCCGACACCCTCGACCGCCTGCGGGCGCGCTGCCCGCTGGTGCACAGCATCACCAACCTCGTGGTCACCAACAGCACCGCCAACGCCCTGCTGGCGGTCGGCGCGTCGCCCGCCATGGTCGAGTCGGCCGAGGAGGCAGGCCCGTTCGCGCGGATCGCCGACGCGCTGGTGATCAACCTCGGCACCATGACGCCGGACCGCGCCCGCGGCATGCACGCCGCCGCCGCGTCCGCGCGCGAGGCCGGCACCCCGTGGATCCTCGACCCCGTCGCGGTGGGCGCGCTGGAATACCGTTCCACCGTCGCCCTGGAGCTGCTGGCGCACCGGCCGCAGGCGATCCGCGGCAACGCGTCGGAGATACTCGCCCTCGATGCCCTGTCCGGCGGCGGCGAGGCGGTCGCCGGCCGCGGCGTCGATGCCGCGCATGAGGCCGCGTCGGCGATCGAGGCCGCCCGGCGCCTGGCGCACCGGACCGGCGCCGTCGTCACCGTCAGCGGACCGGTCGACCTGGTCACCGACGGGCAGCGCGTGGCCGGGATCGCCAACGGCCATCCCCTGATGACGCGCGTGACCGGCCTCGGCTGCACCGCGACCGCCCTGATCGGCGCCTGCCTCGCCGTCGAGCCCGACCCGTTCCAGGCCTCCGCGCACGGCATGACGCTGATCGGCCTGGCCGGCGAGCTCGCTGCCGAACGCGCCCGCGGTCCCGGCTCGCTGCAGGTGGAACTGCTCGACGCGCTGCACCGGCTCGACCGGCCGACGATCCTGGCGCGCGCACGCCTCAACCTGCACCCGCTTGCCTGAGGCAGTTCCAGAACATATAGTGAACGAACGCAACGACGAGGCCACCCGCGATGTCGATGACCACCCGGATCATCTACCAGCCCTACCACCATGCCGGCCATGCCTCGCTCCGCGCCGGCACGCCGGTCGCCTGCCGCACCGCGGAGGAAGGCCTGCGCCGGGCCGAGCGCGCCTTCTCCGCCGGCCTGGTGGCGGGCGCGGACGTGGTGCTGGTGCGACACGACGAGGATGCGGACGAGTTCGGTGATCCCGAGTTCATCGGCCGGCTCGGCAGCACGCCCGACCCGGCCGAGCCGAACTGACGGGGACGCTCAGCCGGCCAGGCGCCGCGGCAGCTGGCGGCGCAGCAGCTCCTCGAACTGCCTGAACACGGGCGCGCGGGCGACGGTGAAGTCGGTGCGCCCCGGCTCCGCCGCCGGCTGGGCGTCCTGCACGTCGGCGGCCGCGACGAACTGCATTTCCGCGCCGTTCGGCGATGCCGCCGGGCTGTCGTAGATGTGCAGATCCTCGCGATGCTCAAGGTTCCAGCGGCTGGTCAGCACCAGCCCGGGCGTGTTGCAGATCCAGCGGTACTTCGCCAGCGCCGCACCCAGGGGCGCGATGAACGCGTCGGCGCGCGAGCACCACAGCACGCTGCGCAGCGCCGAACGGTTGACCGTGTCGACGAACCGCACGCCCGACCGTCCGGCGACCTCCGCCAGCGACCGCGCCAGCGCCAGCTCGCGCCCGAGGTCGCTGCCGGCCGGCGCCTGCCCGGCCTGGCCGCGATCGTGAACGTCGTTCAAGCCGTCCAGCACCACGGTGCAGCCGGGAAAGGCGCGTGCCAGGTGTCGGACCAGGGCGGTCGTGAATTCCTCGAGGTCGACCAGGCTGCGGTTGCCGACCCGCAGCCCGATCAGGATCACCGGTGCCGGCCGACGCCGGGCCGCGTCCGCTTCTCGACGTGCCGCCTGCAGCTCCGGCAGCGCTTCCGCGGCACCCAGCACCAGGTTGCGCAGCGACGCCGGCACGCCGATCGCGGTGTACTTGATGACCCGCTGGCCGCGCCGGTAGAACGCGTCGACATGCGATGCGAACGGCGTGTCGTGCCGCGCGATCCGCCCGTCCAGGCCTGTGAAGATCCGCTCCTCCGGCCCGAAGAACTGCTGCGTGCGGCCCAGCTCGAACATCTGCAGCTGCGGCAGCCGCGACGGCGGCAAGGCGAGCTGCTGCATGACCGCGAGGCCGGACAGGTCCTGCCAGACGTAGTGGCCGATATGCGTCGCGCAGCCGCCGAACACCAGCTGCACCGTCGGGTCCGCCGGCCGGTCCCGTGCCTCCGCCAGCGTGTCGTCGAACCGGCACAGGTGGCGCAGCATGGTCTCGCCGAACCGGGCGATGCGCACGAAGTCGCCGGCCAGCGCCGGGGTCTGCAGCACCAGCAGCTCGGCGGTCGGGAAGTACAGCGCGTAGTTTCGGAAATGCCCGCCGGAACAGACCACGTGGAATACCAGCCCGGTCGCCTCCTGGACGAAGCGATAAGCGAAGCAGTCGCGGTCCAGCAGCAGCGCGAACCCGTCGCTGTCCACCGGAGCCCCGTCCGCGGGCGACGGCCACCGCATCCGTCCGGTCCGCAGCAGCCGGTCGGCCTCCTCCTGCAGCGGGTGCAGCAGGGTGCTGCGGATCAGCTCCGGCTCGAAGCCGCGCAGGCCACGGCCGGTCGGCACCAGGTAGCCGAGCCCGGGCGGCAGGGTGTCGCTGAGCGCCCAGATCCGGGTGTCGCCGCCACGTCCGCTTGCCTCCATCCAGGCCGGCGCCAGGCTGCCCAGCTCTGCGGCCGGCACGGCGCCCATCACCGATCCGACCGGCAGGCGGCCTGCCCCGTCGCGGCCCAGCACCCCCTGCTCCCACATCCCATCCAATACCGGCATCGCCTTCTGCAGCACGTGCTGCTGCAGCGCCGGCGACAGGTGGCCCAGCTGGTGTCCGATCACCTGCCCGTGCAGGTCGGCGAACCAGGCTGCCCGCTCCCCGTCGCGGTGGCGCAGTGCGACCGTCAGCATCGGCGCGAACCGGTCCTCGATCGCCTCGACCAGCCATCCTTCTCCCAGCTCGACCGGAGCTCCGCCGGCACAGAGCGGTATCAGCGCGCCGGGATGGCCGATCCGGACGCCGCCCGTGCCGGCGACCGGCTCGACGCGCAGCGGCGGCGGCGGTCCCTGCCAGGTCTGCGCCGCCTGCACCACCGGCGCCGGAGCCTCCAGCAGCCCGTCCAGCCCGTGCCGCACCGCCTGCGGCAGCCGCAGATAGGCCTGCACCGCGTCCGGCATGGCGACCCGGATCGGCGCGTTGCGTGTCATGGACAGCCACAGCGCCACCTCGCGCATGCGCGCCGCCGATCGCGCCCGCTCCGGCTGCGGCCGCTCGTGCGGCGGCGGCGCCATGCGCCCCTCGTGGTCGATGTTCCACCAGGCGACCTCGCCGTTCTCGTGGCGCAGCACCAGCAGCCAGAGCGGGTGGAGCAGGGTGAACAGGCTGTCCGCCCGCCAGCCCGGGTTGAACAAGCGCACCGGCTGGTCGTTGCTCATCAGCGGGACCGGCGGCCGGCCGGGGATGCGCAGCATCATCCCGTTCGGACCCTGCTGCACCGGACGCTCGATCAGCAGGGGCAGCGCCTCGCCGACATCGTCATCGGCCAGCCTGGTTCCGGTTCCTCCAAACACGCCACACCTCGCACCAGGACACGCAGCCGGCCCGGGAACCGCCAGACCCTATAGCCGGGCCGCCCGATGCCGTCGCACAAGCCCGATAAATGCCGCGAACAGCGCCGGACGGTCCACGACGAAGTTGCTGTATCCGTCGTGATGCCCGAACGGGTGGAACGAGGTGGTGTCGCGCACCTGGTCCGGGCCGTTGAACAGCACCTCGGTCGGCCGCTCCATGTGCCCGGCCGAGTCGTAGATGTGCAGGTCGGCGCGGTGCTCGAGGTTCCAGCGGCTCGACAGCACCAGGCCCGGCGTGTTGCAGATCCAGCGATACTTCGCGAGCGCCGCCCCCAGCGGGGCTGCGAACGCGTCCGCCCGGCTGCACCACAGCACGCTGCGCAGCGCCGACCGGTTGACCGTGTCGACGAACCGCACCTCCGCCCGCTCCGCCACGGCCGCCAGGTGGTCCGCGAGCGCGAACTCCTGGTCCAGGACGCTGCCCGGCGAGGCATCGACCGCGCGGCCACGGTCGGCGGCGTCGTTCATCCCGTCCAGCACCACCGTGCAGCCGGGGAACGCTTCGCCGAGACGCAGCACGAGGGCGGCGTAGAAGTCCCCGAGGTCGTCGAGGGTGCGGTTGCCGACGCGTATGCCGAGCAGGACCACCGGCGCTGCGCCCGCCCGCGCCGCATCCGCCTCGTGCCGTGCGTCCTCCAGGCCGGGCGTGCGTTCGGCGCAGGCGGTCACGAACCGGCCGAACTCGAGGGGCACGGTGGTGGCGGTGTACTTGATGACCCGCTGGTTGCGCCGGTAGAGCGTTCCGAGGCCCTCGGTGACGCGCGCCGCATGCCGGGTGGCGCGCCCGAACATCGGGAAGATCCGGTCCACCGGCCCGAAATAGTCGCTGGTGTGCGCCTGCTCGAACAGGTGCAGATGCGGCAGCCTGCCGTGGTCGGCGACCGCGCGCAGCAGGTAGGCCATGCCGCACAGGTCCTGCCACACGTGGTGGCCGATGTGGTCGGCGCAGGCGCCGAAGAACTGCTGCACCGTCGGGTCCACGTCAACCGCCGCACCGGCCGCGAGGTCGGGCCCGAATCGCAGCAGGTGGCGCAGCAGCGTCTCACGACCACGCCGGAACGGCGCGCAGTCGCCGGCCAGGTTGCGGTTGGCCGCCACCAGCAGGTCGGCGGTGGGAAAATACAGTGCCAGGTTGCAGAAGTAGCCGCCGCCGCACACCACCAGGAACACCAGCCCGGTCGATTCCTGCCGGAACCGGTAGGCGAAGGAATGAAGGTCGAGCATCAGCGCGAAGCCGTCGCTGTGGACGGGCGCGCCGTCCACCGGCGACGGCCAGCACATCCGGCCGCAACGCAGCAGCCGGTCCATCTCGTCGTGCAGGCGCGGCGCCAGGCAGTCCCGCACCTGCCGGGGATCCAGGCCACGCAGCCCGGTTCCGGTCGGCACGAGGTAGCCGGTCCCGACCGGCATCGGCTGGTCCAGCGCCCAGACCAGGGTGTCGCGGTCCTGCCCAGCCTCCCCGAGATGGGCAAGCACCAGGGTGTCCAGGTCGGCGGGTGCCAGGCCACCGGCCAGCGTTCCGAGGTCGGAAGGCAAAGCCTTCTCGCCCAGCACCACGCTCTCCCACAGCGTGTGCAGCAGCCCTCCCGCCACACGGAGCACCTGCGCCCGGTGCGGCGGCGACAGGGCCCCGGCATGGTGCCCGACCAGCCGGGCGTCGAGGTCGACGAACCAGGCCGCCCGCCATCCGTCCGCGTGACGCAGCACCAGCGCCAGCAGCGGCGCGAAGGCGGCCTGCACCGACTCGACTTCCCAGCCGGGACCGAGTTCCGCGATCTTTCCCGCATCGGTGACCGGCAGCAGGTGACCCGGGTTGCCGATCCGGTAGCTCCGGCTGTCGCCGATGCGCTCGATCACGAGCGGCGGCGCGTCCGCGCCCAGCCAGGATCCGGCGGATAGCCCGGGGTCCGTCCCCTCCGGCCCGAGCAGCGGCTCGATCTCACGACGCACCGCAGCCGGCAGCGCGGCGATGGCCCGCACCGCGTCCGGCACGGGAAGCCGGATCCCGGCACGTGGCGCCATGCGCAGCCACAGCGCCACCGGCTCCAGCCGCCGCCGGAACAAGAGCCGCTCCGGCTCCGCCCGGTGCTGCACCGCCATCGTCAGGCTGCCGTTGCTCGCCAGGTGCCACGACGCGACGTGCCCGGCGTCGTGGCGCAGCACCAGCAGCCAGACCGGGTCGAACAGGGTGAACAGGGTTTCCGCCTGCCATCCCGGCTCGAACGACCGCACCGGTTCGCCGTCGCGACGGATCGCGACCGGTGCTCGGCCCGGAAGGCGAAGCTCCAGGCCGGCCTCGCCCGGGTGCACCGGATGCCGGAGCAGCGGCGGAAGGGTGTCCATGTCGGTCAACCGCCAATCCGTTACGGAGGCAGCGTGCCATGCGATCGCCCGCGGCTTCAACGCCAGCGGCCGCAGCACGCGACGGGACGCCGGAGCGGAGGTTTGACAGGACCGGCAGCGCGTGTTGGGTGCGCCGCTGTCGCGGCCGGCGCCGCACCCCGACCCGCGTGTCCAGGACCCTGCCGACGATGACCCAGCTTCCCGCGAGCGGACCCGCGCGCCCGTGCTTCCGCCGACGCTGCCGGATCCTGGTCCTCCTGCTGGTCACCGGATGGCTGCTGCCGGGCGTCGCGGCGCGGGCCCAGGATCGGCCCGATCCCGGCACCGCCGCCGGGCAGGACACCCCGGTCCATGGCCGGGCCGCCGACCCGCTGGCCAGGCTGACCCCGATCGAGCGGCAAAGGCTGCGCGCGCTCCTGGACGCGCCGGTCCCGGCCGCCGCCGCACCCCCCTCGGCGGCCAAGGCGGCAGCACCCGCAGCGCCTAAGCCGAAGACGGTCAGCGTGGCGCCGGACAGCCTGGCCGGCCAGGTGCTGGTCGAGGCGACGGCGTTCCGGCACGGCCTGCTGGCGGACGGGTCCACCTTCGTGCGCCTGTTCGGCGACATCGCCCTGTCCGGCCGCTGGCTGCAGCGCGAGATGATGGATCCCGCCTCGCGCGCCGCCCTGTTCGACGCGTTCTGGCGCAGCGCCGCCGTGGTGCTGGTGGGGCTGGGTGCGGAACACCTGCTTCTGCTGGCGCTGCGCCGTCCGCTGCGCGGGCTCGGCCGGGAAGCGGTCCGGGCCGACGAGGAGGCCGCCGACCCACCGCCCCCGGATGCCGCCGTGCCCGGCCTGGTCCAGGTCGGCCCGCTCCCCGATGCGGCGCGCACACTCCTGCCGGGAACCCCGCTGCCGCAGGCGGTCCGGGACGCGGCCGATCCCCTGCCGGCTGGCCGGGAGCCCGTCGACGCCCTGCCTTCCGCCGCGGCCGTGCCCCTCGACGACAGCCAGGCGGAGCACCGGTCGCGCGACGCCGCCCACCGGCGCAACACGCTTCGCGTGCTCCGGCGCGTCCCGTTCGCGCTGCTCCGCCTGCTGTTGAAGCTCCTGCCGCTCGGCGCCTTCCTGCTGGTCGGCAACGGCGCCGCCACCCTGGTCGCGACGGCGCCGCGCACCCAGCTGGTGATCCTGGCCGTCACCGGCATCTACGGCGTCAGCCGCAGCCTGTGGCTGCTGATGGACATGCTGCTGGCGCCCCGCGCGCCCGGGGTGCGGCTGGTCGGGGTCACGGACGAGACGGCCCGGTTCCTGATCCGCTGGTGGGGCTGGCTGGTCGCGGTGCTCACGGCCGCCATCTGCGTCACCGACGTCGGCCGCATCCTGGACCTGCCGGCACGGGCGGGACTGGCGATCACCCGGGCGGTGGTGCTGGTCGAGCACGTGCTGCTGGCGGTGCTGATCTGGCAGACCCGGCACAAGGTCGCGGCGAGCCTGCATCCGCCGCGTCGCCTGCGGAGGCGCTCCTTCGGCCGGGTGCTGACGGTGCTGGCCGACCGGTGGTGGGTCCCGGCGCTGTTCTTCGACGCCGCCCTCTGGTTCGTCTGGGCAGCCGAGATACGCGGCGGCTACGCCAGGATGTGGCAGCTGTTCCTGTCGAGCTGCATCGTGATCCTCGCCTGCCGCCTCCTCGCCGTGATGCTGCTCGGCGGCCTGGACCGCCTGTTCCGTGTCGAGCCTGGCGCCGAGCTGCGCCATCCCGGCCTGGTGCAGCGCGCCGGCCGCTACTACCCGGTGCTGCGGCGCGTCGTCGTCTGGGCCCTGAGTGCTGCCGGCGCCGCGGCCCTGCTGCAATGGTGGGGCGTCCCGGCGCTCGGCTTCTTCACCCACGGCACGCTCGGCACCCGCCTGCTGTCGGCGCTAGTGACGGTGCTGGTCACGCTGGTGGTGGGCGTGCTGGTCTGGGAGCTGGTCAACGGCGCGCTCGACCGGCAGATCGGCCGGTTCAACGACACCAACCAGGCCGCCCGCGCGGTGCGCCTGCAGACCCTGCTGCCGATCCTGCGCACCCTGCTGTTCGTGGTGCTGGGCACGATCCTGGCGCTGACCGTGCTGAGCGAGATCGGCGTGGACATCGCACCGCTGCTGGCCGGTGCCGGCATCCTCGGCGTCGCGGTCGGCTTCGGCTCGCAGAAGCTGGTGCAGGATTTCATCACCGGCATCTTCCTGCTGGTCGAGAACGCGATGCAGGTCGGCGACAGCGTCACCGTGGCCGGGATCAGCGGCACCGTCGAGCACCTGTCGATCCGCACGCTCCGCCTGCGCGGCGGCGACGGCTCGATCCAGATCATCCCGTTCTCCTCGGTGTCCACCGTGGCCAACATGAGCCGCGACTTCGCCGTGGCGACAATCAGCATCGCCATCGCCTTTTCCGAGGATACCGACCGCGTCTGCACCATGCTGGAAGCGATCGGCGCCGAACTGCGCGACGACGAGGCCTTCTCCGACAAGATCCTGGCCGACTTCGCCCTGAACGGCATCGACAGCCTGGGCGAATACGCGGTGGCGATCAGCGGCACGATCCGCTGCACCGTGTCCGGCCGCTGGCCGGTGCAGCGCGAGTTCAACCGCCGCCTGCGCGTCCGCATGATGCAGGACGGGGTCGCCCTGCCGCAGGCGCACCGCACCCTGGAGCTGCCGAACTTGCCCGGCCTGCTCGATCGGGCGCAGCCTCACGCGGCGATCCCCGAGCAGGACACGAGCCATGGCTGATCCCGACGCCGTCCCGGAAGCGGTTCTCGCCGCCGACGGCTACGCGTTCGTTCCGGCGGCGCGGATGCGCGCGCTGCTCGGGCCCGACGCGCTGCAGCGCTGGGACGGGTTCGCCGCGAGCTGGGACCATCTCGGCCTCGACCGCTACATGGCCGATGGCGGCCGCTACCGCCGCCGGCGCCACGCCGTGTTCGCCGCCGGCGCCGGGGGGTTCGAGCGCAAGCCGCACCAGCCGCACTACCAGAGCCGCGACCACAACGCCCTGAACGGCGGCATAGAGCGCTGGTTCACCCCGGTGGAGGACCAGGTCGCCACCCATCCGGTGCTTCTCGCGATCCTGTCGGCCTGCCGGACCATGTTCGAGGACCTGACCTCGCCCGGCGCCCGCCCGGACACCTGGCACGTCGAACTGCACCAGTTCCGGATCGAGCCGAGCGGCAGCGAGGACGCGCAACCCACGCCCGAGGGGCTGCACCGCGACGGCGTCGACTGGGTGCTGGTGCTGCTGGTGGCGCGCGAGAACATCGCGAGCGGGGTCACCAGCATCCACGACGCGCAGCGCTGCCTGCTCGGCTCCTTCACCCTGCGCGAGCCGCTGGACGCCGCCCTGGTCGACGACGGCCGCGTCTACCACGGTGTCACCGCGATCCGCCCGCTCGATCCGGCGCTGCCCGCGCACCGCGACGTGCTGGTGGTGACCTTCCGCCGGCAGTGAGCCGGCAGGCGCCGTCACCACGCGGCCGGGCGAAACCGGGCGACCCGCTCCGGGTTGACGCCGTGCACCCGGGGGAGGCATCGCATGTCCGGCATCATCAGGACGTTTCTGCTCGGCGTCGGCCTGGCCGGTCTCGCCACCCTCATTTGTCCGCACATGTGGTCCGGCCTGTGGCGGCGCGGCACCGGCACCGCGCCGCCGGCCTGACCGCCGGTCGGGCGTCACACAGGCCGCGGCTCAGCGCCTGATCCCGAAGCCCGGCTTGACCGTCGAGCGGGCGACGGTGAACCGGTTCAGCATGTCGAACCAGAACGGCGCGCCCAGGGTCACCGCGAA
>CAXUDP010000041.1:0-3247 GCA_964249735.1 uncultured Acetobacteraceae bacterium | reverse complement strand
GTGCCGGGCCTGCCGCCGGTGCCGGGCCGGCGGAGCTGCTGCGGCGGCGGGCTGCCCCAGCCGCACGGGAACCGGATCTGCGCCAGCTCGTCGCGCAGGGCGGCGAAGCCCTCCCCGGCCTGTTCCGGTACGCCCTTCCCCAATCCCGGCACCAGCGACGCCGCCTGCACCACCGCCCCGTCGCGCAACGCCTTGTCCTCGAACAGCGCCTTGCCGACGCTGAACGCGTCCACGTTCATCACCGCCGCCGTCGCCAGCCCGATCCCGAACAGGATCACCTGGGTCCGACGCTTGTACCAGCCCGACACCCGCTCCATGCAGCTGTCGAACCATCGCTCGATCACCCACTGGACGCGTCCGAGGTCGTCCTCCGCGCCGTCCAGCGCGCTCAGCAGCGCCCGCCTGGTCCGGTTGTCCGGCATCGCCTGCGCGTGGGCGGACAGCGCCCGGACCGTGACCGGCTCGCCTGAGGCCGGATCGCTGTCGCCGATCGGTCCGCGCACCGCCAGGTCGAGGAACGCGCGGGCGAAGTTCCCGGCCGGGATGTAGGCGGGCAGGTTGCCGCGTTGCCGGATCGGCATGCGCAGCGACCGGGTTCCGGTCAGCAGGCTCCGGTGCGGCTGCAGCCGCTCGGGCGCATAGGCGCCGTCGTAGAGCCCGAACACCATCGGGTGGGAGTACAGGGCACGGGCGGCGCCCTGGCCGCCGGGATCGTCCAGCATCTCGCGTATGCCGCGCTCGAGGTCCGACGCCCGGGTGTTGAGCACGGCCTCGATCGCCTCGCGGATCGCCGAACAGATCAGGCTGACGAACAGGAACAGCAGGCTGAGCCCGATCGCGACGTCAAGAACCACCGATCCGAACATGGCACCTCTCCGCGGTTCCGGTCGCGCCCGCGGCGCCGATCCTGACCGGTTCGATGCGTCCGGACAATGAACCGGCCGGCCGTTAACCGTCCGTAAGCCATCCGCGTCCTAGTCTGCCACCGACAGAAGACGATCGGGCTCCGGCAAGCACGGACCGGCCCGGAAGCGGAGCCAGCCGTTGCCCTACCCTCCCCAGCCTGCGGATGACACCGGACCGGCCGACCCGGGCGGAACGCGCGAGACCGCTCCGGTGGCCCACCTGCGCGCCGCGCTGGACGGGCTGGACGCAGGGATCGCGACCTTCGACAGGGCGCTCGAAATCCTGTTCGTCAACACCCGGCTGCGTTCCATGCTGGAGATCGATCCCGAGGTGGCCGACGGCGCGGCGTCGCTGCTGACGCTGATAGAAGCGAGCGCACTGCTGTCCGGCACGCTGGTGCAGCAGGTCCACGAGGCCTGCCAGGGCGCGGTGGACAGGCGCGCGCCGCAGGACCTGACGCTTGCGGCGTCCGGCGCACGCTTCTTCGCCCTGCGCGTGGCCCCACTGCCCGACCGGCACTGGATGGCCTCCTTCACCGAGGTGACGGCGCAGCGCAGCGCGGAAGCGGAAGCGATCGAGCAGGCGAGGTGCGACCCCCTGACCGGCCTGCTCAGCCGCGCCCTGTTCAACGACCGGATCGAGGTCATGGTCGGCGCCGGTGCCGAACACGAGCCCACGGGCCAAGCGGCGGCCGGTCCGGCGCGACACGCGGTGCTGGCGGTGGACCTGGACCGCTTCAAGGGCGTGAACGACACGCTCGGCCATTCCGCCGGCGATGGGCTGCTGTGCCTGGTCGCCAAGCGGCTGCGCTCGGTGCTGCGCCAGCACGACGCCCTGGCACGGCTCGGCGGCGACGAGTTCGCCCTGCTGGTGTCGCCGGCACCGGAACGCGAGGTGCTGGACCAGCTCGCGCGCCGGATCACCGACGTGGTCGGGCGGCCCTACCTGGTCGACGGGCACCTGGTGAACATCGGCGCCAGCCTCGGCATCGCCGTCTTCCCGGAGGATGGCGCCACCTGCCCGGAGCTGCTGCGCAACGCCGACCTGGCGCTCTACGACGCCAAGGCGATGGGCCGCAGCACCCACAGCTTCTTCAGGCCGGAGATGGACGCGCGCGCCGCGGCCCGACGCCTGATCGAGATCGACCTGCGCAAGGCGCTGGCGCTGCGCCAGTTCGAGCTGCACTACCAGCCGCAGATCGACCTGGAGCACCATTCCATCGTCGGCTTCGAGGCGCTGCTCCGCTGGCGCCATCCCGAGCGCGACATGGTGTCGCCGGCCGAGTTCATCCCGCTCGCCGAGGAGATCGGGCTGATCGTCCCGCTCGGCGAGTGGGTGCTGGGCCAGGCCTGCCTGGAAGCGACGCGCTGGTCGGACGCGGTCACGATCGCAGTCAACGTGTCGCCGTACCAGTTCGAGGACACCGGCAGGCTGGTCGAGGCGGTGGCCCGGGCGCTCGCCATGTCCGGCCTTCCCGGCCGACGGCTGGAGATCGAGATCACCGAAAGCGTGCTGCTGCGCAACGCCGAGCCGGTGCTGGCGGCGCTGCACCGGCTGCGCGCGATGGGCGTGCGTGTGGCGATGGACGATTTCGGCACCGGCTATTCCTCGCTGAGCCAGCTGCACAGCTTCCCGTTCGACAAGATCAAGATCGACCGCTCGTTCGTGAAGGAGCGCGACGACGACGCGGGCCAGAACGCGGTCATCCGGGCGATCACGGCGCTTGGCGCCAGCCTCGGCATGGCCACGATCGCCGAAGGGGTCGAGACCGCCGGCCAGCTGGAGCGGATACGCGACGGCGGCTGCACCTCGGTGCAGGGCTACCTGTTCAGCCGGCCGGTACCGGTCGCGCAGGTGGCCGGGCTGATCTCAGATTACAACCGTCCCGAGTTGATCCCCGTTTCCTAAAGGAGTGGACCATGTCCGAGTTGTACCAGGTCGTCTACTGCAGCCGAAACCGGATTCCCGGCACGCCGGAAACGGTGTCGGAGAACATCGGCGGAATCCTCGCCAAGTCGCGCGAGAACAACGCCCGCGACCAGGTCACGGGCGGGCTGCTGTTCAGCGACGGATGCTTCGCCCAGGTGCTGGAAGGGCCGATGGACGCGGTGATGGCGGCCTTCGAGCGCATCCAGTGCGACGAGCGGCACGGCGAGATCATCGTGCTGCAGTCCGGCCCGATCGCCGAGCGGCACTTTGCCGACTGGTCGATGGCCTTCACCGGGACCCGCGCGCTCGGCGCCGGCAGGATGGCCGGCCTCAGCGACACGCTGGCCGCCCGCTCCGACGGCGGCGAGACCGTGCTCGGCCTGCTGCGCTCGGTGGTGGTGCGCGAGACCGA
>CAXUDP010000040.1:0-28959 GCA_964249735.1 uncultured Acetobacteraceae bacterium | reverse complement strand
CCTTCTCGTCCTCGGTGTAGCCGGGGATGCGGATGATCTCCATGCGGTCCAGCAGAGGCTGCGGCATGTTCAGGCTGTTCGCGGTGGTCACGAACATCACGTCCGACAGGTCGTAATCGACCTCCAGGTAGTGGTCGGCGAAGGTCGAGTTCTGCTCCGGGTCCAGCACCTCCAGCAGCGCCGAGGACGGGTCGCCGCGCCAGTCGGCGCCGAGCTTGTCGATCTCGTCGAGCAGGAACAGCGGGTTAGAGCTCTTGGCCTTCTTCATGCCCTGGATCACCTTGCCGGGCATGGAGCCGATATAGGTGCGGCGGTGGCCGCGCACCTCCGCCTCGTCGCGCACGCCGCCCAGCGACATGCGCACGAAGTTGCGTCCCGTCGCCCTGGCGATCGACTTGCCGAGCGAGGTCTTGCCGACGCCGGGGGGCCCCACCAGGCACAGGATCGGGCCCTTGAGCTTGTTGGCACGGCTCTGCACCGCGAGGTACTCGAGGATGCGCTCCTTGACCTTGTCCAGGCCGTAGTGATCGTGGTCGAGCACGGTCTCGGCCTCGTCCACGTCGTTGCGGACCTTGGACCGCTTCTTCCACGGGATCGACAGCATCCAGTCGAGGTAGTTGCGCACCACCGTCGACTCCGCCGACATCGGGCTCATGGCGCGCAGCTTCTTTAGCTCCGCCATCGCCTTGTCGTGCGCCTCCTTGGACAGCTTGGTCTTCTTGATCCGGTCCTCGAGCTCGGCGGTCTCGTCCTTGCCGTCCTCGCCCTCGCCCAACTCCTTCTGGATCGCCTTGAGCTGCTCGTTCAGGTAGTACTCGCGCTGGGTCTTCTCCATCTGCCGCTTGACGCGGTTGCGTATGCGCTTCTCCACCTGCAGGACGCCGATCTCGGCCTCCATGTGGGCGAACACCCGCTCCAGCCGCTCGCCGACCGGGATGGTCTCCAGCAGCTCCTGCTTCTCGGAGATCTTGAGGTTGAGGTGGCTGGCGATGGTGTCGGCGAGCTTGCTCGGCTCCTCGATCTGGTTCAGCGAAACCAGCACCTCGGGCGCGATCTTCTTGTTCAGCTTGATGTACTGCTCGAACTGGCCAACCACGGTGCGGCCGAGCGCCTCGACCTCGCCGCCCTCCGGCGCCGCCTCGGGCATCTCGTCGACCACCGCCTCGAAATGGCTCTCGGTCTCGCGGAACTCGCGGATCCTGGCACGGCGGCCGCCCTCCACCAGCACCTTCACGGTGCCGTCCGGCAGCTTCAGCAGCTGCAGGATGGTGGACACGGTGCCGCAGCGGTAGATGTCGTCGGCGGTCGGGTCGTCCTGCGACGCGTTCTTCTGCGCCACCAGCAGGATCTGCTTGTCGTCCTTGGTCACCGCTTCCAGCGCCCGCACCGACTTCTCGCGGCCGACGAACAGCGGCACGATCATGTGCGGAAACACCACGATGTCGCGCAGCGGCAACACTGCCAGCGTTTCCTCGGCCGCCGGCTGGGCCTTGTCGTCGGCAACGGCCTTGCGCGACGCGGCGGCGCGGGGTGGCCTGGCCGGCTGCTCGCCGGTGTCGTTCGCGGCGACGGCCGGCGGCGTCTCGGGCGCGGCCTCGTTGGCGGCACGCTCGGGGGCGTGCTCCGGAGAGCCCTCGGGCTTCCTGTCGGTTTCATCCACCATCTTGATCTCCTGAAGGACGATCTTCGGTCCGGCGCCCGGATTCGGCACGTCGACCGGCTGTGCGTGCATGACGCTGGATCATGGCCACGTCATGAAGCCATGTCGGAACGGGAGGGGAGCGCCGCAAGGCGTCGCGGCGGCGGCGTCCTCAGGCGGACTGTTCCGCCGTCCGCTCCTGGCCATAAACGAACACCGGGTTCGCCTTGTTCTCGGCGACGTCGCGGTTGATCACCACCTCGTCGACGTTCTCCAGCCCGGGCAGGTCGAACATGGTGCCGAGCAGGATCGCCTCCATGATCGAGCGCAGGCCGCGGGCACCGGTCTTGCGGGCGATCGCGCGCAGCGCGATGTGCTTGAGCGCGTCCTCGGTGAAGGAGAGCTTCACGCCTTCCATCTGGAACAGCCGCTGGTACTGCTTGACCAGCGCGTTCTTGGGCTTGGTGAGGATCTCGATCAGCGCCGCCTCGTCCAGGTCCTCCAGCGTCGCCACCACCGGCAGGCGGCCGATGAACTCAGGGATCAGCCCGAACTTCAGCAGGTCCTCCGGCTCCACCTCGCGCAGGATCTGGCCAGTGCGTCGCTCGTCCGGGGCCTGCACGTGGGCGCCAAAGCCAACCCCGGCGCCCTTGCCGCGGGCGCCGATGATCTTCTCCAGGCCTGCGAAGGCGCCGCCGCAGATGAACAGCATGTTGGTGGTGTCGACCTGCAGGAACTCCTGCTGCGGGTGCTTGCGCCCGCCCTGCGGCGGCACGGACGCGACAGTGCCCTCCATGATCTTGAGCAGGGCCTGCTGCACCCCCTCGCCGCTCACGTCGCGGGTGATCGACGGGTTGTCGGACTTGCGGCTGATCTTGTCGATCTCGTCGATGTAGACGATGCCGCGCTGGGCCCGCTCGACGTTGTAGTCGGCCGACTGCAGCAGCTTGAGGATGATGTTCTCGACGTCCTCGCCGACGTAGCCGGCCTCGGTCAGGGTGGTGGCGTCGGCCATGGTGAACGGCACGTCGAGGATGCGCGCGAGCGTCTGGGCCAGCAGCGTCTTGCCGGAGCCGGTGGGGCCGACCAGCATAATGTTGGACTTGGCGATCTCGACGTCGTTGTTCTTGGCGCCGTGCGCCAGCCGCTTGTAATGGTTGTGGACCGCGACCGAGAGCACCTTCTTGGCGTGGAACTGGCCGATCACGTAGTCGTCCAGGACCTTGCAGATCTCCTTGGGAGTCGGCACCCCGTCGCGCGACTTCACAAGATGCGTCTTGTGCTCTTCACGGATGATGTCCATGCAGAGCTCGACGCACTCGTCGCAGATGAACACGGTCGGACCCGCGATGAGCTTGCGCACCTCATGCTGGGACTTGCCGCAGAACGAGCAGTACAAGGTATTCTTCGAGTCGCTCGTCTTGTTGACCATGGCCACTCCTACCCCTCGCGGCCGGGCCCTGCCCATGCCGCTCGGGTCAAGCTGGAAACATTAAACCGGCCCCAGAAACTTCATCAAGGGCGAGCTTCCGACGGATCCGGTCTTTTCGCAACCTCCGGCTGTGGCGGATGGCGAAAAACCCGCCGGGCGATCCGGCCGTCGAGGCCGGCTGCAGGAATCAGGGACCGGGCGGCGCCTGCGCCGACCGGTCCCGGCGTGGCTCAGGCGCGGCCCGGCTCCTCGTTCACCGGCGTCGGCCGGTTCTGCAGCACCTCGTCGAGGATGCCGAACTCGCGCGCCTCGTCGGCCGACATGTAGCTGTCGCGTTCCAACTTGCGCTCGATGTCTTCCAGGGTCTGGCCGGTGTGGCGCTCGTAGATCTCGTTCAGGCGGGTGCGGAGGTAGAGGATCTCCTTGGCCTGGATCTCGATGTCGCTGGCCTGTCCCTGGGCGCCGCCGGAAGGCTGGTGCACCATGACGCGGGCGTTCGGCAGTGCCACGCGCTTGCCCTTGGTGCCAGCGGCCAGCAGCAGCGAGCCCATGGAAGCGGCCTGGCCGATGCATACCGTGTTCACCGGGGAGCGGATGTACTGCATGGTGTCGTAGATCGCGAGGCCGGCCGAGACCACGCCACCCGGGCTGTTGATGTAGAAGGAGATCTCCTTCGACGGGTTGACGCTCTCCAGGTGCAGCAGCTGGGCGCAGATCAGGGCGCTGACTTGGTCGTACACCGGGCCGGTCAGGAAGATGATCCGGTCCTGCAGCAGCCGGGAGAAGATGTCGAACGCCCGCTCGCCGCGCGAGGTCTGCTCGACCACCATCGGCACCAGGGCGTTGTTGTAGATCTCGACGGGATCACGATCCCACATCTGCCTCGTTCCTGACCTGGGACGACGACGACCGGTGCGTGAAACCCCGTCCGCCGGCATCGTTGGTGGCCGGCCGGCTCCCGCCAGCCTGCCGGCCCATGCCTCGTTCAGCAACAAGATAGAGATTATCCGGCGCGATGCCAGCCCGCCGGATCAGATCTCCCCGGATCCGGTCTTCCCGGTCAGATTTCGGCCGACGGCATCTCGGCCAGCTCTTCCGGCGTGACCAGCTTGTCCTCGACCCGGGCGAGCTCCAGCACGTAGTCGACCACCTTGTTCTCGAAGATCGGACCGCGCAGGGTTTCCGCCGCCTGCGGGTTCTTGCGGAAGAACTCGATCACCTGGGCCTCCTGGCCCGGATAGCGGCCGGCTTCGGCCCGCATGGCGCGCACCATCTCGTCGTTGCTGACCGTCACGCCGTTGGCGCGGCCGATCTCGGCCAGCAGCAGGCCCAGCTTCACCCGGCGCTCGGCGATCCGGCGGTAGTCGGCGCGCAGCGTGTCCTCGTCCTTGTCCTTGTCTTCGTCGTCCAGCTTGCCGGCCTTGAGGTCCTGCTCGACACGCGACCAGATCGACGCGAACTCGGCCTCCACCATGCCCTGGGGGGCATCGAACGTGGTCTGGCCGGCGAGCTGGTCCAGCAGCTCGCGCTTGATCCGCATGCGCGACAGCTGGTCGTATTCCTGCCGCACCTGGCCGGCCAGTGCCTCGCGCACCTGCTCCAGGCCCTCGAAGCCGATCTGCTTGGCCAGGTCGTCGTTGATTTCCGGCTCCACCGGGCGCTTCAGCGCCTTGGCGGTGACGGCGAAGCTGGCGGCCTTGCCGGCCAGCTCGGCCGCCTGGTAGTCGGCCGGGAACGTCACCTCGATGGTGCGCTCCTCGCCGGGGACCAGGCCCTCGAGCTGCTCGGCGAAGCCCGGGATGAAGCCCTGGCCGCCCAGCTCGACGTTGACGTCGCTGGCGGTGCCGCCGTCGAACGGGACGCCGTCGATGCTGCCCACGAAGTCGACGGTCAGCACCTCGCCCTGCGCCGCACCCCGCACCTCGTCTATGGTCTCGAACGAGCGCTGGCGCTTGGCGATGTCGGCCAGCGCCTTGTCAACTGTGTCGGGATCGGGCTCGGCCTTGAGGCGCGTGAGCGAGAGCTGCGACAGGTCGGGCTGCACGATCTCGGGCAGCAGCTCCAGCTCCAGGGTGAACTCCAGATCGCCGGCACCGCCCGGCTCCGCGCCGCGGACGAGCTCGACCTTGGGCTGCGTCGCCTGGCGCAGGCCGCGCTCGGTCATCAGGTCGCGGGTGGCGTCGTTGACCGTCTGCTCCAGCACCTCGCCGGTCACGGCGGTGCCGTAGCGCTGCTTCACGATCGCCATCGGCACCTTGCCGGGCCGGAAGCCCTTCAGGTTCATCCCCCGCCCGAGCTCGGTCAGCCGCGCGGTGCGCTTTGTCTCCAGCTCGTTCGCCGGCACCACCACGGTGAAGCCGCGCTTCAAACCCTGGTTGAGCGTTTCAGTGACCTGCATGAGCCAGGCGATCCTCTCGTGAACAGAACGACGCGTGCCCCGCGCGCCACGGGGGCGTGCCGGGGATGGTGGGATGGGCCCATGCGCGGGGACGGACCGGCCTGGTGCGGGCGGAGGGACTTGAACCCCCACGACTTGCGCCACCAGAACCTAAATCTGGCGTGTCTGCCAATTCCACCACGCCCGCGCCCGCCTCGATGAACCGTCGACCCGGACCCGCTTCCGCGACCGCGCGCCTTTAACTCACGCGCCCGCATCCGGCAAGTCCGCCACCCGGCGCCGAGCCAGCGTCCCGGCCTCCGGCAGGTGCAGCGGCAGGTCCTCGGCGATCAGCCCTTCGCCCGCCAGGCGTCCGGCCTCGCCGTGCAGCCAGACCGCAGCCGAGGCGGCCTCGAACGGCGCCATGCCGGCGGCGAGGCAGGCGCCGACCACGCCGGACAGCACGTCTCCCGAACCGGCGGTGCCGAGGGAGGGCGGGGCGTTGCCGTTGATCGAGACCCGGCCGTCCGGGGCGGCCACGATCGTGTCCGACCCCTTCAGCACCACCACGGCGTCGATCCGGGAAGCGGCCCGGCGCGCGGCGCCGACCCGGTCGGGACCGGGATCGCCGAACACGCGCGCGAACTCGCCGGCATGCGGCGTCGCCACGCTCACCCCGCGCAGCCGGTCCGGTTCGCCGGACGCCTCGGTGAGCGCGCCGGCATCGGCCACCACCATCCGCCCGGCCCGAAGCAGCGCCGGCAGCGCCGCCCGCACCTCGTCCGGCCCCAGTCCCGGGCCGCACACCCAGACGCGTCGGCGCCCGTCCTGGAGCAGCGTGTCCAGCGGCGCGTCGTCGACGATCAGCCCGGGCGCTCCGACGCGGTAGATGTCGGCGCCGTGCTCGGCGGCGATGCGGACCAGCCCGGCGCCGCCGCCACGCGCCCCGGCGGCCGCGAGGCGGGCAGCGCCGGTCATCTGCGCGCCGCCGCACACGCTCACCACGCCGCGGCTGTATTTCTGCGCCTCCGCACCGATCTCCGGTAGCCGCCACAGGCCGGGCTCGTTGCGCCAGGCGCGGACCAGCTCCCGTTCCAGCGCCTCCAGCTCCGGTGCGCCGGCGCCAAGCCCGATGTCGACCACCTCCAGATGGCCGAGCCGGTCGCGGCCCGGCAGCAGCAGGTGGCCGGGCTTGGGGCGGTGGAAGGTGACGGTAAGCGTCGCGGACCGGGCGGTGCCGCGCACCTGCCCGGTAGCGCCGTCGATGCCGCTCGGCATGTCGACCGCCAGCACCCGTCGCGCCGCGGCCAGGGTGTCCGCCGTCAGCCCGTCGACGTCGCGCGACAGCCCGGCGCCGAACACCGCGTCAATCACCAGCCCGGCGCGAGCCGCATCGACTGGGTCGAAGCCGCGGATCGGGCCGCGCCACAACGAGGCAGCCCGCGCCGCGTCGCTTCCCTCGGCCGGTGCCGCGAGGGCTGCGACCGAGACCGGCCAGCCGGCGCGCGCCAGCAGGCGGGCAGCCACATAGCCGTCGCCGCCGTTGGCGCCCGGGCCGCACAGCACCAGCACCGTGGCCGGCCGCATGTGCCGCATCGCCGCCCGCGCCACGGCGCGCCCGGCGTTCTCCATCAGCGGATAGGAGCCGTGCGGCGTCGCCGCCGCCGCGTGGTCCAGCTGCGCCATCCCGTCCGGCGTCAGCAGGCGCAGAGCCTTCGGTATCCCGTCCATGCGACGCACCCCTTCCTGCCGCTCGGCCCGGTTCTGCCTTGCCTTGGCGGCTCGAAACCGCGATCAGCGTGCGCCACATCGGGGGAACTTGTCATGACCGGCCAGACCATGAGCAGCGCCGACGCCTTCACCAGCCCGCTCTGGGGCCTGGTGCTGGCAGTCCACCTGCTCAGCTGGGCGACCTGGCTCGGTGGGGCGGCCTATGCCCTGATCGTACTACGCCCGAGCCTCGGCCTGCTCGACGTCACCCAGCGCAACTCGGTGCAGCTGCAGACGCTGCGTCGCTTCTTCCGGCTGGTCTGGCACGCGATGCCGCTGGTGCTGCTGACTGGCTGGCTGATGCTGGCCTTCCCGCTGGGCGGGTTCGGCAATCCGGACTGGCACGTCCAGGCCATGCAGGCGCTCGGCCTGGTCATGGCGGCGCTATTTGCCTACGCGTTCTTCGGACCGTTCCGCAAGGCGCGCCGGGCGCTGCGGCCGCAGCCGGCGACCTTCGAGACGATACGCTCGCTGCTCGGCGTCAACCTGCTGCTCGGCGCCGCGACCGTCGTGGTCGCATCGCTCGACCACGTGTTCTGACGGGGACGCCGCCGACCGTCAGGCGGCCTCGTCCACCTCGCCGCGCAACGGCACCTTGCGGTCGCGCAGGTGGCCGGCGGCACTGACCAGGGCCACGTGCGAGAAGGCCTGCGGGAAGTTGCCGACCTGGCGCTTGAGGCGCGGGTCGTACTCCTCCGCCAGCAGCCCGAGATCGTTGGCCAGGCCGCTGAGGCGCTCGAACAGGGCTTCCGCCTCGTCGTAGCGGCCGAGCAGCACGTAGGTGTCGACCAGCCAGAAGGAGCAGGCAAGGAACGCGCCCTCGTCGCCTGTCAGGCCGTCCGAGGTTTCCTCGGTGCGGTAGCGCAGCACGAAGCCGTCCACCAGAAGCTCCCGCTCGATCGCCGCGACGGTGCCGACGATCCGTGGGTCGTCGGGCGGCAGGAAGCCCATCACCGGCAGCAGCAGCAGCCCGGCATCCAGCGCATCGGAGCCGAAGGACTGGGTGAAGCTGTTCTTGTTCTTGTTGAAGCCCTGGTCCGAGATGGTCTGGTGGATCTGGTCGCGGACGCTGCGCCAGCGATCCACCGGTCCGGGCAGGTCGTAGCTCTCGATGTCCTTGATCGACAGGTCGAACGCCATCCAGCAGAACGCCTTGGACACGGTGAATTGCTGCCGGCCACCGCGCACCTCCCACATGCCCTCGTCCGGCTCCATCCAGATCTGCTCGAGGTGCTCGAGCAGGCCGACCTGGAGCGACCAGCCGTGCGACGCGTCGCGCAGGTTCTCGCGGCGGGCCAAATGGAGGGCCGCGATCACCTCGCCATACACGTCGAGCTGCAGCTGGCCGGCGGCGGCGTTGCCGACGCGCACCGGCGACGAGTTCTCGTAGCCGGCGAGCCAGGGCACCTCCCATTCCATCAGCTGCCGCTCGCCGCCGATGCCGTACATGATCTGCAGCTGCTCCGGGCTGCCGGCGACGGAACGGTGCAGCCAATCGCGCCAGCGGCGCGCCTCGTCGTAGTAGCCGCCGGTCATCATCGCCACCAGCGTCAGGGTGGCGTCGCGCAGCCAGCAGAACCGGTAGTCCCAGTTGCGCGGGCCGCCGACCTGCTCCGGCAGGGAGGTGGTCGCGGCGGCGACGATGCCGCCGGTCTCGGCGAAGGTCAGCGCCTTGAGCGTCACCAGCGAGCGGCGCACCGCCTTCTCGTGCGGCCCCTCATAGGCGCAGCGCGAGGCCCATTCCTCCCAATGACTCAGCGTCGTGGCCAGGACGTGGTCGGTGTCGAGCGGCGGCGGCGGCGGGAGGTGCGACGGGCCGTAGCTCATCACGAAGCTGATCCGCTCGCCGGACTTCACCGTGAACCGGCTCACGGTCTTCATGTCCTCGCCTTCCAGCGGCACCGCGGTGCGCAGCACCACCTGTGCCGGACCAGCGATGGCGACGATGCCGGCATCGTCTGCGAGCCGCGTCACCCAGGGCACCGACATGCCGTAGTCGAAGCGCAGACGCAGCTCGTGGGTCATCTCGACGCTGCCGCTGCGGCCCTCGACGATCCGCACGATCGACGGCGACGGCACGCCGACCGGCATGAAGTCGATCAGGGCGACGCTGCCGGTGTCGGTCTGGAACACGGTTTCCAGCACCAGACCGTTGCCGCGATAGCTGCGGCTGCTGCTGCGGACCGTGCCCGGCGCCAGCAGCCAGCGGCCGTTCTCCTCGCTGCCGACCAGGGCGGCGATGCAGGCGGCGCTGTCGAACCGCGGCCAGCACAGCCAGTCGATCGACCCGTTGCGGCCGACCAGGGCACAGCTCACGCAATCGCCGATCAGGCCGTAATCCTCGATCAGCAGGGCGGTGTAGGACAATGCGGGTCAACCTCGTCAGGATGCAGCGTTCCTCGGAACGGAACCCGAAACGATAGGTTCCCGGGCCGGCTGCGCTTGACTTTCCGAGGCGATGTGCGGATACGCAGCGTGGATCGCGGGCTGCCTGCGCGACGCCCCGTCGTCGCGACCGGCCGCATGCTGCGGCCATGCCGGACGAGCAAGCGGTTCGACCACCCGATCCGCCCACCCGTCCGCCGCCGCACCAGGGCGATGCCCGCGGCGCATACACCCCGAGTTCCGCATACCAGCAGGGTCGAGAACGTTTTTGAGCGACACCATCATCAACACGACCGGTCCGACCGACGGGCTGTCTGACGAGCACGTCCAGGCAGAGCCCGAAATCTCCGCGCAGCGTCCGCAACCGGACGAGGAGGAAACGGCGGATCCCGAGGCGGTGCCGGAGGAATCGCTCGACATGGCAGGGGTAGCCATGCACGTCCGCGGCGCCGGCGCGTCGACCGATCCGGCGACGGAGACGGGGATCGCCATCGGGCCGCTCGCCGAGGTCCTGCCGCCGTTCACCGAGCTCGGCCTGTCGGAGCCGATCCTGCGCGCGGTGGCCGAGATGGGCTACCGCCACCCGACCCCGATCCAGGCGCAGGCGATCCCGGTCGTGCTGGCCGGCCGCGACGTGCTGGGCGTGGCGCAGACCGGAACCGGCAAGACCGCGTCGTTCACCCTGCCGCTGCTCGACATCCTGAGCGGCTCGCGCGCCCGGGCACGGATGCCGCGCTCGCTGATCCTGGAGCCGACGCGCGAGCTGGCGCTGCAGGTGGCCGAGAACTTCGTGATGTACGGCAAGTACACCAAGCTCACCCATGCGCTGCTGATCGGCGGGGAAAGCATGAACGACCAGAAGGCGGCGCTGAACGCCGGGGTCGACGTGCTGATCGCCACGCCGGGCCGGCTGCTCGACCTGTTCGAGCGCGGCGGGCTGCTGATGACGCAGACGCGCACGCTGGTGATCGACGAGGCGGACCGGATGCTGGACATGGGGTTCATCCCCGACGTCGAGCGGATCGTCACCCTGCTGTCGCCGAACCGGCAGACGCTGTTCTTCTCCGCCACCATGGCGCCGGAGATACGCAGGCTGGCCGACGCCTTCCTGACGAACCCGAAGGAGATCACCGTCAGCCGCGCCGCCTCGGTGGCGCCGCTGATCGTGGCGGGCCTCGCGGTGGTGGACGAGATCGACAAGCGCAAGGCCCTGCGCAAGCTGATCCGCGCCGAGGACGTGCAGAACGCGCTCATCTTCTGCAACCGCAAGCGCGACGTCGACATCCTGTACAAGTCGCTCACCAAGCACGGCTTCTCGGCCGGCGCGCTGCATGGCGACCTGGCGCAGTCCTTGCGCTTCTCCACGCTGGAGAAGTTCAAGAGCGGCGAGATCCAGATGCTGGTGTGCTCGGACGTGGCGGCACGCGGCCTCGACATCGGCGGGCTCAGCCACGTGTTCAACTTCGACGTGCCGATCCACGCCGAGGACTACGTTCACCGGATCGGCCGCACCGGACGTGCCGGCAAGAGCGGCCATGCCTACACCATCGCCTCGCCGGACGATCGCGGCTTCGTGGAGGCGATCGAGGCGCTGACCGGACATCCGATCCCGCTGCTCGCGGTGGACGGGATCGCCACGGCGGAATGGTCCGAGGGCGGCAGGCGGGGCCGCGGTCGGGGTAGGTCGGCAGAGCGGCCGGCGGCACGGACAGCCGAGAAGCCTGGGCGCCGTCCCGAGAAGGGTCGGGAGCGGCAGCCGGAAGCACGGGCCGAGGCAGCGCCACCACCGCCGCCGCGTGCGGAGCGGTCGGAGCGGCGTCCGCAGGCCGACCGGCGGCCGGAGCGAATGCCGGAACGGGCGCCAGAGCGGATGATTGAGCGGATGCCGGACAGGGTGCCGGAACGGCCGGCCGAGCCGCGTCGCGAGCAGCGGCATCGTCCGGACGACCTCGGGCCGGCGGTGACCGGGTTCGGCGGCGAGATTCCGGCTTTCATGCTGCTGCCGACCCGGGTCCGTCGCCCGGAGCCAACCTATTCAGAGCAGGACGACCCAGACATCGAGCTCGATGCGGGCTGATCCGACGCCGGCGTCGGCCGGGCCGGGGTTGGAGCTTACCATCGACTCGCTGGGGCTGGAGGGCGACGGGGTGGCGCGGCAGCGTGGTGCCCCGCTCCGGGTCCGCTACGCGCTCGGCGGCGAGACCGTGCTGGCGCACGCGACCGGGCGCAACCGCGCGGTCGCGGACCGGATCCTGTCGGCGAGCCCGCACCGAGTGGCGCCCCCCTGCCCACTGTTCGGACGCTGCGGCGGCTGCGTGCTGCAGCACCTCGACCGCGAGGCGGGCCTCGTCTGGAAGACGGGACTGGTGCAGGCCGCGCTGCGCGAGGCCGGGTTCTCGGCGTCGGCACCGGTCGCCGCGGTGCAGAGCCCGCCGCGCACGCGCAGGCGCATGGACCTGGCGCTGCGTCGCGGGCCGGACGGGATCACGGTCGGGCTGCACGAGCGCGGGGCCGAGACGGTCATCGGGCTCGACACCTGCCACGTGCTCCATCCCGCGCTGTTCGCGCTTCTGGGCGCGATCCGGCCGACGCTGGCCAGCCTGCAGGGTCTGCGCTGGGCCGGCTCGCTCGGGGTGAACCTGCTCGACAGCGGCCCGGACCTGCTTCTGGCGACCGATGGGGCGTTGCTGCCGCGCGACCTCGCCCTGCTGGCTGGGTTCGCTTCGGCGCATGGCGTGCCGCGGATCGCCTGGCAGCCGGAGGGCGTGAGGGCGAGGCCGGATGCGATGCCGGAGATCGTCTGCGGCCTGTCGCCGGTGCTGCACCGTTTCGCCGGCGCCGCGGTGTCGCCGCCGCCGGGCGCGTTCCTGCAGGCCACGCGCGAGGGCGAGGCGGCGATCGTGGCGGCGGTGCTGGACGGGCTGCCGGAGCGGATGCCGCATGGCGCCCGGGTGGTCGAGCTGTATGCCGGCTGCGGCACCATCGGCCTTGCGGTCGCAGGTCGGGCGCAGGTGGCGGCCTACGAGGGTCATGCCGGTGCGGTCGAGGCGTATCGCGCGGCCGGGGCCGGGCGGCGCGTCACGGTGCGGCAGCGCGACCTGAACCGGCAAACTCTGCTGGCCCGCGATCTCGCTGGGGCGCAGGCGATCGTGCTCGACCCGCCGCATGCCGGGGCCGGGGCGCAGATGCCGGAGATCGCCGCCTCGGCTGTGCCGCGCATCGTCTATGTGAGCTGCAACCCGTCCGCCCTGGCGCAGGACGCACGGCTTCTGGCCGGGGCCGGCTACCGGCTGGAGCGGTTCAGCGTGGTCGACCAGTTCCTGTGGTCGGCACGGGTGGAAAGCGTGTGCGTGTTCGACAAGCCGGCGGTGATCCGGCGCGGGCCGATGCCGAGGCCGCCGCGCTGAGGGAACACCTTGTCCTCAAACGCGGAAGCTTTCGCCGCAGCCGCAGCGGCCCTTCTCGTTCGGGTTGATGAACACGAAGCCG
Organism: uncultured Acetobacteraceae bacterium; assembly: GCA_964249735.1. Lineage (GTDB taxonomy): Bacteria > Pseudomonadota > Alphaproteobacteria > Acetobacterales > Acetobacteraceae > Lichenicola. Next base: position 15,867 of record CAXUDP010000040.1, on the reverse strand, counting down.
GCGGACAGGTCCCGTTCCTCGTAGTCCATCGTGGTGCCGATCAGGAACAGCGACGCCTTGCGGTCGATCAGGACTGTCAGGCCGCGATCGCTCACCACCTCGTCGGCGGGGCCTGCCGCCTCGACCCAGTTCATGTCGTAGGACAGGCCGGAGCAGCCCTTGGTGCCGACGCTGATGCGCAGCGTCTGGCCGGCATGGGCCGTGTCGTAGAGCGCGCGCAGCCGGTCCGCCGCGCGCTCCGACAGCGCCATCAGCGGCGGCAGGGCGCGGCGCTTCGGGGAGGTGGCCACGGTCTCGGTTCGGGTCGTGCTCATGGTGGCTTCCAGGTCTCAGAACATGTTCAGCGAAAGACGGGCGTCCTCGCTCATCCGGCTGGCGTCCCAGGCCGGCTCCCAGACGGTCTCGACCTCGCATGCAGTCACGCCGGGCACCGTCAGCACCGCGTCGCGCACCTGCACCGGCAGCTCCTGCGCGCTGGGGCAGCCAGGCGCCGTCAGCGTCATCTCGACCTTGACCTGGCCGTCCTCGTGCAGGTCGATCGCGTAGATCAGGCCGAGCTCGTAGATGTTCACCGGTATCTCGGGGTCGTAGACGGTGGCGATGGCGCTGATCACGTCGTCCTCGCTCACCGGGGCCAGCACCTCGCCATCCGGGGTCCAGCTCGACACCGAGGCCGGCGCCGCCGCCTCGGCGGACGGCGAGGCAAGGGTGAAGTTCGGCAGCCGCCGTGCAGCTGCCTCGGCCTCGTGTCCGGACTGTTCGGGTTCCATCATGCGCCTCCGCCGGATTTGAACGCGGCCAGCAGGGCCGACCACGGCAGGATCGCGCATTTCCGGCGCGACCGGTATTCATGCAGCTCGCCGAACGCGTTCAGCTGCCCGAGCTGCCGGCGCGTGTCAGCGTCGAGTGCCGCGTCGCCTCCCTGCAACAGGCGCTCGAACCGGGCGAACGAGGCTTCCGCCTCGTCCCGGGTCGCGCCCTGTACGGTCTCCGCCATCAGGTCGGCAGCGGCGGCGCAGATCGCGCAGCCGCGGGTGTGATGCCGTACCGCGGCCGCGCGCCCGTCCGCATCCCGACGCAGCGTGACGCGCACCGTGTCGCCGCAGAGCGGGTTGGTGCCGTCGGCGGTACCGTCGGCCGGCTCGACAGTACCAGCATGCAGCGGGCGGCGTGCGCGCTCGACCACCAGCGCCTGGTAGATCGAGGCCCCCGCCTGCAACGCCGCCTCAGACAAGGAAGCTCCTGATGCGCTCCAGCGTGTCGGCCAGCACGTCGATCTCGTGCGTCGTGGTGTAGATGCCGAAGCTCGCGCGCGCGGTGCTGGTGATACCGAACCGGCGCATCAGCGGCTCCGCGCAGTGGGTGCCGGCACGCACCGCGATACCGTTCCGGTCCAGCAGGGTGGCGATATCGTGCGCGTGCGCGCCGTCCACCGTGAAGGAGATCACGCCGCCGCGTGTCCGCGCCTGGCCGACCACGCGTAGGCCCTCGATGGCGCCGAGGCGGGCCAGGGCGTGCTCGGTCAGGCCAGCCTCGTGCGCCTGGATCGTGCCCATGCCGATCGCCTGCACGTAGTCGATCGCGGCACCAAGCCCGATCACCTCGACGATCGGCGGGGTGCCGGCTTCGAACTTGTGCGGCACCTCGGCCCAGGTCGAGCGCTCGAAGCTTACCGAGCCGATCATGTCGCCGCCGCCCATGAACGGCGGCATCGCTTCCAGCAGCGCGCGACGCGCCCACAGCACGCCGATCCCGGTCGGACCGTACAGCTTGTGGCCGGTGAACACGTAGAAGTCGGCATCCAGCGCCTGCACGTCGACCGGCCGGTGCACCGCCGCCTGGCTGCCGTCCAGCAGCAGCAGGGCACCGGCGGCATGGGCGAGCTCGGCGATCCGATGCGCCGGGTTGACGGTGCCGAGCACGTTGGACATGTGGGTGACGGAAACCAGCCCGACCCTGCCGTCGGCGAGCAGGGCTTCCAGCGCATGGAGGTCGAGCTCGCCCGCGTCGTCCACCGGTGCCACGCGCAACTCGATGCCACGCCGGTCGCGCAGCATCTGCCACGGCACGATGTTGGCGTGGTGCTCCATCTCCGAGATCAGCACCGCCTGGTCCGGACGCAGCAGCGACCCGTAGCTGTAGGCGACCAGGTTGATGGCGCCGGTGGAGCTGCCGGTGAACACGATCTCCTCGCGGGAGCTGGCGTTCAGCAGCGCCGCCACCTTGTCGCGCACGCCCTCGTAGGCGTCGCTGGTGCGCTCGCTCATCCAGTGCAGGCCGCGATGCACGTTGGCATACTGGTGGCGCATGGTGTGCGTCATCGCGTCGATCACGGCGGCGGGCTTCTGTGCCGACGCGGCGCTGTCGAGGAACACGAACGGCTTGCCGCGGATGGTTTCCGACAGGATCGGGAAGTCGGCCCGGAGGTAGGACAGATCGGGCGTCGTCGAGGTGAGCGCGTTCATGCGGATCGTCCTTCCCACCAGGCGGCGACCGCGCGATCCAGCACCGCGCGCGCGTTCTCGTCTCCGACCAGGGCCAACGCGTCGTCAAGGAACGCGCGCACCAGGATCGCGCGGGCCTCGACCAGCGGCACGCCACGGGAGCGCATGTAGAACAGCTGCTCCTCGTCGAGTGCGCCGGCGGTGGCGCCGTGGCTGCACTTCACGTCGTCGGCATAGATCTCGAGCTCAGGCTTGGTGTCGATCTCGGCCTGCTCCGACAGGAGCAGCGCCTGGTTCATCTGGTAGCCGTCGGTCTTCTGCGCCACCCGCGCCACGACGATCTTGCCCTGGAACACGCCGCGGGAGCGGCCGGTCAGCACGTTCTTGACGGTCTGGCGCGAGCTGCAGGCCGGCGCGTCGTGCGCGATCACGCTGGTCAGGTCGGCGACCTGGGAGTCCGCCAGCAGCTGCGCGCCGTTCACGTGCACGGTGGCGTTGGACCCGGCGAGGGTGGCGTGCACCTCGTGGCGCGCCAGCGCCGCACCCAGCGCCAGGTTGAAGCCGTCATAGGACGAGTGCTCGGCGAGGTGTGCCCGGACGGTGGAGAACGACAGCGCATCCGGCGCGTCCTGCTGCAGCCGAACGTGCGATGCGTGGGCGCCGCGTCCGACCTCGAAGGCGAACACGCCCTCGTTCAGGTAGGCGCCCTCGCCGGAGGCGAGCTCCAGCAGCGACAGCCTGGCGCCCTCCTCCAGCGCCACGCGGTGATGCAGGTGCGCACCCGCAGACCCGGTCGCCAGCGTCACCAGCAGCAGGCGGCCGGCGTCGAGCCCGGCCGGCACGCGGATCACGGCGCCGTCGCGTGCCAGCATGGCGTTCAGCGCCATCATCGGGTGCGCAACCGGCGCGTCCACGGCGATGCCCTCGAAGGTGGTGCACTCGTAAGCCTGCGGCGAACGGCTCAGCGCAGCGGACAACAGCCCGTCGACGAACACCAGCCGCGGCAGGGCGGCCTCGCCGTCCATCTCCAGGCCGGCGCGGTTCATCACGCGACGCAGCAGCGCAGCGGCAGCGGCCGGCTCGGCGGCGGCCTCGTCGAACCCGCCCTCCCACAGGCGGCGCAAGTCGGTGTACTTCCACGCCTCGGCGCTGCGCTGCGGCAGCCCGTGGCGCTCCAGCGAGGCGGCGGCGCGGGCGCGCGGCTGCGGGTCGCCGGGCAGACGGTTGCGGAGGGATTCGTAGCGGCGCAGGAAGGCGGCAGCGCTTCCGGCCGCCACGCCGGGACGGGCTTCTGCCAGAACGACGTTCACGCCGCCTCCGCGAGGAAGCCAGCATAGCCCTGCGCTTCGAGCTGATGCGCGAGCTCGGGACCGCCGGAGCGCAGGATGCGGCCGCGCGCCATCACATGCACCCGGTCCGGCACCAGGTAGTCGAGCAGGCGCTGGTGGTGGGTGATGACCAGAGCGGAAAAGGTGGGCGAGCGCAGCGCCTTGACGCCCTCGGCAACGATGCGCAGCGCGTCGATGTCAAGCCCGCTGTCGGTCTCGTCCAGGATCGCGAGGCTGGGCCCGAGCAGCGCCATCTGCAGCACCTCGTTGCGCTTCTTCTCGCCGCCGGAGAAGCCGACGTTGACGTTGCGCTTGAGCAGGTCCTCCGGCATCGACAGCGCCTTGGCCTGGGCGCGCGCCGTCTTGAGGAACTGCATCGAATCCAGCTCGGCCTCGCCGCGGGCGCGGCGCACGGCGTTGACAGCCGTACGCAGGAAGTTGGCGTTGTTCACGCCGGGCAGCTCGACCGGAGCCTGGAAGGCGAGGAACACGCCGGCGGCCGCCCGCGCGTCGGGCTCCATCGCCAGCAGGTCCTGCCCCTTGAACGACGCCGTGCCGGCGGTGACCTCGTACTCCTCGCGGCCGGCCAGCACGTAGGACAGGGTGGACTTGCCCGACCCGTTCGGCCCCATGATGGCGTGCACCTCGCCGGCCGGGATGTCGAGGTCGACCCCGTTCAGGATCGGCTTCGGCGACCCGTTGTCGTCGATCGACGCATGCAGGCCGGCGATGGACAGGAAGGCGCTCATCCGACGCTGCCCTCCAGGCTGACCTGGAGCAGCTTCTGCGCTTCCACCGCGAACTCCATCGGCAGCTCCTTGAGCACGTCCTTGCAGAAGCCGTTGACGATCATGCCGACCGCGTCCTCCTCCGACAGGCCGCGCGAGCGGCAGTAGAACAGCTGGTCCTCGGAGATCTTCGAGGTGGTGGCCTCGTGCTCCGTCTTGGCGGTCATGTTGCGGTTCTCGATGTAGGGAACCGTGTGCGCGCCGCACTGGTCGCCGATCAGCAGGCTGTCGCACTGGGTGAAGTTGCGGGCCCCCGACGCCTTGGGCATCACCCGCACCAGGCCGCGATAGGTGCTGTCCGAGCGGCCGGCGCTGATGGTCTTGGCGACGATGGTGGAGCGGGTGTTCTTGCCGATATGCAGCATCTTGGTGCCGGTGTCGGCCTGCTGGTGGTTGTTGGTCACCGCCACCGAGTAGAACTCGCCGACCGAGCCCTCGCCCTGCAGGATGCAGGACGGGTACTTCCAGGTGATCGCCGAGCCGGTCTCGACCTGGGTCCAGGAGATCTTGGAGCGCGCTCCGCGGCAGGCGCCGCGCTTGGTGACGAAGTTATAGATGCCGCCCTTCCCGTTGGCGTCGCCCGGATACCAGTTCTGCACCGTGGAGTACTTGATCGAGGCGTCGTCCATCGCGACCAGCTCGACCACGGCGGCATGGAGCTGGTTCTCGTCGCGCATCGGCGCCGTGCAGCCCTCGAGATAGGACACCGAGGCGCCGGCCTCGGCGATGATCAGGGTGCGCTCGAACTGCCCGGTGTTCTTGGCATTGATGCGGAAATAGGTGCTCAGCTCCATCGGGCATTTCACCCCCTTGGGGATGAACACGAACGAGCCGTCGGTGAACACGGCCGAGTTTAGGGCGGCGTAGAAGTTGTCCGCCGCCGGGACCACGCTGCCGAGATACTGCCGCACCAGCTCGGGATGCTCGCGCACCGCCTCGCTGATCGGGCAGAAGATCACGCCGGCCTTGGCCAGGGTGGAGCGGAAGGTGGTAGCCACGGACACGCTGTCGAACACCGCATCCACGGCGATCTGCGGCGCCTCGCCCTCGGGCAGCTCGACGCCGGCCAGCATTGCCCGCTCCTTGAGCGGGATGCCCAGCTTCTCGTAAACCGCGAGCAGCTCCGGATCGACCTCGTCGAGCGACTTCGGGCCGGGCTTCTTCTTCGGCGCGGCATAATAGTGCACGTCCTGGAAGTCGATCGGCGGGTGGCCGATCTTGCCCCAGCCCGGCGCCTGCATGGTCTGCCATGCCGCGTAGGCCTTGAGCCGCCACGCCAGCAGCCATTCCGGCTCCTCCTTGCGCGCCGAGATCAGGCGGATGGTGTCCTCGCTCAGCCCCTTGGGGGCCAGGTCCATCTCGATGTCGGTCTCGAACCCCCACTTATAGCTGGACTGGGTAAGGGTCTGAACGGTGTTCAAGGTTTCGGCGACGGCAGGCATCGGGGCCTCACTCGGCAGCAAGAATGGCGGCGCCGGGCATCATGCCCGGGCGGTCGGCTTGGTCATGGACGGCTTGGTCGAAATCGGGGACGCCGCCGCAGGGCGGGAGGTCCATCTGGTCCAGCGTGATCCGGGTCAGCGCGGCGCGGATCGCCTCATTGACCGGGTCCCATCGCCCGCGGATCGGGCACGTTTCCTGCGCCTCGCAGCCGCCGGTGGCGCCGTCGACACAGGCGGTGAGCGAGATCGGCCCGTCGATTGCATCGATCACGGCGGCGACCGGGATCGCGTGAAGGGACCGCGCCAAGCGGTAGCCGCCACGCGCGCCACGCGTACTGGCTACCAGGCCTGCGGCGCCCAGCGCCTTCAGCACCTTGGCCACGGTCGGCTCCGGAACGCCGGTCGCCTGCGCCAGGGTGGGCGACGTGGTGACCTCGCCGTCATGGCGCGACAGGCGCACCAGCACCACGACCGCATAATCCGCGAGCTTGGACAGGCGCAGCATGAGGCCTCAGGAGGTTCAACAGGACCCACTCGGTCCTGTTTGTGGCAGATGAGCCCGAACCACCGTAACGTCAAGGTCTTGCGCGGCAGTTTGCCCATGGCGTCATCGTATCGGATCAGGCTCCTTGATCGGCTGGGGATGCTCGACCGGACGGTGCGCTAGCCAGCCGCCGCGCCGAACACCAGGCGCAGGCCAAGATACAGCACCCCGCCGACCAGCGCGCCGACTAGGGTGCCGTTGATGCGCACGAACTGCAGGTCGCGGCCGACGCGCAGCTCCAGCCGGTCGACCAGCAGCCGCGTATCCCAGCCGGCGACCACGTCGGCGATGAAGCCGGACAGCCTTGCACGCATTCCCGGCAGCGCCCGGCGCGCTAGGGTCCGCGCCGCCCGGTCGATCGACTCGCGCACCGCCCTGTCCTGCCCCAGCACCTCGCCGGTGCGCTCCAGAGACTCCGCCACCAGCCGGGCGATCCAGCTGTCCGGCCCGGCGAGGTCGTCCTCGATCGCGCCGCGTGCGCGGGTCCACACGTGGCCGGCCCACTGCTTCAGGCTGTGGTGGGTGAACAGCGTCCGCATCGTGGCAGCCAGCTCGCGGCCGCGCTCGGGGTCGGTCTCGATCAGGTCGATCTCGCGGCGCATCCACAGGGTCACCGCCTCGCGCAGGTCGGAATCGTGCGGATCGGTGCGGTCGAGCTCGGCGGTGATCGCGCCCAGCACGCGACTGGCGACCGAGCCGCCGATCGCCCACCCGACCAGCCGGCCACCCTGCTCGCGCACCCTGTCGGCGATCATCTGATGCAGGTGCGCCTCGCGGCTCTTCAGCAGCATCTTGATCTGGTCGAGCAGGAACGACAGCACCTCCTGGTGCCGGTCGCCGTCGACCAGGGCGCGCAGCCCGCGGGCCACCACCGGCGCCAGCTCCTTGTTGTTCAGCAGGCGCGGCAGCAGGCGTGCCAGCAGGTCCTGTGCCCGGCCGGCCTCCAGCCCGTCCAGCAGATGCGGGATCATCCGCGCCGCAGCACCTTGCGCCATCTCCCCCACGTGCGGGTCCAGCAGCACCCCTTGCACCAGCAGCGGCAGGTCGATGCGGGCCAGCGCCCGGTCGATGTCGGCCTCGGTGAACACGTGGTTGGCGACGAAACCGCCCAGCGCCCGGCCCAGCCGGTCCTTCTGCGCCGGCAGGATCGCGGTGTGCGGGATCGGCAGGCCGAGCGGATGGCGGAACAACGCCGTCACCGCGAACCAGTCCGCCAGGCCGCCGACCAGTCCGGCCTTGGCGGTCGCCTGCAGCAGCCCGGCCCAGAAGCCGTGCCCGGCGGCGTAACCGACCAGGACCAGCCCGCCCATCGCCACCAGCAGCAGGGTGGCGCGACGCTTCTGCGCGACCAGGCTATGCCGCGCCGCCCGGTCCGGATCGGCAATGGCGTCCGGAACGGGATGGAGCCAGGCGGTCATCGGCCCCCGTAGCATCTGGACGCGGCTTTGCCCAACGACGTCGGCGCTGCCGCGTCTCGATATTGCGGCGCGGCAGCGGACATGGAACCCTCCATCGGCGCCGCCCGACCCTTGGAGCACGATCCGTCATGGACGATCCGAACCCGGTCCTCGAAGCCGACCGCGCCGATGATGCCCAGGCGCGCCTGGCGCAGCTGGTCGCGTTGACCGCGCAGCTGGTGGAACGGCAGGAGGAGGACCCGTTCGGTAACCCGGTGCTGGCGGTCGCCCTGCTGCTGTCGCGCCGGCTCGACGAGAACAGCCTGAGCATCGCCGAGATCGGCGACCTGGTGCGCCGCCTGCGCGACGACGCGTTCACCGGCCGGGCCGGGCGACTTGCGCGCTATGTCGGCCTCGACGCCAACGTCGACACCGCCGGCCGGCTGCGCCGGATTGCGGCCAGGCTGGTGCGGCCAGACCCGGACGACAGCCCGATCCCGCTGGCCCAGTTCCGCCAGGCGATCGGCCGCACCCGGTTCGCCGCAGTGTTCACCGCACACCCGACCTTCGCCCTGGCGACGCCGGTCTATGACGCGCTGGCCAAGGCCGCGAGCGGCGCCGGCACGGTGCCGGATCTGCGCTCGCAGCGTCCGGCCACGCCGACGCTTGCCGACGAGTTCCACCTCGCCTCCCTCGCCATCGGGCGCGGGCGTGACGCGATCGACCGGCTGAACCGGGCGCTGCTGGAGGAAGCCGCCGCGCACTGGACCCAGGCGTGGACCGCCCTGGTGCCGCGCCCGCTGATCCTGGCCAGCTGGGTCGGCTACGATACCGACGGGCGCACCGACATCGGCTGGTGGGACACGCTGCGCCTGCGCCTGCGCATGAAGCGGCTGCAGCTCGAACGGCTGCACGCCCAGCTCGCAGCCCTGCAGGCGCCGCCGGTGGCGATGCTGGCCCGGGTCGATGGCGCGATCGGCGCGGTGGCCGCACAGATCGAGGCGGCGCCGGACCGCGCTGATGCCGAGCAGGTGGCCGCGTTCGCCAGGGCGCTGATCGACCGGCGCGAGGAGGCGATCCTAAACGCGGCGGTGCTGGACCCGCTTTTTGGCGAGGCGCTGGAGGCGGCGACAGGGCCCGACCGGCTGGAGCTCGCCGTGACCCGTGCCGGCTTCGTGTCGCATGGCATGGGCGCGGCCCACACCCACGTACGATTGAACGCCACCCAGCTGCACAACGTCGCCCGGCAGCGGCTGGGCATCCAGGACAGTCCGGAGAACCCGGCGCAGCGGCGTGCCCTGCTGACGGAGATCAACGAGGCGCTGTCCGAGGTGCACGCGGTGCCGGTCGACTTCGGCGCGCTGCTGTCCGAGCAGGCGTCGGCGGCACGGCTGATGATGACGGTGACGCAGATCGTCAAGCACGTCGACGGGGCGAGCCCGGTGCGCTTCCTGATCGCCGAGACCGAGAGCGGCTACACCCTGCTCGTGGCGCTGTGGCTGGCGCGGCTGTTCGGGATCGAGGAGCAGGTCGAGATCTCGCCGCTGTTCGAGACGCGCGAGGCGATGATGAACGGTGCCCGGGTGGTCGAGGAGGCGCTGCGCTCGCGGCACTGGCGCGACTATCTTCGGCGCACCGGCACCCTGGCGCTGCAGTTCGGCTATTCCGACAGCGGGCGCTATGTCGGCCAGCTCGCCGCCACCTATCTGGTCGAGCGGCTGCGGCTGAAGATCGCCGACCTGCTCGCCGCCCGCGGCCTGGCCGACGTCGAGGTGATCCTGTTCGACACCCATGGCGAGAGCATCGGCCGCGGCGGCCACCCGTTCGCGCTGGCCGACCGGCTGGACTACCTGTCCACCCCGCACGCGCGTCTGGCCTTCGCGTCCGCAGGCATCGCCTGCCGCGAGGAGACGGCGTTCCAGGGCGGCGACGGCTACCTGCTGTTCGGGACGCCGGAGCTGGCGGACGCCACGGTCGGCGCGATCGCCGAGCACGCCTTTGCCGTCGTGCGACGCGAAAACGACCCGATCTACGACCAGCCGGACTTTTCCGCCGACTTCTTCTCGGCGATCGGGCTCGGCATGACCGAGCTGGTCGAGGACCCGGGCTATGCCGGGCTGCTGGGCGCGTTCGGGCCGGCGCTGATCGACCGCACCGGGTCGCGGCCGGCGGCGCGGCAGAGCGATGCCGCCGGGGGTGCGGCACGGATCCGGCATCCGCGCGAGCTGCGCGCGATCCCCAACAACGCAATCCTGCAGCAGCTGGGCTGGTGCGCCAACACGCTGCAGGGGCTGGGGCTGGCCGCCGCGCGGCATCCGGACACCTTCGAGGAGTTCCTGACCGGCAGCCCGCGCTTCCGCCGCGCGCTCGATTTCGCCAGCCACGCGCTGGCGCATTCCGACCGCGACGTGCTGCGCGCCATCGTGCTGACGCTGGACCCCGGCGTCTGGCTCGACCGCGCCGCGCACGAGGCGGACCCCGCGCGTCGCACTGCGCTGGTGACGCTGAGCCAGGGGCTGGAGCGGCTCGACCTGTGGGCCGATACGCAGTCGATGTTCCGTCGCATCCAGGCCGACCACCTGGCGCTGCGCACCGCCTGGCCGGACGCGCCGCGCATGGCGGTGCCCGAGATCCTGCTGCACGCGATCCGCCTCACCCTGATCGAGCGGATCTGGCTGCTGGCGACCCGGATCCCGTACTTCTCGCCGCGCGACGGCTTCACCCGGGAAGCGCTGGACGACCAGGTGCTGCGGCTGGAGATCCCCCACGTGCTGAAACAGATGGCGGAGATCTTCCCGCAGGCGCCGGAGCAGGCGGTGCCGCTCGACTTCCGCGAGCCGACCGGGCCACGCGCCGCCCATGCCTACACACGCGAGACCGCCGAGATCTTCGAGCCGATGCGCCAGCTGTTCGAGCTGGTGCGCGAGATCAGCGTCGCGGTGATGCACGGCGTCGGCGCGTTCGGCTGAGCTTCCGGATCCTGGACTCTGGCCCGACACGGCCGGACCGCCGGCGCGCCTGGCGGCTGAGCGAGCCGCCGCCGCCGCACGCGACGCCGCTGCCGGCGGCACCGGGGATCCGCCGCATCGTCGCCCCCAACCCCGGGCCGATGACCTACCATGGCACCAGCACCTGGCTGGTGGACTGGTCCGGCGGCACCCTGGTGATCGATCCCGGCTGCGACGATCCAGCACATCTCGACGCGATCCTGGCCGAGGCGCAGGGCGGCGTGTCGCACATCCTGCTGACCCATACCCATGCCGACCATCTCGGCGGCGCGGACGCGCTTGGACGGCGCACCGGAGCGCCGATCGCCGGCCATCATCGCAGCGCCCACCCGCACTTCCAGGCGCCGCTGGGCCTGCGCGAGGGGGACCGGATCGGCAGCCTCCTGGTGCTGGACACGCCGGGACACGCCATGGACCATCTGTGCTTCGCGACCGACGACGGCATCCTGTTCACCGGCGACCACGTGATGGGCTGGTCCACCTCCGTGGTGCCGCCGCCGCCCTTCGGCGACCTTTCCCTGTTCGTTGCCAATCTGGAACGCGTCCGTGATCGAGGCGACCGGCTGATGCTGTCGGCGCATGGCCCGGCGATCGAGCACCCCCGGGCGCTGGTGCAGAGCCTGCTCGACCACCGGCAGGCGCGCGAGGCCTCGATCGCGTCGGTGCTGACCGCAGCGCCGGCGTCGTTCGAGGCGGTGTTCGGGCGTGCCTACCGCAACCTGCATCCGGACCTTCACGCGCCGGCACGGGCCAACCTGCTGTCGCACCTGATCAAGCTCGAGGCGGACGGCCGTGCCATGCAGGACGCGCGGGGCTGGCGCTCGTCCGGCTGATCCCGTAAGCGGTCAAATATTCGTGCCGAGGACTCTGTGTTGATCCGATCCCTGCTGCTGCTGACGACGGCCCTGCTGGCGTCGCCGCTCCTGTTCACGGCCGGCGCACGCGCCGACGACACCACCGTGAAGATCTCCAAGGCCGACCACCCGGTTCCGCATCTGGAAAACGACGAGGCGGGCAGCGACGCGAGCGTCGATGCGGGTGGCCAGCATGTGGACTACCATGCGGTCGCCGGCACCCTGGTGGTGCATCCGAGAGGCTGGGACGACGCGGCCAAGGTGGGCACGGACGCGGACAAGTCCACCGAAGACAACAACCCGACCGCGGAAGCGTCGATGTTCTACGTCGCCTATTTCCGCAAGGGTGTGCGCGCGGAGAACCGGCCGATCACCTTCCTGTACAATGGCGGCCCGGGCTCGGCGACGGTCTGGCTGCACATGGGGGCGCTCGGTCCCAGGCGTGTGGTGACGCTCGACCACAGCCATGGGCCGGCGGCGCCGTACCAGCTGGTCAACAACGACCAGAGCCTGATGGACGCGAGCGACCTCGTGTTCGTGGACGCGCCAGGCACCGGGTTCTCGCGCATCGCCGGCAAGGACAAGGAGAAGAACTTCTTCGGCGTCGACCAGGACGCGTACGCGTTCGACCAGTTCATCACCACCTTCCTGTCCAAGTACAGCCGCTGGAACTCGCCGAAGTACCTGTTCGGGGAAAGCTACGGCACCACTCGCTCCGCGGTGCTGGCCAACGAGCTCGAGCAGGACAACGTCGACCTCAACGGCGTGATCCTGCTGTCGCAGATTCTCAGCTTCGACCTCAGCGTGGACGGGCCGCAGGCCAATCCTGGCATCGACCTGCCCTATGTCACGGCGCTGCCGACCTATGCCGCCACTGCCTGGTACCACCACAAGCTGCCGGGCACGCCGCCTGCCGACCTTCCGTCCTTCCTGACCGAGGTCGAGACCTATGCCAGCACCGACTACGCGGCCGCGTTGCAGCAGGGCGCGTTGCTCGACCACGACCATCTCGAGGCGGTGGCGCGCAAGCTGAACCAGTATACCGGGCTGCCGGTGGCGTATCTTGAGAAGGCGAACCTGCGCGTCGACGGCGGCATGTTCGAGCACGCCCTGCTCAGCGACGACACCAGCAACACCGGCCGGTTCGACACCCGCTTCGCCGGCCCCAGCATGGACCCGCTGGCGAAGGAGGCGGAGTATGATCCGCAATCGGCGGCGATCAGCTCGGCCTACGTGTCCGCGTTCAACGACTACGTGCGCCGGCAGCTCGGCTACGGCGGCACCCGGGCGTACAAGTCCGAGATCCAGATCGACAGCTGGGACATGAAGCACCAGCAGCCGAACACGGCGCAGCCGGCGACCGGCTCGCTCAACGTGATGCCGGACCTGGCGGCGGCGATGGTGTACAACCCGAACCTCAGGGTGCTGCTCAACCAGGGCTACTACGACCTCGCCACTCCGTACTTCGAGGGCGAGTACGAGATGCGCCACCTGCCGATGCCGCGCGCGCTGCAGGCCAACATCGAGTTCCGGCACTACGAGTCCGGGCACATGGTCTACGCGCACCAGGACTCGCTAAAGCAGCTCCACGACAACGTCGCCGACTTCATCCGCAGGACACAGACGAGCGGAGGGATGGCCAAGCCGCAGGTATCCGGGAAGCAGGCCGGCTAGAAGCTGTCGTGAACCTGACCGGAGGTTGCAGACCTGTCTCGAACGGGATGCCCGGGTTTGATGGAAGCAGTCCCCACATCTTCTGACGATGGACATCTGGCGACCCGGAGCTGCACGACGATCATCGTGGAATGCTCGGAAAGACCGCCTACGCCACTATCAAGCCGACTGAAAGGTGCCGGGCGCGTGTCGCTAGAGGGGTCCCTTGGCTGTAGGCGTGGTGCTGAGCGGAGGTGGTCCACTCGCCGTGGCCTGGGAATGCGGCGTGGCCGGCGGCCTCGGCTCTCGTGGCTTCGTCCTCGGCGGCGCAGACCGGATCCTGGGTACCTCCGCCGGAGCGATGGTCGGGGCGCAGCTCGCCGCCGGGCGGGATCCCCAGGCGATGGCGCAGGCCATCATTGACGAGAAAGGGCGCGCACCTCCGCCCGGGACCATGACACCGTACCCGCAGGAGGCCGCCGCGAGGCTGCCGGAGATGTTCGCAAAGGCGCAAAGCGGGAACGCCGGCCGTGCCGAAGTGGGCGCATACGCTCTCCAAGCTGCCACATCGGAGCCGGAAGCGGCCTACATCGCAGGCGTGGAGGCCAGTCTCGGGTTGGATGTTTGGCCGAAGCGGGGCCTCGGGATCGTCGCCGTGGATGCAATGAGTGGCGCGGTCGTCATCTTCAGCCGGGAAACCAAGGCCACGCTTGGGCAGGCAATCGCGGCGAGCTGCAGCCTTCCCGGTCTGTCACCGCCCGTCAGCGTCGGTGAGCGGCGCTATCTGGATGGCGGCCTGCGCTCCGTCTCCAACCTGGATCTCCTTGGAAGCTGTGAGACGGTCATCGTCCTCTGCTTTCGGCCGCCAGGGCCGGTAGGGGACCGCATGCTGGCCCGAACGCACTCGCAGGCGGAGGTGCTTGCCGCGAAAGGCGTCAGGGTCAGGATCATACCGCCCGACGATGCGTGTCTCGCGGCGATCGGTCCCCACACCCTGGACATCCTGCGACGTCCCGATGTCGCCTACGCCGGCACGCTTCAGGGAGCCTCGCTTGCCGATGACCTTCTTCGGTTCAGTGGACCTCTTGCAGACTGAGGCGGCACCGCACCTGCAAGGGGCTAGGTGGTACTGACCTTCTCATTGAGACCGGGGCTGCCGAACCATACAATCCTGACGGCCGCAGGACCGGGGACGTGAAAAAGGCCGGTTCCTCACGGAACCGGCCCTCTCACGCATCAAGCAGGATCGGGATCAGGCGGACTTGGCCATGATCTCGTCGGCGATGTTGCGCGGCACCGGATCGTAATGGTGGAACTGCATGGTGAACGAGGCGCGGCCCTTGGTCATGGAGCGCAGGTGCGAGATGTAGCCGAACATCTCCTTCAGCGGCACCTGAGCCCGGACCAGTATCGTCGAACCCGAGCTTTCCTGGTTCTGGATCTGGCCGCGGCGGCGGTTCAGGTCGCCCACCACGTCGCCGACATGGTCCTGCGGGGTGGTGCATTCCACGTCCATGATCGGCTCCAGGATCACCGGTGAGGCACGCTTCATGCCCTCGCGGAAGCAGGCCTTGGCCGCGATCTCGAACGCGAGTGCCGAGGAGTCGACGTCGTGGTACTTGCCGTCGAGCAGGGTGTACTTGAAGTCCACCGTCGGGAAGCCCGCCAGCACGCCGGTCGTGGCCTGCACCTTGATGCCCTTCTCGACCGCCGGGATGTACTCCTTCGGCACCGTGCCGCCGACCACCTTGTTCTCGAACGAGATGCCGGCGTTGCGCTCCACCGGGGCGAACTCGATCTTCACCTCGGCATACTGGCCCGACCCGCCCGACTGCTTCTTGTGGGTGTAGGTTTCGACGTGTGCCTTGCTGATGGTTTCGCGATACGCCACCTGCGGCGCACCGATGTTGGCATCCACGCCGTACTCGCGGCGCAGCCGGTCGATGATGATCTCCAGGTGCAGCTCGCCCATGCCGGACAGGATGGTCTGGCCGGTCTCCTGGTCGGTCTTGAGGCGCAGGCTGGGATCCTCGCCGGCGAGCTTCTGCAGCGCCAGCGTCATCTTCTCGACCGCCTCCTTGGTCTTCGGCTCGACCGAGATGTCGATCACCGGCACCGGGAACGCCATGCGCTCCAGCACCACCGGGTCGGCGGCGTCAGCCAGGGTGTCGCCGGTGCCGGTGTCCTTCAGGCCCACGAAGGCGGCGATGTCGCCGGCCTGCACTTCCTTGATCTCGGCACGCTTGTCGGCGTGCATCTGGAACATGCGGCCGATGCGCTCCTTGTGGTCCTTGGTGGTGTTCATCACCTGGTCGCCCGACTTGAGCGAGCCGGAGTAGACGCGCACGAAGGTGAGCGTGCCGTACTTGTCGTTGATGATCTTGAAGGCGAGGCCGGAGAAGCTGCCCT
>CAXUDP010000039.1:19878-29615 GCA_964249735.1 uncultured Acetobacteraceae bacterium | reverse complement strand
CCGTCGCCGGTGCAGGTATGCGCCGAGGTGCAGCTCATGTAGGCGCGGCCGTAGCCGCCGGTCGCCAGCACCACCATGTTGGCGCGGAACCGGTGCATGGTGCCGTCCTCTAGGCACCATGCCATGACGCCGCGGCAGGCGCCGTCCTCGTCCATGATCAGGTCCAGCGCGAAGTACTCGACGAAGAACTCGGCGTTGTGCTTCAGGCTCTGCTGATACAGCGTGTGCAGGATGGCATGGCCGGTGCGGTCGGCGGCGGCGCAAGCGCGCGGAACCGGCGCCTTGCCGTAGTCCGACATGTGGCCGCCGAACGGGCGCTGGTAGATCCGCCCATCCTCGGTGCGCGAGAACGGCACGCCGAAATGCTCCAGCTCCTGGATCGCCGGCACCGCCTCGCGGCACATGTACTCGATCGCGTCCTGGTCACCGAGCCAGTCTGATCCCTTGACGGTGTCGTACATGTGCCAGCGCCAGTTGTCCTCGGCCATGTTGCCGAGCGAGGCGCCGATGCCGCCCTGCGCCGCCACCGTGTGGGAGCGGGTCGGGAACACCTTGGTGATGCAGGCGGTCTTGAGCCCGGCCGCGACCATGCCGAGCGTGGCGCGCAGGCCGGAACCTCCGGCCCCCACCACCACGACGTCATAGGCGTGGTCCACGATCGTGTAGGAGCGTGACGAGGGCAGCGTGATCGCGTTCATGTCAAAACTCTTGTTCCAGCCTGGAAGCGGCTCAGGACGCGTGGATCCAGAACGCCATCTTCAGGATTGCCACCACCGCGAACAGTCCCAGAAGCAGGGACGTGCCCTTGTTCAGCAGCGAGACCACCAGATGCGAGCGGGTATCGTGCACGTAGTCGTCGATCACGACCTGCAGTCCGAGCTGCATGTGATGGAAGGTGAGCATCACCAGCGCCAGCAACAAGACCGTATTCACCGGATGCGCCGCCCAATGCACCACCGCGAGCTGCGGCTGGCCGAGATGCAGCAGCACCGCCACCACGAACCAGATCGTCAGCGGCACCAGCGCGATCGCGGTAAGGCGCTCCACCCACCAGTGCTCGACGCCCGACTTGGCCGAGCCCAGCCCGCGCACGCGGCCGAGCTGCGAACGCATGATCTGGACCTGTGTGTCCTTGCTGACCACGATGCTAGCCGCCCGTTCCGGTGGCTGCGGCACCGTTATGCCAGAGCGCGAAGCCCACCGCCCAGATCACCAGCGTCAGCAGCACCGACACCACGATCACGATCGGCCCGGTGCGGTTGAACACGTCCTTGGCAAAACCGTAGCCGGCGTCCCAGGCCAGGTGGCGCAGCCCGCCCACGGTGTGGAACACCACTGCAAGGGTCCAGCCAAACAGCACAAGCAGGCCGAGCGGGTTCGCCACCACGTGCTGCACCACGGCGAACGACTTCGGTCCGGTGGCTGCCGCCACCAGCCACCACACCAGCAACAGCGTGGCGAGCGAACTCACGATCCCGGAGATGCGGTACATCCCCGACAGAACCATCGACAACTGCAGCCGGTAGACGCCGAGATGGGGAGACATCGGACGGCGGACCAGTCTGCCGTCGGTCGCATGCGCCACGAACAGCGCGTCACGGACATCCTTCATGGGTGCGCCGGCTACTTCCTTGATTTGGCCCCAGAAGATTGGAACCCGCGACGGGATGGAATGGTCCTACGCTTGCAGGGGCAGGCGGTCAACGCTGCCACTGTGCAGTGCAACATGGCCTACGGAAGCTGGTACAGCCGGGTTGCGGGATTGAGCCGGACCCGGGCCTCGCCCTGGGCACGAAGCAGCCAGGCCTCCGCCTGCGGCCGGGTCAGGTCCAGCGCCTCGGCGATCCGCGCGACGCCGAGCGGCCCGCTGCGCAACAGCGTCTCGATGCGGCGCCCGAACAGCTCGTAGAAGCTGGGTTCGGGATCCGCGGGCGACGCGGGTTCCGGCGAGACCGGCCGGGGCCGTGCCTCGACCAGGCGCAGGTGCGCGCCCCGCCCGGCCGGAGGCGGCGGGAACGGCATCGCTCTCTCGGCGAAGCCGGCCAGCACCGGCTGCGGCGCGGGTGCGGAAACGCCGAAGCCCGACATCCCGCGGGCGGAGGACCGTGACGGACGCGGCGGCGACAGCAGCGCACGGGGCGATACCTCCTCGTCGGCGACCGGATGCGCCCCGAGCCGGATCAGGGTGCCGGCCTCCGGGTCGCCGGCGCGCACCCAGTGCGGCACCCATTCCTTCTCGATGGCGCCGACCGCGTCCGCCCAGCGGTCGCTGCCGCGCCCGACGCCGACCAGCAGGGCCGCATCCGACAGGCCGTAGAGGCAGCGCGTCGACCCGTCGCTGGCTTGGTCCGGCTCGGCTTCCGACACCAGCACCAGCCGGTCCGCAGCCGCGCGCAGCCTCCCGTCGGCCGCCTGCCCGTCGAGCCCACCCGGCACCACTGCGACCGCAAAGCCGCCGCGCGACAAGCTGCTCAGCATTGCCGCCTCCTCTACCGGGCTGCCGAGGCCGGACAGGGTCGACAACCCCGCCGCGGCAGCGCGGGCGCCGAACCGCCCGGCATACGCCGCCGCATCGCCGCCATCGCCCCCGACCACCGCGATCCCGCCGCGGTTGAGCAGCGAACGCTCGCCCCGTCCGAACAACAGCAGCGGCGCGTCGTCGCGCAGGCGACGCTTCATCCGTCGCGGGTACTCCGGGTCGTCGCGGCCAATCACCCACAGCCCTGAGCGCTGCCACCGGTCCAGCACCGCCTCCAGCACCGCCGCACGGTTCAGCAGGAACGCCAGCCGTTCGGACGGGACCGGCGCTCCGGGCGCCCAGCACAGCCGCTCCAGCAGTTCCGGCTCCAGCAGGTCCGCCGGCTTCAGCCTGGTCCGCTTCAGCCAGCTCAACACCCGGTCGAACTCGAGCCGGTGCAGCGGCGCCACCGCCGCCTCGGCCTGGCCGAGCTGCCCGGTCAGCAGCAACAAAGCTCGTGTCTGGGTTGTGGCTATCATCATGAGCTCAACCAGGAGGAGCAGCGGTGGTTCCCGGAACGTCCAGATCCGGCACCGGCAGCAGCACGAGTGGCGCCGGCATCAGCGCCGGCGCCGGCAGCGGCGGCACCCTGCCCGCCTCACGCATCCCGGGGACGATGTCGGTGGACACCACCTTCGGCCAGGGCGCCGGTCCGTGGGATCCCGGACGATGATGCGCCCAGGACGGCCAGGTGGCGACCGCCACGTGACGCAGCCCCAGGTAGAGCGCACCCTGCGCCGCGATTGCCAGCGCGATCCCGGCCGCACGTGGCCAGGCCGCGCGCGGCGGACGCGCCGGCGGCGCCCCGGGGCGCCACACGTAGTGCGGCTCCGGCGCCCGGGCGGCGCGGCCAGGAAGGAACCGGTTCAGGCGGCCTTCCGCAGCAGGTCGAGCGCCACCAGCGCTTCCGCAATCTGAACGGCGTTCAAGGCCGCCCCCTTGCGCAGGTTGTCCGACACGCACCAGAACGCCAGCCCGTTCGGCACCGTGGGATCGACCCGGAGCCGGCTGACATAGGTCGCGTCCTCGCCGGCGCAGTCCAGCGGGGTGATGTAGCCGCCATCCTCGTGGTGGTCGTGCAGCACCACGCCGGGCGCGTCCCGAAGCGCGTCCCGCGCCCGGGCGAGGTCCACCTTGTCCTCGAACTCCGCCACCACCGCCAGCGAATGGCCGATGAACACCGGCACGCGCACGCAGGTGGCGATCACTGCGATCTCGCCGCCCATGATCTTGCGGGTTTCCACCGCCATCTTCCATTCCTCCTTGGTCGCGCCGTCGTCCATGAAGCGGTCGATGTGCGGGATCACGTTGAAGGCGATCGGCTTGGTGAACTGTTCCGTGGTGGGGGGGTCGTTGACGAAGGAGCCTTTGGTCTGGGTGAACAGCTCGTCCATGCCCTCCTTGCCGGCGCCGGACACCGCCTGGTAGGTCGCCACCACCACCCGCCTGACGGTGAACAGGTCGTGCAGCGGCTTCAGCGCCATCACCATCTGTATGGTGGAGCAGTTTGGATTGGCGATGATCCGTCGGCGCGTGTGCCGGGACAGCGCCTGCGGGTTCACCTCCGGCACCACCAGAGGAACGTCATAGTCCATGCGGAACTGCGAGGTGTTGTCGATCACCACGCAGCCGGCGGCGGCGGCGCGGGGCGCGTGTACCGCCGACACGGCGGCACCCGGGCTGAACAGCGCCAGGTCCCAGCCGGCGAAGTCGAACGTGTCGAGGTTGCGCACCGCCAGCACCCGCTTGGGCCCGAACGAGATCTCCTGGCCGACCGAGCGGGCGGACGCGAGGGCGACGACCTCGTCCACCGGGAATTGGCGTTCGGCCAGGGTCTTGATGATCTCGCGCCCGACCGCTCCGGTGGCTCCTGCGACGGCGACGCGATAGCCCATGATGATCATACCTCGATGCAGCGCCCGGCCGGGGCAATGAACTCCGGAACGCCAGGCGATGCCTGGTCTGCTAACCTGGAGCGCCGGCCCGGCGCAACAAGGACGGCGGCGTGGGAACAGCACGCGATCCGCATCTCGCGGAACGGGACGTTCCATCCAGGCGTTCCCGCCGACAACAGGGCGCGATGCCGGCCGAAGGAGAACCGTAGCCGATGGTGGACGCCCCTGGAGAGCCGGGACAGCCACCGCGCTGGACGCCGACCGGCAAGAGCGGCGTCGGCCGTTCGCTGCGCGACGACAGCCGGGTCTGGTTCACGCTGGGCAACGGCATCCTCAACGAGATCGCCTACCCGCGCATCGAGCAGACCGCGGTGCGCGATTTCGGCCTGATCGTCACCGACGGCGACACCCTGTTCGCCGAGGAGCGGCGCGACTGCGCTTCCGTCACCGTGCCGCTGGCGCCCGGGGTGCCGGCCTACCGCATCCTCAGCACCCATGACGGCGGCCGGTTCCGGCTGCACAAGCGGATCATCGCCGACCCGGTCCGCCCGGCGGTCCTGCAGCACGTCCGGCTCGAGGACTTGGCCGGGCCGGAGGATGGCGCGCGGGCGCCGCTCCGCCTGCACGCGCTGCTGGCGCCGCACCTGGTCAACGTCACCGGCATGGGGACGGCGTGGACCGGCGAATACAAGGGCGTGCAGATGCTGTTCGCCGAGGCCCAGGGCACCGCGGTGGCGCTGGCGGCCAGCGGCGGCTGGCTGGCCCGCTCGGCCGGCTATGCCGGGATCAGCGACGGCTGGCAGGACCTGTCCCGGCACCGGCAGATGGCCTGGCAGTACGAGCGCGCGTTCAACGGCAACGTCGCCCTGACCGGCGAGCTGGTGCTGGACGGGAGCCCGGACGGCGTGGTGGTGGTGCTGGCGTTCGGCCGGATCTGGACCGAGGCGGCGATGCGGGCGAAGGCGGCGCTGCTCGAGCCGTTCGCCGGCCTGGAGCACGCCTATGCCGCGGCCTGGCAGCACTGGCTCGACGGCACGCGGCCGCTCGACGCGGCGGTGGGCGACGCCGGTCCCGGGACCGGCAGACTGTACCGGAGCAGCCTGATGGCGATCCGCACCCACGAATGCCCGTCCGTGCCCGGCGCCCGGATCGCCAGCCTCGGCGTGCCGTGGGCGGCGCTGCAGAACGACGCCTATCCTGCCGCCTGCCACCTGGTGCGCGGTCGCGACGTGGCCGCCGCCGCCGGCGCGCTGCTGGCGGCAGGCGATCCCGGCCCGGTGCGCGAGGCGCTCGCCTATCTCCACACGGTGCAGGAAGCGGACGGGCACTGGCCGCAGAACTTCTGGCTCGACGGCATGGCCGCGTGGCATGGCCTGCAGCTGGACGAGATCGCCCAGCCGGTGCTGCTGGCCGACCTGGCGCTGCGGTCCGGCGTGCTGGGGGAGGAGGAGGTCGGGCGCTACTGGCCGATGGTGCGAAGCGCGGCGCTGTGCCTGGCGCGTCACGATCCCCTGGATGGCCAGGACCGCTGGGGCCGCACCGACGGCCTCAAGCTGCACACGCTCGGCACCGAGATCGTGGCCCTGCTCGCCGCCGCCGCCTGGGGGGAGCGTGCCGGCGACGAGGCCCTGTGCGCCTTCCTCCGCGACACCGCCGACAGCATCCACGAGCTGCTGGAAGGGCTGCTGGACGAGTCGGGCTCGCCGGCCTCGGCGGACGCGCCCGATCCCGATCCCGACATCGTCTCGCTGCCGCGCCTCGGCGTGCTGGCGCCGGACGACCCCCGTCTGCTGCGTGCCCTGCGCGCGGTCGACGCCGAGCTTCGGCTGGAGCTGCCCGGCGGGCCGGCATGGTGCCGTCGCGGCGATGCCGGCCAGGCGCCGCGTCCGGTGCTGACGGCGGAGCGTGCCCTGCTCGCGGTGCTGTCCGGACGGCCGGACGAGGCGCATGCCCTGCTCCGAAGCCTGCAGGCCTGTGCCGGTGAGGGTGGCATGCTGCCGGAGCGGGTCGACGGTCCGGAGGGACGCGGCGGGATGGTGATGCCGCATCTCTGGACCCATGCCGAGCACGTCCGGCTGCTTCGCTCGATCGCCGACGGCGCGGCCTTCGACCGGCCGCCGCACGCGGCCGAGCGCTACGGCTCCGGCCGGCGGACGCGGATCGCCCGCTGGCGCCACGAGCACGAGCTGCGGCAGATGCCGCAGGGACGGGCGCTGCGGGTCGAGTTGCCGGTCGCCGCCGACCTGCACTGGAGCGACGACGGCTGGGTACGGATCCAGGACACGCCCGTGGTGCAGGCGGGGCCGGGCATCTTTGTGGCCGAGCTGCCCACCGCCGCCCTGCCGGAGGGCAGCACCGTGGTGTTCACCTGGCGCGAGCGCGGCAGCGGCGCCTGGCTCGGCATCGACCATCACGTTACGGTAGTGGCGACTGCAGGCGCGTTCGAACGTTCGTGACCCGAACCCCGCTCCCCTCCAGCGACAAGGAAGCTCAAGTCCATGGATCCAGTCGGTGAAGTCTCGTCGGACGCCAAGACCTCGCACAAGCTGGCGGCTGCCGCCGGCGTCAAGGCCCCTCCCTGCACGCTGGTCATCTTCGGCGCCCATGGCGACCTGACCAAGCGGCTGCTGACCCCGGCCCTCTACAACCTGTTCGGTGCCGGACTGCTCGACGACAGCTTCAAGGTGATCGGCGTCGACCGGGTGGACGGGTCGGACGAGAGCTGGCGCGCCGAGCTCGGCCAGACCATGCAGGAATTCACCAAGGACCCGGACGCCGAGTTCTACACTCCGCAGATCAATGCAGACTGGTGGAACGGCCTGTCCGGCCGGATGAGCTACTACAAGGCCGACTTCACCGACATCGCCCAGCTGGAAGACCTGAAGGGCCATCTGTCCGGCAACGTGGTGTTCTACTGCGCCGTGGCCGCCCGCTTCTTCGCCCCGGTGGTGGAGAACCTGGGCCGCGCCGGGCTGACGCAGCAGGCCGACAACGCCTACCGGCGCGTGGTGGTCGAGAAGCCGTTCGGCTCCGACCTCGGGAGCGCGCGCGAGCTCAACGAGCGCCTGCTCAAGGTGCTGGACGAGAGCCAGATCTACCGGATCGACCATTTCCTGGGCAAGGAGACGGTGCAGAACATCCTGGCCATGCGGTTCGGCAACGGCGTGTTCGAGCCGCTGTGGCGCCGGGAATATGTCGACCACGTGCAGATCACCGCGGCCGAGACGGTAGGGGTCGAGGGGCGCGGCGCGTTCTACGAGCCGACCGGCGCGCTGCGCGACATGATCCCCAACCACCTGTTCCAGCTGCTGGGCATGGTGGCGATGGAGCCGCCGAACTCGTTCTCCGCCGAGACCGTGCGCAATGCCAAGGAGGCGCTGTTCGAGGCGATCCGTCCGGTGGCGCCGCAGAACGCGATCCGCGGCCAGTACACCGGCGGCAAGGTGCAGGGCCGCGACGTCGCCGCCTATCGCGACAGCCCGGGCGTGGCCAAGGACAGCGTCACCGAAACCTATGTCGCGCTGAAGCTGGAGATCGACAACTGGCGCTGGTCCGGGGTGCCGTTCTACATGCGCACCGGCAAGTCCATGACGGGACGCCTCACCGAGGTGGTGGTGCACTTCAAGCAGGCACCCTACGCGATGTTCGCCGACACCCCGGTCGACAAGCTCAGCCCGAACAACCTGACCCTGAACATCCAGCCCACCCAGGGCGTCACGCTCGGCATCAGCGCCAAGATCCCCGGCCCGAAGATGGACCTGGGGGGAGTGGAGATGAAGTTCCGCTACGAGGACGCGTTCAACCTGACCCCGAACGTGGGCTACGAGACCCTGCTCTACGACTGCTTCATCGGCGACGCGACGCTGTTCCAGCGCGCCGACAACATCGAGGCCGCGTGGCGGGTGGTCGACCCGGCGCTCAAGGCCTGGGAAGCCGACCACGCGGGCCCGGAAATGTACGAGGCGGGCACGGCGGGGCCGAAGGGTGCGGAGGACCTGCTCGGGCGCGACGGACGGGCCTGGATGCCCCTACGCCAGGCTGGCGACGAGAGCTGAGGCGGCCTCGGTGGGAGGAGCCGAAGCCCGGCGCCTCCCGCCGCCGCGTCAGGCCGGCAGGAGGCGCTTGGCCAGTGCCGACAGCCGGTGCCGTCGCAGCTCGTGGCGCGCCTTGGCGTCGTCGGCCATGTAGTTGAGCTGGATCGCGTAGCGCCGGCCGACAAAGCTCTTGTGGCCGTGGTAGGTGGTCGGCCCGTTCGGGAACACCAGCAGGGTGCCGTCCACCGGCGGCACCTCGACGGCGTAATCCTCCAGGTCGTCGGGCCCGCGAAGCAGGCGCAGGCAGCCCTCCTGACGCGACCATTCGGCGCCGGCCGGGTTCAGGTAGAGCAGCACTGTGACCAGCTTGGCGGTGGAGTCGGTATGGATCCGTCCATCCTTCTCCCGGGTGCGGCCGCGCAGGGTGAGCATGGTTCGGCTGCTGCCGAGGTCGAGGCCCAACCGGTTCGCCACCGCCTCGCGCAGCCGGTCATCCTCCAGTTCGCGCACCAGCGCCGCGGCCGCACTGCCGAGCCGCAGCGCGGAGGGCGGATAGGAGCCGCCGCCGGAAATGTCGGGCAGGGCGGCGATGACCTTGGCCAGCGCCGTCGGCGGCACGAAATTGGGCACCAGCAGGTGCGGGAACGGGTCGGCCGAAACGGGTGCTCGGGCAAGCGCCTCGAAGTCGAGCAGGCGCTGAGGCGGTGGAAGGCTGTCTGGCATCGCACCGTACACCATGGCGGAAGCGACTACCTAGGTCTGGCCCGGCATGGGATGCAAGCGGCCTCGTGCGGGAGGCTCAGCTGCGCGTGGGATGGTCCGCGTGCAGCACCGTGTTGGTGGACAGGAACTGGGCGCAGCCGATCTGGCCGTCGCAGCAGGGCAGGGGCGCGTCGTCGATCACCTTGCGCTGTTCCGCGCCCGGCACGTAGGCCACGTGCGACAACAGCTGCCCACGGCCCTCGCAGGTGAAGTGAGGCTTCTCCACCGTCATGCGCAGCTCCGACGCGTGCACCGTCCCCTGTGCCATCCCGGTGACGGCCATCGTCAGCAGCATCGGGATGATCAGGCTCTTGTTCATGCATTCGCTCCGGCGATGGACAGACTGTTGCAGGACCAACGGACAAGTCTCTGGAATGGTTACATCGCTCTCGTTTCGTTGAAGCCGTTCCGTAATGAGTTCCGACGTCGCATGATCCTGCACCAAGCGGCCTGCCGCGTCGCAGCACAAGCCGTTGATCGCCCGCGAGACTCCTTCTATGCGCAGTCCCATGTCGGATCTTCCTCCCG
>CAXUDP010000039.1:0-19778 GCA_964249735.1 uncultured Acetobacteraceae bacterium | reverse complement strand
CCGCCCCGGCCTCGACTGCCTACGAAGGGCCGGGGCCGCTGGCGGCGTATCGCAGCCGGGTGGCGCGTGGGCTTCTGGCCGCCGACCCGGAGCAGCTGCGAGCGGCCATCCGCCTGGACGAGCTGTGGCAGGCGCTGGCGCAGCGGGCAGACACGCCCGGATCCCGCCTCGCCCGCCTGCTCGGGCGGCGGCCGCGGCACGTCCCGCCGCGCGGTGTCTATCTGGTCGGTGCGGTCGGGCGCGGCAAGTCGATGCTGATGGACCTGTTCTTCGCCCAGGCGGCGATGCTGCCCAAGCGCCGGATCCATTTCCACCGCTTCATGCAGGACGTCCACGCCCGCGTGCACAGGCTGAAGCGGATGCAGCCGAACCTGGCCGATCCGATCCCGCCCTTGGCCGACGCGGTGGCGGCGGAGGCGGCGCTGCTGTGCTTCGACGAGTTCCAGGTCAACGACATCGCCGACGCCATGATCCTGGGGCGGCTGTTCGACGCCCTGTTCGCGCGCGGGGTGGTGATCGTCGCGACCTCCAACACCCTGCCGGAACAGTTGTTCCAGAACCGGCCGGGCGCCGACGCCTTCAAGCCGTTCATCGCCCGGATCAGGCAGGAGCTCGACACCGTGCTGCTCGACAGCCCGCACGACTACCGGCGCGGCCAGCTGCGCGGCCTGCCTACCTGGCACGTGCCGGCGGACGCGCGCGCGGAGCGGGCCCTGGACGACGCGTTCGGGCGCCTGACCGGCGGCGAGCCGCCGCATGCGGAAACGCTGGAGGTGATGGGACGCCGGCTCGCGGTGCCGGTCGCCTGTGCGGAGGCGGCGCGGTTCGACTTCGATGCCCTGTGCGCGCGGGCGCTGGGGGCCGGCGACTACCTGGCGCTCGCGACCCGGTTCCCGTCCCTGTTGCTCGACGGCATCCCGCGCCTGGGGCCGGAGAACTTCGACGTGGCGCGCCGCTTCATCGTGCTGGTGGACGCGCTCTACGAGGCCAAGGTGAAGCTGGTCGCCTCCGCCGCCGACCAGCCGGATCGCATCTACCAGCGTGGCGAGGGAGCGGGAGCGTTCGAGCGCACCGCTTCGCGCCTGGAGGAGATGCAGACGGAGGCCTACCTGGCGCTGCCGCATCTCGGCTGACCGGGGCCGTCCCGCCGCAGGCCGCCCTTGTGGGGTTCGGTCCGAAGGACTAGCACGAGCCGCCTTCCGGATGGTCCCGGTCCCGGCGGGTCCCACTCCTCCAACCCGTATCCTTTCGGTGGAACACATGGCACGCAACAAGATCGCGCTCATCGGCGCTGGCAACATCGGCGGCACGCTCGCCCACCTGCTCGGCCTCAAGGAGCTGGGCGACGTGGTGATGTTCGACGTGTTCGGCGGCGTGGCGGCCGGCAAGGCGCTGGATCTCGCGCAGTCCTCGCCGGTGGACGGCTTCGACTGCGCCTATGCCGGCGGCTCGGACTATGCCGCGATCGCCGGGTCAAACGTCGTGATCGTCACCGCCGGCTTCCCCCGCCTGCCCGGCATGTCGCGCGACGACCTGCTGTCCAAGAATGCCGAGGTGATCACCACCGTGGCCGAGGGCATCAAGACGCATGCCCCGGGGGCGTTCGTGATCGTCATCACCAACCCGCTCGACGTGATGGTGGCGGTGATGCAGGAGAAGTCGGGGCTGCCGGCGAACATGGTGGTCGGCATGGCCGGCGTGCTCGACAGCGCGCGCTTCCGCCTGTTCCTGGCGCAGGAGTTCAAGGTGTCGGTGGAGGACGTGACCGCCTTCGTGCTGGGCGGGCACGGCGACACCATGGTGCCGCTGACCCGCTACTCCACCGTGGCCGGCGTGCCGGTGCCGGACCTGATCCGGATGGGCTGGACCACCCAGGACAGGATCGACGCGATCGTCACCCGCACCGCGAATGGCGGCGGCGAGATCGTCAAGCTGCTGGAGAAGGGCTCGGCCTTCTACGCCCCGGCGGCCTCCGCGGTGGCGATGGCGGAAAGCTTCCTCAAGGACAAGAAGCGCGTCCTGCCCTGCGCCGTGAAGCTGAACGGCGAGTACGGCCAGACCGACTTCTATGTCGGCGTGCCGGTGGTGATCGGTGCCGGCGGCGCCGAGCGGGTGCTCGAGGTCGAGTTCACGCCCGAGGAGAAGGCCGCCTTCGACAGGTCCTGCGAGGCGGTGCGAAAGCTGCTTGCCGACTTCCGCGCGATCGGGCGCTGAGCGGGTGGCCGTGGCCGTGGCCGGGACGGTCGGCAGCATCGGCGTGATCCGGAGGACGGCCTTTACGTTTCCGTGACGATACTGGACGATGACGCATGGGGTTGGTGACGTCCGGTTTCGCCATTCGGCCATCGGTTCGCCACGATACCATGCGTCTAGGACAATCCTGCGACGCCGAATGGATGGGCTGGGCGGACACGCGAGTTGTTATCTGAGATGACGCGACGACCGGGCCGGCCTGCACTGAGCCCGGTCCACCAAGGAGACCTTCATGGCGGGCGTTGACATGCTGGCGACGGCCTTCAGCGGTGGCAACGCCACCTACCTGGCCGATCTGTATGCACGCTGGGCCGCCGATCCGGACGGCGTCGACCCGAGCTTCGCGTCCCTGTTCAGCGCCATGGACGAGGAAGCGCTGGCGGTGCTGCACGATGCCGCCGGTGCCTCCTGGGCGCCGCACCAGGCGGAGTTCGAGGCCGCGCCCGCGCTGGCGGCGGCAGCGCCCGCGGCTTCCGGCGACCGGACGCCAGCGACCCTGACGATCGAGCAGGTCCGCGCCAGCGCCGACGACAGCCTGCGGGCGATGCAGCTGATCCGGGCCTACCGCGTGCGCGGCCACCTGGAAGCGCGACTCGATCCGCTCGGCCTGCAGGTGCCGAAGTCGCACGCCGACCTCGATCCCGCCACCTACGGCTTCGGCCCGGAAGATCTGGACCGGCCAATCTACCTCGGCCGGGCGGTCTTCACCCTGCTTGGTGTCGAGATCGCGCCGATGCGGGACATCCTGGACGCGGTGCGGCAGAGCTACTGCGGCCCGATCGGCGCCGAGTTCATGCACGTGCAGGATCCGGCGCAGCGCGAATGGATCCAGTCCCGGATCGAGGGCAGAAGCTGGCGCGAGGCCGTCACCGCCGAGGGCAAGAAGGCGCTGCTGCGTCACCTCGACGAGG
This sequence comes from uncultured Acetobacteraceae bacterium, assembly GCA_964249735.1. Taxonomy (GTDB): domain Bacteria; phylum Pseudomonadota; class Alphaproteobacteria; order Acetobacterales; family Acetobacteraceae; genus Lichenicola. Next base: position 16,614 of record CAXUDP010000039.1, on the reverse strand, counting down.
CCGAAGGGTTTGAAGCGTTCTGCCAGAAGCGCTACGTCGGCACCAAGCGGTTCGGGCTCGAAGGCGGCGAGGTGGCGATCCCGGCGCTGCACACCATGATCGACCAGGCGGCGCGCGACGGGGTGCGGTCGGTCGCGATCGGCATGCCGCATCGCGGGCGCCTGAACACGCTCGTGAACGTCGTTCGCAAACCCTACACCGCGGTGTTCAGCGAGTTCGCCGGTGCCAGCTTCAAGCCGGACGACGTGCAGGGCTCAGGCGACGTGAAGTACCACCTCGGCACCTCGACCGACATCGAGATCGCTGGCCATTCGGTTCACATCTCCCTGCAGCCGAACCCGTCGCACCTGGAAGCGGTGGACCCGGTGGTGGTGGGCAAGGTGCGCGCCGCCCAGGACATGGCTGGCGACACCAGGGAGCGGCACGGCGCGCTCGGCATCCTGGTGCACGGCGACGCCGCCTTCGCCGGGCAGGGCCTAGTCTACGAGACCATGGCGATGAGCCAGCTGATCGGCTACCGCACCGGCGGCACCATCCACTTGATCGTCAACAACCAGATCGGCTTCACCACCGTCTCGGCGCACGCCTATTCGGGGCTGTACTGCACGGACATCGCCAAGGCGGTGCAGTCGCCGATCCTGCACGTGAACGGTGACGAGCCGGAGGCCGTGGTGTTCTGCGCCCGGCTCTGCGCCGAGTTCCGACAGCGCTTCGCCGCCGACATCGTGCTCGACATCGTGTGCTACCGCCGGCACGGCCACAACGAGAGCGACGAGCCGGCCTTCACCCAGCCCACCATGTACAAGGCGATCCGCGCCCGCCCGACCACGCGCACCCTGTATGCCGAGCGGCTGGTGCGCGAGGGCGTGCTGGACAGCGCCGGCGAGCAGGCCGGCTGGGCCGCGTTCCAGGCCCAGCTGCAGGAGGCCTATAAGGCGTCGCAGTCCTACCGTCCGAACAAGGCGGACTGGCTGGAAGGGATCTGGTCCGGCATGAAGCAGCCGGACGTCAGGGGCGCGTCGTCGGACCGCGCCACCGGACTGCCGCTCGACACGCTGCGGCTGGTCGGACGCGCCCTCGGCACGGTGCCGCAGGACTTCAACGCCAACCCCAAGATTTCCCGCCAGCTCGAGGCCAAGCTGGCCATGTTCAACAGCGGCGAGGGCATCGACTGGGCCACCGGCGAGGCGCTGGCGTTCGGCACCCTGCAGCTGGAGGGCCACAGGGTGCGGCTGTCCGGCGAGGACTGTCAGCGCGGCACCTTCAGCCAGCGCCACGCCGTGCTGATCGACCAGATCAACCAGAACGAGTACGTGCCGCTGAACAACATACGCGGCGCCGACGCCGGCGGGCAGGCGGCAATCGAGGTCTACAACTCGCTGCTGAGCGAGTTCGGCGTGCTCGGCTTCGAGTACGGCTACAGCTTGGCCGACCCGAAGACTCTGGTGCTGTGGGAAGCGCAGTTCGGCGATTTCGCCAACGGCGCCCAGGTGATCATCGACCAGTTTATCGCCTCGGGCGAGACCAAGTGGCTGCGCATGTCCGGCCTGGTGATGCTGCTGCCGCACGGCTACGAGGGGCAGGGGCCGGAGCACTCCTCCGCCCGCATGGAGCGCTACCTGCAGCTTTGCGCCGAGAACAACATGCAGGTGTGCAACATCACCACGCCGGCGAACTACTACCACGCCCTGCGACGCCAGCTCTGCCGCGACTACCGCAAGCCGCTGGTGGTGATGACGCCGAAGTCGCTGCTTCGGCACAAGCTCGCCACCAGCCCGCTGTCGGAGATGGACGAGGGCACCCGGTTCCGGCCGGTGATCGCCGAGGTCGACGCGGCGGTCGAGGCGGCTTCGGTGCGCCGCGTCGTGCTGTGCTCCGGCAAGGTCTTCTATGACCTGCTGGCGGAGCGGCGCGAGCGCCAGCTGTCCGACGTGGCGATCCTCCGCCTGGAGCAGGTGTATCCGTTCCCGGACCAGGAGCTGGTCGAGGTGTTGTCTCCCTATGGCGACGCCGAGATCGTGTGGTGCCAGGAGGAGCCGGAGAATGCCGGTGCGTGGAGCTTCGTTGATCGCCGGATCGAGGCGGTGCTGACCCGGATCGGGGCACGGGCGAGGCGGCCGGTCTATGCCGGACGGGCGGCCGCAGCCAGCCCGGCGACCGGTCTCGCGCGCACCCATGCGACGCAGCAGGCGGCCCTGGTGCGCGACGCGCTTGGCATCCGGGAAACGGCGGGCGAAAAGGCGGCCTGAGCGGCCTCCGCCGTTTACCCGTGATGACACATGCCCCGGCAAGGCCGGGCAGTCGGTCCGGCCTGCCGGCCGGACCGAGGAAAGATCGAGGATAACTGATGCCTGCCGAGATCAAGGTCCCCGTGCTGGGCGAGAGCGTCACCAGCGCCACCATCGCCCGCTGGCTGAAGCAGCCGGGCCAGCAGGTGTCCGCCGACGAGCCGGTGATCGAACTCGAGACCGACAAGGTCAGCGTCGAGGTGGCCGCTCCTACCGCCGGCGTGCTCGGCCCGCACGAGGTGTCGGAAGGCGACGAGGTCGAGGTGGGCGCGCTGCTGACCGTGGTGAACGAGGGCGCCGCCGCGGCCGGCGCACTGAAGCCGCAGCCGGCGGTCCAGGCCCCGGCTCCCGCTCCGCCTCCGGCACACGCTGCCGCGCCGGTGTCTCCGCCTTCATCCACCAGCCAGACCGGCGGTGTTCAGCCGCCGCGTCCCGCCAGCGGACCGGTGGCACGGCCGGCGACTCCGCCCGCCGACCTGCAGCGCGAGGCACATGCCCCGCTGCCGGCGGCGCAGAAGATGATGACGGAGCAGGGCGTGGCCGCGCCGGACATGGGCGGTGGCACCGGCAAGGACGGCCGCATCACCAAGGGCGACGTGCTCGCCTTCCTCGGGCGTCCGGCGCCGGTCCAGGCTGCCGCCCCGGCCGCACCCGCGGCCAAGGCTCCGGCGCCGCGCGCCGACGACCCGCGCGAGGAGCGGGTCAGGATGACGCGCCTGCGCAAGACCATCGCCGCCCGGCTGAAGGACGCGCAGAACACCGCGGCGATCCTGACCACCTTCAACGAGGTGGACATGTCGGCGGCGATGAAGATGCGCGCCGACTACAAGGACGCGTTCGAGAAGAAGCACGACGGTGCCCGGCTCGGCTTCATGTCGATCTTCGTGCGCGCCTGCGTGGCGGCGTTGAAGGAGTTCCCGGCGGTCAACGCCCAGATCGACGGCGACGACATCGTCTACCGCTCGTTCGTCGACATGGGCATCGCGGTCGGCGGCCCGAGCGGGCTGGTGGTGCCGGTACTGCGCGACGCCGACAAGATGGGCTTCGCGGAGATCGAGCGAGCCATCGCCGGCTATGGCAAACGAGCCCGTGACGGCGCGCTCAAGCTCGACGAGCTGACCGGCGGCACCTTCTCCATCACCAACGGTGGCATCTACGGCTCGCTGATGTCGACGCCGATCCTGAACCCGCCGCAGTCGGCGATCCTGGGCATGCACAAGATCCAGGAGCGGCCGATCGCCGTTGCCGGCCAGGTGGTGATCCGGCCGATGATGTATGTGGCGCTGTCCTATGACCACCGCGTGGTCGACGGCAAGGAGGCGGTCAGCTTCCTGGTGCGGGTCAAGGAGGGCGTGGAGGATCCGCGCCGCCTGCTGCTTGGGCTGTAAGCCCCCTGCTTCCCTGACGTAGAGCACGGGAGGCGGCCCGCACCGTCTTCCCCGAGCGAGCGAGAACCGTTCATGGCGACCGAGATCAAGGTGCCCACCCTGGGCGAAAGCGTGACCATCGCGACGGTGGCGCGCTGGCTGAAGCAGCCGGGCGACGCGGTGGCCACGGACGAGGCGGTGGTCGAGCTGGAAACCGACAAGGTCAGCGTCGAGGTGGCGGCCCCCGAGGCCGGCGTGCTTGGTGCCCATGCGGTGGCGGAAGGGACGGACGTCGCCGTGGGCGCGGTGCTGACCACGGTGGAGCCGTCCAGCGCGGCGGCGACCGTGCCGAAGCCGGAAGCCCCGGACGCGGCATCCGGCGCTTCCGAGGCGCCGACGCCCGGCAAGACCGGGAGCTACCTGCCGCAGCCGGAGCACGCCGCCGCCGGCGACGTCGCCATCCCCGACGTGCCGGCCTCGTCCGGCGAGGCCGCCAAGCCGGCGCCGCCGACCCCGACCGACGCCCCGGCGGCACCGGCCGCCGAGGTGAGCGACACCGACTACGACCTCATCGTGATCGGCGCCGGGCCTGGCGGCTATGTCTGCGCGCTGCGTGCGGCCCAGCTCGGCATGAAGGTGGCCTGCGTGGAGAAGCGCGCGACGCTCGGCGGCACCTGCCTCAACATCGGCTGCATCCCGTCCAAGGCGCTGCTGCAGAGCACGGAAAGCTTCCACGAGCTGTCGCACGGCTTCGCCGACCACGGCATCATGGTCGGCGAGATCAGGCTCGACCTCGCCCGCATGCACGCGCGCAAGAACGAGGTGGTCGCCGCCAATACCAAGGGCGTCGAGTTCCTGTTCAAGAAGAACGGCGTCGCCTGGCTCAAGGGCGCCGGCCGGGTGTCGGCACCGGACACGGTGGAGGTGGACGGCAAGGCGTTCCGCGCGAAGCACGTCGTGATCGCCACCGGCAGCGACAGCGTGTCGCTGCCCGGGATCGCGATCGACGAGACGCGCGTGGTCAGCTCCACCGGGGCGCTGGAGCTGGCGGAGGTGCCGAAGCATCTGGTGGTGATCGGCGGCGGGGTGATCGGGCTGGAACTCGGCAGCGTGTGGCGCCGCCTCGGTGCCGAGGTCACGGTGATCGAGTACCTCGACCGGCTGGTGCCGGGCATCGACGGCGAGGTGGCCAAGGCGTTCGAGCGCGTGCTGTCCAAGCAGGGCATGAAGTTCAGGCTCGGCCACAAGGTGACGGGGGTCGAGACCAGCGAAGCTGGCGCGACGGTCACGATCGAGAAGAACAAGGGCGGCGCGGTCGAGACGATCGAGGCCGACGTCGTGCTGGTGGCGGTCGGCCGCCGCGCGGTCACCGAAGGGCTCGGCCTGAAGGAGGTTGGGGTCGAGCTGGACGAACGCGGCCGTGTCGGGACCGACGCGCACTTCGCGACCAACATCCCGGGCATCTACGCCATCGGCGATGTGATCGCCGGCCCGATGCTGGCGCACAAGGCCGAGGACGAGGGGGTGGCCCTGGCGGAGATGCTGGCGGGCCAGGCCGGGCACGTGAACTACGGCGTGATCCCGGGCGTGGTCTACACCTGGCCGGAAGTGGCGGGGGTCGGCAAGATCGAGGAGGAGCTGAAGGCGGAAGGCGTCGACTACGTGGTCGGCAAGTTCCCGTTCAGCGCCAACGGCCGGGCGCGTGCGATGAACAGCACCGACGGCTTCGTGAAGATCCTGGCGGACCGCAAGAGCGACCGGCTGCTGGGCGCCCACATCATCGGCCCGGACGCCGGCACGCTGATCGCCGAGCTGGCGACGGCGATGGAGTTCGGCGCCAGCGCCGAGGACGTGGCGCGGATCTGCCACGCCCATCCGACGCTGAACGAGGCGGTCAAGGAGGCCGCCCTGGCCACCGCCGGCCGCGCGCTCCACGTTTGATTCCTGGTTGTTGACGGCCGCGATGCTGAGCGGGGCGCGGCGATGCTGGCGCTGACCATGGGCGATCCAGCCGGGATCGGGCCGGAAATCGCGCAGGCTGCCTGGCGTGCCCTGCGTGCCTGCGGTCCCGCCTTCGTGCTGCTGTCCGATCCCGCGCTGGGCGGCACGCCGGTCGCCTCGATCGACGAGGCGCGCGGGCTGTTCGCCGAGGCCCTGCCGGTGCTGCCGGGCACGGCGCTGTCGGTCCCGCCGGTTCCGGGCCGTCCGGACCCGCGCAACGCGCCGGCCATCACCGGCAGCATCGCCGAGGCGGTACGCCTGGCGATGTCGGGCACGGTGGCCGGCATCGTCACCAGCCCGATCGCCAAGTCGGTGCTGCACCAGGCCGGCTTTCCCCATCCCGGCCATACCGAGTATCTCGCCGCCCTGACCGGCCGCTCCGGACGGGAGGTGATGATGCTGGCCAGCCCGTCCCTGCGGGTGGTGCCGGTGACGATCCACGTGTCGCTGCGCCGGGCGCTCGACCTGCTCGACGCGGACGCGATCGTCCGGGTGGCGCGGACCACGGAGGCAGCGCTCCGGCGCGACTTCGGCATCCGGCACCCGTGTCTGGCGATCGCCGGGCTCAACCCGCATGCCGGCGAGGACGGGCACATGGGCGACGAGGAGGACACGCTGATCCGGCCGGCGATTCGGCGCTTGCGGGCGGAGGGGATGGAGCTGATCGGGCCGATGCCGCCGGACACCATGTTCACGCCCGCCGCCCGCGCGCGCTACGACGCCGCCATCTGCATGTACCATGACCAGGCGCTGATCCCGCTCAAGACGCTGGACATGGCGCAGGGGGTGAACGTCACCCTCGGGCTCGACTTGGTGCGGACCTCGCCCGACCATGGCACCGCGTTCGACATCGCGGGGACTGGCGTGGCCGACCCGTCCAGCCTGATTGCGGCGTTGCGCATGGCGGATGGCATCGCACGGAACAGGAAGGCGGGATGAGCGGCATCAGGCTCGGCGTGAACATCGACCACGTGGCGACAATCCGCAACGCGCGAGGTGGCACGCATCCGGATCCGCTCGAAGCGGCCCAGGCAGCGATACTGGCCGGCGCCGATGGCATCACCCTGCACCTGCGCGAGGACCGGCGGCACATCCGCGACGACGACCTGATGCGCTTCTGCTTGTCGCTCAGCAGGCCGATCAACCTGGAGATGGCGGCAACCGACGAGATGGTTCGGATCGCCCTGGAACGAGGCCCCCACGCCGCCTGCATCGTGCCGGAAAGACGGACCGAGGTGACCACCGAAGGCGGCCTGGACGCGGCCGGACAGGCCGGAGCGCTGCGCCCGAAGATCGCGGCCTTGCGCGATGCCGGCATCCGCGTCTCGCTGTTCATCGACCCGAACCCGGTGCAGATCCGGGCGGCGGCCGATCTCGGGGCACCGGTGGTGGAGCTGCACACCGGCGCCTATGCCCAAGCGCGTGCGGGCGAGCTGGAGCGGCTGCAAGAAGGCGCTGCCCTGGCTGCCTCGCTCGGGCTGGAGGTGCACGCCGGGCACGGCCTCACCTACGACAACGTTGCGGCGATCGCGGCCATCCCCGCGGTTGCCGAGCTCAACATCGGTCACTTCCTGATCGGGCAGGCGATCCTGGACGGGCTTCCGGGCGTTGTAGCGCGGATGAGGACGCTGATCGGCGCCGCACGCTGAAGGGGAACGCGACCATGGATTACGTCCGTCTCGGCCGGACCGGCCTCAAGGTATCCCGCCTGTGCCTCGGCTGCATGACCTATGGCGAGCCGAACCGCGGCAACCACGAGTGGACGCTGGGCGAGGAGGCCTCCCGCCCGTTCATCCGGCAGGCGCTGGAGGCCGGGATCAACTTCTTCGACACCGCCAACGTGTACTCCGCCGGGTCGAGCGAGGAGATCGTCGGCCGGGCGCTGAACGAGTTCGCCCGGCGCGACGAGATCGTGCTGGCGACCAAGGTGCACGGGCCGATGGGCGAGGGCCCGAACGGGCGCGGCCTGTCGCGCAAGGCGATCTTGACCGAGATCGACCACAGTCTCCGGCGGCTCGGTACCGACTACGTCGACCTGTACCAGATCCACCGCTTCGACGCCGAGACGCCGATCGAGGAAACGCTGGAAGCGCTGCACGACGTGGTGAAGGCGGGCAAGGCGCGCTACATCGGCGCCTCCTCCATGTATGCCTGGCAGTTCGCCAAGGCATTGCAACTGGCGGAGCGACACGGCTGGACCCGGTTCGCGTCCATGCAGAACCACGTGAACCTCCTCTATCGCGAGGAGGAGCGCGAGATGCTCGGCCTGTGCCTGGAGGAGGGCATCGGCGTGATCCCGTGGAGCCCGCTGGCCCGCGGCAAGCTGGCCCGTCCCAACGGCAGCGGCGATACCGCCCGCGCCCAGACCGACCAGTACTCGCGCAAGCTGTACGACGCGACGCAGGAGGCCGACGCAAGGGTGGTCGACGCGGTCGGCGAGGTGGCGGAAGCGATCGGCGCCTCCCGGGCGGCGGTGGCGCTGGCGTGGCTGCTGGGCAAGCCCGGCATCACCTCGCCCATCATCGGTGCCTCCAAGCCGAACCACCTCCGCGACGCGCTGGCGGGACTGGAGCTGCGGCTCAGCCCGGAGCAGGTCGCCCGGCTGGAAGCGGACTACGTGCCGCACGCGGTCGCCGGCTTCTGAGGGGCGCCTCGCCGTGGCGGTGTTCTTCACCGCCGACACCCATTTCGGTCACGGCGGCGCACGCGGGCTCTACCGCAGGCCGTTCGGCTCGGTGGCCGAGATGGACGAGGCGATGCAGCGGAACTGGAACGCGGTGGTGGGCCACGCGGACGAGGTCTGGCACCTCGGCGACTTCGCCGTCGGGCCGAAGCCGGACCGGGTCGAGGCGCTGCTGTCTGGTCTGGCCGGGACCAAGCACCTGGTCACCGGCAACAACGACCCGCCCGGCACGCGCAGCCTGACCGGCTGGCGCAGCGTGCAGCCCTACGCCGAGCTGGTGGTGGACGGCATCGGGCTGGTGCTGTGCCACTACGCCTTCCGCAGCTGGCACAACATGGGCCGCAGCTGGCTCAACCTTCATGGCCATTCCCACGGCAGGCTGACGCCGATGCCGCGGCAGCACGATGTGGGAGTGGACTGTCGCGGCTTCCGGCCAGTGACGCTGGCCAGCCTGCGGGTTCGGCGGCGAAGTGGTGCCGCCAGCCGTGGTGCCGACACTCGGAATTGAACCGAGGACCTACTGATTACGAATCAGTTGCTCTACCCCTGAGCTATGTCGGCCTCCACGAAGCCTATACAAAACCCCGGACCGCACTGCAACATGGGCAGGCCGGCCGATCGTGTCGGCAGCCTGGCCACGGATGCCGCGTCGTCCTTTGAGGTTCTCCTGCGCATGAGTGCTGACGGCTCCGTGTCCGCGCGTTCCACGCGGTTCCGTCCCAAGGTGAAGCTGAAGGGCTTCCGGATCCGTCGGCGCAGCGGGGACAAGGAGTCGCTCAAGCTCCACGTGCTGGACGGCCTCGTCGAGTGCACCTTCTGCGGCTACTTCCAGCGCATGCCCGAGCTGGCGCCCGGCCAGATCGCCGAGTGCAGCCGTTGCCACGGGCGCCTGGGACGGCGGCGCACCAACCCGCCGGTCGCCACCCCGCTCGCCTTCTGCATCGCCTCCGCCGTGCTCTACCTGGTCGCCGCCACCCTGCCGCTGATGACGCTCGACCTGTACGGGCGGGTGCACGAGGTGACGCTGCTGACCGGCCCGGTCGAGCTGTGGCGCGAGGGCTGGACCCTGGTCGCCATCCTGGTGGCGATCGCGACCGCGGTCATGCCGCCGCTCGTGATCGCGCTGATGCTGGCGGTTCTGGCGGGGGCGTCGATGCAGAAGCTGCCGGACTGGGCGCCGAAGCTGATGCGCCGCTACGAGCAGCTGCGGCCGTGGTCCATGGTCGAGGTCTACATGCTCGGCGTCTTTGTGGCGTATACCAAGCTGATCGACCTCGCCCACGTCACCCTGGGGCCTGCGGTGTTCGCGCTGGCGGCGCTGATGCTGACCATGGCGGCGACCGACTCCACCGTCGACATCGACCTGATCTGGCACAAGCGCCAAGTATCGCGTTTCGTCCGCCGGGCCGACGGCAAGCGCATGATCCTGTCCACCGTGGACGCCTCCGAGACGGAGCTGCCGCCGGCCTGCCAGATGGTCGGCTGCCCGACCTGCGGGCTGGTGATGACCGCCCGGCGCGACCTGCCGCAGGAGGACCTGCTCGGCCGCTGCCCGCGCTGCAACGACGCGGTCCGCCGACGCAAGCCGCAGGCGGTGCTGCGCTGCATGCTGCTGGTCGGCTGCGCGGTGATCCTCTACATCCCGGCCAACCTCTTCCCGGTGATGACCATCATCAAGCTCAACCGCGGCGGCGGCCACACCATCCTGAACGGCGTCATCGAGCTGTATCAGGCGCACATGCTGCCGTTGGCGCTGCTGGTGTTCTTCGCCAGCATCACCGTGCCGGTGCTCAAGATCGTCGGGCTGTCGCTGATGGCGTTCGGCGCCTGGCGGGGCTCGGAGGTTCGTCTGGTGGACCGGTCGCGGCTGTTCCGGCTGATCGACTTCATCGGCCGCTGGTCGATGATCGACGTGTTCATGGTCTCGATCCTGTCCGCCCTCGTGCATTTCGGCGGGCTGGCCAACATCAACGCCGAGCCGGGCATGTTCGCCTTCGCGTCGGTCGTGGTGCTGACGATCTTCGCCGCCGACTGCTTCGATCCGCGCGTGATGTGGGACGCGGCCGGCCTGAACGGGCCGCTCCGGGCACCGGGAGCGACCCATGCGTCGCCGGTCCGGACAAGGCACGGCCGGCGTCCATCCTCCCCGAACAAGGACACGGAGTCGGTACGCGCGTGAGTGGACAGCAGGACCATCCAGATCGCCCCCACGCGAACCACGACCAGCCCGACGACCAGACCGCGCAGGCGTCAGTCCGTCCGGCGCGGTTCTCCGTCATCTGGATCATCCCCGTCGTCGTGGTAGTGATCGCCGCCTGGCTCGGCTGGACCACGCTGTCGCGGCGCGGCCCGGAGATCACGTTGCAGTTCGAGACCGCGGACGGCATCACCGCCGGCCAGACCCAGGTCAAGCACAAGGCGGTGGCGCTCGGCACGGTGGAGTCGGTCGGGCTGTCGAAGGACCTCAAGCAGGTCGACATGCAGGTGCGCATGAGTGCGGCTGCGAAGCCGTTCCTCACCTCCAACGCGCAGTTCTGGGTGGTCCGGCCGCGCCTGAGCGGCGCCAGCATCTCCGGCCTCGACACCCTGCTGTCCGGCGCCTACATCGCGGTCGATCCGGGTGCGCCGGGCGGCACGCCGCAAAGCGTGTTCAAGGGGCTGGAGGCGCCGCCCGGCGTCCGCTCCGACGAGCCGGGCCGCACCTACACCCTCATGAGCAGCGACGTCGGCTCGCTGAGCCAGGGCTCGTCGGTGTTCTTCCGCGACGTGCCCGTCGGCGAGGTGCTGGGCTACACCATGCCGCCGGGCGGACGCGGCCCGATCCCGATCCAGGTGTTCGTCCGCGAGCCGTACGACCACTACCTGCGCGCCGACACCCGGTTCTGGAACGTGTCCGGCGTCCGCGTCGATTTCGCCGGCGGCGGCCTTCGCCTCAAGATCGAGTCGCTGCAGGCGGTGCTGTCCGGCGGCGTGGCGTTCGGCCTGCCGGAGCAGCGGCGCGACAAGGCGGCGTCGGAAGCCCCGGACAACGCCGTGTTCAAGCTCTACGCCAGCGAGGAGGATGCCAACATCGCGGGCTACCGCGACCGGTTGTCGATCGTCACCTACTTCAAGAGCTCGGTGAAGGGCCTGACCGCCGGCAGCCCGGTGGAAATGTTCGGGCTGCAGATCGGCAACGTGACCGACGTCAAGCTGCAGCTCGATCCCAAGACCGGCAACGCCCAGGTGCGGGTGGCGATGGAGGTCCAGCCGGAGCGGGTGTTCTCCGAGGACGAGATCGAGCACGGCGCCGTCGGCAGCGTGACCCAGGCGCTGGTCGACAACGGGCTGCGCGCCGAGACCGACACCGGCAACCTGCTGACCGGCTCCTCCATCATCTCGTTCGCCTTCGTACCGAACGCGCCGCCGGAGAAGGTCGGCCACGAGGGCAGCTCGATCGTGCTGCCGAGCAAGTCCGGCGGCATCAGCGGCATCATGGACAGCCTGTCCACGGTGGCCGACAAGATCGCAGCGATGCCGCTGCAGCAGATCGGCGACAACCTGAACAGCCTACTCGCCCACACCGACAGCACGGTGAACGGGGCGCAGCTGAAACAGGCGATCGCGGCACTCACCGACACGCTCAGGAGCGCGCAGCACCTGACCGCCCATGCAGACAAGGGGCTGACCCCGCTGCTGCAGCGCCTGCCGCAGATCGCCGACCAGCTGCAGCAGACGGTCAGCCATGCCAACGCGACGCTCGCCTCCTATGGCGGCGACTCCGACTTCCACCACAGCCTGCAGCAGACGCTCGACCAGCTGAACGAGACCGCGCGCTCGATCCGGCTGCTGTCGGACTTCATCAGTCGCCACCCGTCCTCGCTGCTGCTCGGCCGAGGCAAGCCATGAGGTCGTTCATGAGGCTTCCGCGGACGGGGATCGTCCCGGCCCTGGCGCTGCTGGGCCTGCTTCCGCTGGCCGGGTGCGGATCGTCCGAGCCCGACTACTACACCCTGAAGCCATGGCCGGGGACGGCGCAGGGCGGCGGCCCGCTGTCCCTGAAGCTGCGCACGCCCGCGGTGGCGAGCAGCCTGGACCGCGACTACATCGTCCGCAGCGATCCCGGCTACAAGCTGACGCTGGCGCACGACGCTGCCTGGAGCGAGCCGCTCGCCGACATGATCGGCCAGACCCTGGCGCAGGACCTGCAACAGCGCCTGCCCGGTACCACCGTGTTTACCCAAGCTGGCGCCATCTCGACCGAGGCGGAGGCGGTGCTGGAGCTCGACGTCAGCCAGTTCGCCCAGGATGCGACCGGCAACGTCGGGATCACCGCCACCCTGTCGGTGACGCGTCCGGACGGCGTGCCTGCCGGGAGCCATGCGCTGCACCTGGTCTTGGCGCCGAGCGGTCCGAACGTGGACGCGCTGGTCGCTTCCCTCAGCCAGCTGCTGGGCGAGGTGGCGGACGAGGCCGCCCGTGAAGCGCGTCTGCTGGGCCCGACGCCGACCGTGCTGCTGGCGCCGGAACCGCCCAGGACCTGAAGGCTACCGGCTGCGGCGGCCTGTTCCCGCTGCGGCCGGTCGGGTCAGACCTTCTCGACCTGGCTGTACTCGAGGTCCACCGGGGTGGAGCGGCCGAAGATCGAGACGCTGACCTTCAGGCGGCCCTTCTCCTCGTCCACGTCCTCGACGGTGCCGTTGAAGGAGGTGAACGGGCCGTCTGCCACGCGCACCTGCTCGCCGATCTCGAACAGGATGGCCGGACGCGGACGCTCCACGCCTTCCTGGGTCTGCTTCATGATCCGCTCGGCCTCGGAGTTCGAGATCGGCGTCGGCTTGGTCTTGGAGCCGAGGAAGCCGGTGACCTTGGGCGTGTCCTTGACCAGGTGCCAGGCGTCGTCGGTCAGCTCCATCTTCACCAGCACGTAGCCGGGGAAGAACTTGCGCTCGGAGTTCACCTTCTGCCCGCGACGCACCTCGGTGACGTCCTCGGACGGCACCAGCACCTCGTCGATGTGGTCGGCGAGGCCCTTCTGCTGCGCCTGCTCCTTGATCTGCTGCGCGATCTTCTTCTCGAAGCCCGAATAAACGTGGACCACGTACCAGCGTTTCGCCATGACCTCTTCCTCAGACTTCAAGCTTCAGCCTGGTCGGTTTCAGGAACCGAAACCGAACAACGCGCGGACGCCCAGGCCGATGATCTGGTCGACGGCAAAGAAGAAGATCGCCGTCAGCGACGCCATGGCGGCGACCAGACCAGTGGTGATCAGGGTGGTGCGCCGCGAGGGCCAGGTGACCTTGGTCACCTCGGCACGCACGTCGCGCAGGAACTTCGCAGGACTGGCCGCCACGATCCACCTTCACACCTATCGATTGGACGAGCCTCGCCGATCCGGAGCCCAGACCCGCGAGTGGCTGGCAGGGGCGGAGGGTCTCGAACCCGCAACCTCCGGTTTTGGAGACCGGCGCTCTAGCCAATTGAGCTACACCCCTGCAGCGCCACTGCCTCGCAACCAGGTGGGGGTTGTGGAGCCCCGCATCGGCCGCAGGGCAAACCCGGCGCAGGTCGCGTAAAGAAGGCGTGCGGCCTGTCCTGTCAAGAGCGGCATGGTGGGGCTGGCTGCCGCACCAGCCTTGCCGAACCGGCCGCTGCTGCGCTAACAGCAGCCCGGGCCAAGCGGGCGTAGCATAGTGGTAATGCAGTAGCCTTCCAAGCTACCGAGGAGGGTTCGATTCCCTCCGCCCGCTCCAGCCCGGACGACCGGAGCCGGCGTCAGGCCCGGCGTCAGGTGACATGGTGCAGCAGCGCCGCGAGGCTGGCGATCTCCTGGCTAGCCGACGTATGTGCGAGCACGGTCGAGCCGCCGCCGTTCACCGGTAGCAGGTCGCTTGCGATCGCCGCCAGGACCGTGCCGAGCCTGGCCGGGCTGGTGAGGTCCGCCGCGACCGCCGGCGCGTCGACCGCCAGCGTGGCCAGTGCGGCGCCGAAGCTGGCGGCGTGCATCACCGAGGTGAGCTCCGAGGCCAGGTCCGGGAACGCCGACTGCGGCCCCAAAACGGTGGCGCCGACGCTGGGCGAGCGCAGCAGCGACGGGAGGTCTGCAAGCAGCCTCGGCATGTCCCGCGACAGGGACGAGGCCATCGTCGCCATGCTGGTGTTCTGCAGCCCGTAGGCGGTGGCCGGCACGGTCGCGGCGGCCGCGTCGGCATCGTAGGTGTTCAGCCCGTGATGCTCGCCGAACAGGGTGAAGAACTTGTTTGTCAGCGCGCCCACCTGGGCTGGTGTCGCTGGGGTGTCGCCGGACTCCGAGGCCCGCAGCGAGGTGCCGCTGATGGCGGCCGCGAATGGTGCCAGCTCGGCGGCATCGGCAGCGGTGCCGAGCTGCACCACGGTGCCGTAACGGTCCATGTGGGCGATCGTGGCCGAGGCGCTGTCCTTCTCGGCGGTGTCGGTGCCGTAGTTGGCGAACGGGTCGCCCTTGTCGACATAGCTGACGAAGTTGGCGGCCGACACTGCCGGAGCCCGATAGCCTGGAACCCCGGAGGAGGCGAACGACACGCCGGCAAGGCCGGTCCTGGAGGCGACGAGGGAAGCCAGGGTTCCGCCGAGCGAGTAACCGGCGACATAGACGCCCGACGGCAGGATGCCTTCGGCCCTGGCCGTCTGCTGCACCGTCGCCGCGAAGCCGATTGCGTCGGCGAACCCCCGCACCGTCGACGGGTTGGCACCGCCCAGGATCTGCAGGTCCAGCGCGGTCTGCGCCGCCGTGGTGGTGCCCTGGTAGGCGATGATGACGTTGCCGGACCGGTCCAGGAAGGCCGACGCGTTCACGCCGCTGGCGGTCGAGATCGTCAACGGCTTGCCGGACCGGTCGAGCATCAGCATGAGGCCGAAGGAGGAGGCCACCTGCGAGTCGGCCGAGGCCTGCACAGCGTTCTCGAAGAACAGCAGGCCGGGCGCCGACGCGAACGGCATCGGCAATGGCGGCAGCACCGGCACCGGATTGCCGATGAAGGAGTCTTCGCTGCCGTCATCGATCTTCACGCTCATCGTCTTCCCGCAAGAACATCCCGATGGCTGTTCTTATGGCGACGGAACTTAACGCTGTTCCAGGGCGGGCAGCCGACGTGGACCCCGCTATTGGGCGTGCAGGCCATGGGCTGCCTCGCTAGGATCGTTGCCGGTCCGGCAGCACGGCGAGCCGGACCGGACGGATGCAACCGGGATCGGCCCGCGCATCGGGTTGTTCCAGCCTCGGGAGCCTGGACGATGGGAACCATCACCACGACGGACGGCACGGAGATCTTCTACAAGGACTGGGGGGCGGGACAGCCGATCGTGTTCCATCACGGCTGGCCGCTCAGCGCCGACGACTGGGACGGGCAGATGATGTTCTTCCTTGGGCACGGCTACCGGGTGATCGCGCATGACCGGCGCGGTCACGGTCGCTCAACCCAGACCTCCATCGGCAACGAGATGGACACCTATGCCGCCGACGTCGCGGCACTCGCCACGGCGCTGGACCTGCGCGACGCGGTCCATGTCGGTCATTCCACCGGTGGCGGCGAGGTAGCGCGCTATGTGGCCCGGCATGGCGCCGGACGCGTCGCCAAGGCTGTGCTGATCAGCGCCGTGCCGCCGATCATGGTCAGGAGCGACGCCAACCCGCACGGCACGCCGGTCGCCGTGTTCGACGACATCCGACGCGGCACCGCCTTCAACCGGGCGCAGTTCTACGTCGACATCACCCTGCCGTTCTACGGCTACAACCGGCCGGGGGTGCAGGCCGACGAGGGCGTGCGGCGCAACTGGTGGCGCCAGGGCATGATGGGCGGCGTCAAGGCGCAGTACGACTGCATCGAGGCGTTCTCCGAGACCGACTTCACCGCCGACCTGAAGGCGATCGACGTGCCGACCCTGGTCATGCACGGCGAGGACGACCAGATCGTGCCGTTCGCCGCGTCCGGCCCGTTATCGCATGCCCTGGTGCGCGGCTCGGCCTTCAAGGCCTATCCGGGCCTGCCGCACGGCATGCCGACCACGCACGCGGAGCAGATCAACGCCGACCTGCTCGCCTCTGTTCGAGGCTGATCGGGCCGGCACGGCCGGTCCGGGCTCGTCGACGGCCCCGGCCGCGGGATCCTGCTGGCAGGCTTGCATGCATCGACGATCACGACTCGTCGGCTCCGACCGCAGGCTCGGCACGCGTGGACAGGAGGATCCGTGATGCCGGATGCTGGAGGAACGGCCGGTCGGCCACCGGAGCGTAGCCGCAGCGTTTGACGTCGCGACC
>CAXUDP010000038.1:0-31389 GCA_964249735.1 uncultured Acetobacteraceae bacterium | reverse complement strand
TCGAGTACCAGCTGCGCGGCATCAACC
This sequence comes from uncultured Acetobacteraceae bacterium, assembly GCA_964249735.1. Taxonomy (GTDB): domain Bacteria; phylum Pseudomonadota; class Alphaproteobacteria; order Acetobacterales; family Acetobacteraceae; genus Lichenicola. The sequence goes on along the minus strand of CAXUDP010000038.1, from coordinate 31,362 downwards.
AGATCCAGATCAAGCCGCAGATCGGCCTGACCTTCGCGGCCCTGCTGCGCTCCATCCTGCGCCAGGATCCCGACGTGATCATGGTGGGCGAGATCCGCGACCTGGAGACCGCGCAGATCGCCGTGCAGGCCGCCCTGACCGGCCACCTGGTCCTCTCCACCCTGCACACCAACTCGGCCGCCGCCGCCATCACCCGCCTGCGCGACATGGGCGTGGAGGACTACCTGCTCACCGCCGTGCTGCGCGGCGTGATGGGCCAGCGCCTGGTCCGCCGCCTGTGCGACGACTGCAAGCAGGAGGTCCCGGCCGCGCCCGAGCTGATCGACCGCTTCGACCTCGCCCGTCGCACCGCCCGCCGCCCGATCACCCTGTTCCACCCGGTCGGCTGCCCCGCCTGCCGCAACACCGGCTACCGCGGCCGCCAGGCCATCGCCGAATTCCTCGCCCCCGACGCCGAGATCGAGCGCCTAATCTTCGCCCGCACCGACCACCCCACCATCGAACGCGCCGCCGTGTCCGCCGGCATGGTCACCATGTTCGACGCGGGGCTGGAGGCGGCGCTGGCGGGGACGACGACCATTGAGGAAGTCGCTCGCTCCATCCGGGCGGAGGGATAGGATGCGTGTTGCCTTGGCTACTTACTCTTCACAGTCAAGGTGCAGTCACAAACATGATAGATAACAATCGCCCATCGCAGCGAGCCTGATTTAAACCAATGGCAACTGAACACTTCGCGGTTCGTGATAACCATCAACAGCCCTCAATCAACTCCGAAGCGATACATCAGGATGAGGCTATTGTATTTGTGCATGGGCTATCGGGATCACCGCGCTCAACATGGAGCAAATTTACAGCCTGTCTCAATGAAGATCCGGATTTCAAGAATCTCGTCGTCGATTTTTATACTTACCCAACACGTCTCATCAGGCTGCCGTTCACACCGCCCCTGCCCGGACTTCGTGATCTCGCTGATGGATTTAAGAATTTTCTTGAGGAGCAGCATGGTACTAGAAGTGGTATATTCATCGTTGCGCATAGTCTTGGAGGTCTAATCGTTCGGCAGATGGTTACGTCTATGCTCCGGTCGGGCCAGAAGATGAAGATTAAAAGGATTGCTCTATTGGCCGTCCCTAGCACCGGCGCGACTCTGGCAAATGTAGGATCCCTTGTGTCTCTTCCGCACCGCCAGCTCAGATCTCTTTCTAAAGATGAAGGCGGCCTATCGGCGCTGAACATAGATTGGGAACAACTTAAGGTCGAGGAAGCCGTCAAAGTTAAGTATATTATGGGTGGATGTGACCGTGCAGTCCCTGCGGAAAGTGCGGCACCCTATATTGGGCGTGAGAATAGGTCGGTCATAATAGATGCAAACCATCGATCTATCGTTGCCCCACGAGACCGCAATGATATAAAATATAAAACGGTAAAACGGTTTTTAAAGGAGGATTCAGGAACTCAGACACAGCAAGTTGCGCCGGTTGCAGCAAAGATGTTTGGTAGACCGTCAGACCCGTTGTTTGATGTTTATACTCCTACAAACGAAGCCTTTTATATACAAAGGTCGTTCGATCGCACTCTGTTTGAAGTGCTTGCAAAGAGTCATGTGTGGCTTACAGGTGACTCAGGAATAGGTAAATCAGCTGCAGCCCGAAGAGCAGTCTATTCTGGCGGATGGAAACTATATCACATTAGCCTGTCCGGACACGAAGTAGCGGATGCGCCTGCCCTGTTTAACGCCCTCTGCTCCGAATTATGGTCTTTTACCGATAAATCGGTTACTAGCGCCCCAGGACGTAATTTCGGCGAGCAAGTTTCCTTAGCAAAGTTAGCATTACTAGATCTTCGTTGTGATAAAGTAGTAGCAAATGTTGTGGAAGAAATGCCGGTAAACGCCGAGTTGTTAACTCAATTCGCGGATATTGTGTCTGAGTTTCTCGACTTGGTCGATGCTGATGATAGGTTGTACGGTCAGGTGCGGTTTGCGTTCTCTTCTCGACATCCAATCACACAGTCATCAGCAAGCTTGAGTAGCAAAGCTCGCGAGAAGATCCAGTTTTTGCCAATTCAGACGTGGAGCGATTTCGACATCGCGCGCCTAGTCAAGTTGTTGACACCGATGATCAGGCCTACTCTAACTCCAGACGAACAAAATAAAATTACATTTGCATCGCGTGGCTCGCCACGATTTGTAAAAATGGTCTTTAGACACTGGCGGAATGGGACATCAGCAGAGTCTTCCGTAGAGGCTCTATGTGCTCAGGTTGGTGGAGAGTTGATCCAATGAATATTTACCAAAAAGCTCTGCGAGCCCGTACGATTATACCGGATAACCTATATGTAGATCGGGATGCAGATCGACAACTAAATGATGTCATAGAAGAGATGGGACGTCCCGGATATATACTCGTTGCCCGTCAAATGGGCAAAACGAATCTTTTATTGCGGATGAAGCGCTCTCGGGAAGCTCTTGGAGATTTAGCGGTTTATGTCGATTTATCAAACAGTTTCGGCGATGCCCGAGGGTTGTTTCGTAATCTAATTGATAGTCTTCTTGATACTCAACCGTCACTCGATCTCCGTATTCGCATAGAGGTAGAACGTAAAGCAGAAGCGCTCGATCCAAGCGTTGAGTATGATCGACATCTTCGCAGTATCCTAACCGCTGTGAAGAAGGACCGCGTGATCATTATACTCGATGAAATAGACTCTCTTGTGGGTAAGCCTTATTCCGATAGAATTCTGTCACAGATCCGAAGCATGTATTTTGCTAGGGCAAACTTTCCTGTGTATGAGCACCTTACATACATTTTATCCGGTGTTGCGGAACCGACTGATCTCATTAAGGACAAAAATATCTCTCCCTTTAATATAGGCGAAAAGATATACCTCAGTGACTTTAGTAAGGAAGAGGTTTCAGTGTTGTTGCGTAATGCAAACATAAAACTGGGATTAGATGTGCAGGAGGCCGTATACAACTGGATTAGCGGGAACCCACGCATGACATGGGACGTCTACTCCGCTCTTGAGGACTCGATCTCAGCCTCAGAAACAATTGGCGTAGAGACAGTAGAAAGTATCATAAGTAAACTTTACTTGACTCGTTATGATCGAGCGCCTCTCGATCATATTCGGGCTCTTGCCGAAAACGACACAGATGTGAGGGGGGCGCTTGTTTCTCTACTTTACGGGAAGGGGAATACGCTTGACGATCGGTCCCGTAGCAAATTGTATCTGGCAGGTATCACCACAGCTTCAGCTAATGAAGCGCCGAAAATCAAGAACAGGGTGATTGAGCACGCACTTTCGGAAACTTGGTTGTCTCAGGTAGAAGCTGGGCGCAAAGGCCTACTCAAAGCGGCTGAACGTCGTTATCTAAATGCAGCGTATGTAGAAGCAATTGACTTGTTCAAACAGTTTTTCGATGCGGGTGGATCAGTTGATGTTCTAGAGGATCTTGAAATTTTACGATACGGAATGGCTCTTTACCACACTGGAAACTACCGCGAAGCCATACCAGTTCTAGATAGGGCAAGTAAGTATAACCCATCGTCTGAGGTGCGGTCTATGCTTAGCTACCACATTGGTTTCTCGACGATGCTAATGGGTCATTTAGATGAGGCCATTACAGTTTTTAAAACTCTTGCGAACACTCCAGGACCTTACAGATTACGTGCTCGACATGCGCAGAGTACGGCGTATTTGAAAGCTTCAATCCAGGATCATCAGAGCGAAATTATTGAGATAAATGAGCAGGTTTTGAATGAAATCTCCTCTGATGCGTCGCTAACTGATAAAGATAAGGCTGAGATTATTGCGGCTGCACATTATAATCTCGGACAAGTCTATGCAGTTCTAGGACGGACGGAGCAGGCGAAGGAAGCGTTTCAGGCAGCATATGGTGCTGCTGCGGTAACAAAGAAGCCGGCCTTTGCTTCGGTCATACTAAATTTCGCGGAAACTCCGGCGGAGCTTGGAGAGATCTTGGCTGAGGTTTCCGATATCCTCTTTCGCGAAGATATACCGTACACAACTTCACCAGAGATGCTGGGTTTCAGTCAACGGCACATGGCCGAGCTTATGACTGTAGCCTTAAAACTACAAAGAGGCGAGACTCTCTGGCGACTTCTAGATATTGCGCAAAAAAGATCAGGAACGAATAGCTTCGAGACAACCTTTGCTTTGGCAATGTCGCTTGACTGGAAATCAAACCTGGTCCAAATCAAAACGCTTTTGCGGTGGGCACTTGAAGAGACGTCTATAGCTAGCGAAGCCTTGCTGAAACAGAAGTTGAATGCCATGGCAGTCTGGTTGGCAAGCGCAGACGGGAGCGACCGTGAGGCTGCTTTCCGCACTTATTGGTCTCTCATCAGAGAGCCAGAAGCTCTAGAGTTCATGTCGCTTCACGATACGATTGCGTTGTCTAACTGGATAGCTTTCAATCTTGAGTCCGAAAATTTGGCAAATGCGAAGCTAGTAGTAGACTTTGTCAGAGAAAGTGAAAGCACGTTCACAAGTGTCAGCGGGACTATGTTCGCCTTCTTTGTCTATCATGAAATGGTTGTTCATAAGAGGTCTGGCGATTTTGTTAAAGTCTTAAAAACAGCACGAGAGTTGTTGGCTTTGACATCTAGAGACAATCTGTCCGAAGACGTCAACGCCATAAATCAGATCGAACTGTTTGATAATCTATACGCAATTGCAATGAAAGAAGTCAGAGCACTGATGCCGCCACTTCCCAAGTTTGGGAGAAACGAGTTCGTCACAGTAGTTGAAGTTAAGACAGGAGTTCGGAGGCGAACAAAGTTTAAAAAGATTGTCGACAAAATTCTTTCCGGCGAGTTTGAACTTCTAGGTAGCGATTGCTAAACGACTTGCATGTGAATCAATGCCGCCCTTCGATGCAGCTAGTATTTAAAATTCTCCGCCTCATCAACGAGAAGAGGTTTAGCACTACTAGATCGAGGTGGTCCTCTGCTACGGAAGTGAGCCATAAGTCACCGTGGCTCAATAACCACAAAGAGCCGCTGCGGCGGTCCCGCTTCCAACGTGACTCTGTCTGTGTTCGCCACCCGCCGCACCGCCCTGGAGACCCAGGGCGGGCAGGGCGGACAGCCCGGCAATACGCAGTGGCCACTACAACAACTCCGCCAGCAATCGTGCTGTCGGCGCTGCCCTCCTTGCGCATCTCGGCTCGTGAACCGCTGTCGAGTTGACTCAGCGTGTCGACGCGCGCGAACACGACCAAATTCGACACCCGCGTCGACGAAGCTGAGAACAGCCTCCGCGCCGGCACTTGCAACCGCCAACTCAACCAGAGCCATTTTGATGCTCCGGCCTCCATCGCCCTCTCCGGCGGCGGCATCGACCCTGCCTTGCACGACCCCGACAACAACGTCGGCGTCATCATCATGCACAAGGAACATGGGCTACATGCATAACCGCGATGTCCACTGCAACAACGGGGCCACCAGTCATTTCCCGTGGCCTAGTCAATCGGCACGCTAGCGAGGTCGATCAGCATAGCATTCTTGTCACTCCCTCGGCAGGCCGACGCAGATGAGAAGCTTCACCCCCGTTCTGGTCTTTGCCATGTTTATGCAGCCCGCCTCGTTGCCTGCCGCGGACATGGACAAGTTCTACGGCCGCTGGCACTTAGACCCAATCGCTGGCTATTCCGACATCAGAAGGCGAAGACTAGGCGAAGAAACTCCTCGTCACGACTGTAGATATTTCCGCCAAGCCCATTAGGATCAGAGGCCACGCTTGCAACAACTCCTCCATGACCGTCATCAATGGAGGCCACTTCCTCGCTAACGACTGGAAAGTTACTCGCCGTGACATCGCCCTCGGCCAGTTTAGGCTCAGGCACTATGCCCCGCACATCGACGCCGGCTCCGCCGATGCCCTCGTGCTCGATCCTAACGAGCTCCTCGTCGATACCGGCGGCGCTTTTTTCCTCGTCAGCCAACGGCCTTAGCCCACCGTGGGCGCGACCCACTTCACTCCTGAAACTTCCTGAGCGTCCCGATCCCCTTCGGCCGCGATCTCGTCTCAAATTTCAGAACCAGTTGATGACATTATACCCACCTGCCCCGGGCTAACACGAACCGGCTGAAACCACCCGCCTCGTGGGACATGCTACCCTCCCTCCGTGCCCATCTCTTCCCCTCCACCCCCATCCGCCGCACACTCCACCTCGCCATGCCCGCCTTCCGCTTCACCGCCATCACCCCCACCGGCGACACCGTTCGCGGCGTCACTGAGGCCGCCACCGAGGCGGAGGTGGTGGCGTTCGTCCGTCGCCAGGGCAACATCCCCATGCGCGCCGAGCCCGCCGGCGGCGGCCTCGCCTCCGGCCTGCGCATCGAGCTCCCCGGCTTTCGCCGCCGCGGCCTGCGCCGCCAGGAGGTCACCAACCTCACCCGCGAGCTCGCGGTCATGCTCAACGCCGGCCAGGACCTCGACCGCGCGCTCCGCTTCCTGGTCGAGACCGCCCCCAACCCGCGCCAGCGCACCGTGCTGGAAGGCCTGCGCGCCTCCGTCCGCGACGGCTCCACCCTGCACGCCGCCATGGCCCGCTACCCCGACAGCTTCCCCCGCCTCAACGTCGGCCTGGTCCGCGCCGCAGAGGCCGGCGGCGACCTCGCCGCCACCCTGGACCGCCTCGCCACCCTGATGGAGCGCGAGCGCGCCCTGGTCTCCACCCTGCAGTCGGCGATGATCTACCCGACCATGCTGATGCTGGCCGCGATCGGCTCCATCGTCCTGCTCCTGACCAAGGTCCTCCCCCAGTTCGTCCCCTTGTTCGAGCAGAACGGCGCCGCCCTGCCGCGCTCCACCCGCATCCTGATCGCCATCGGCGACACACTGAGCGGCTACGGCCTGTTCCTCCTGCTCGGCCTGGTCCTCCTCGCCGTGCTCGCCCGCCAGCTCCTCCAGGGCGAGCGCGCCCGCCTCGCCCGCGACCGCCTCCTGCTCCGCCTCCCCATCATCGGCCTGCTGACCCGCGAGGTCCTCGCCGCCCGCTTCACCCGCACGCTGGGCACCCTGATCGGCAACGGCGTCCCCCTGATCGGCGCCATGGGCATCGTCCGCGAGGTGATCGGCAACCTCGCCGTGCTGGGCGCGCTCGACCGCGCCACCGAGGCCGCCAAGGGGGGTGCCGGCCTGTCCCGCACCCTGGACCAGGCCGGCATCTTCCCCGTCCGCGCCATCCACCTGCTCCGCCTCGGCGAGGAAACCGCCCAGCTCGGCCCCCTGTCGCTCCGCGCCGCCGAGATCCACGAGGAGCAAGTCCGCATCCGCGTCGAGCGCCTGGTCGCCCTCCTGGTCCCGGTGATCACCGTGGTGATGGGCGCCGCCGTCGCCGGCATCGTTTCTTCGTTGTTGCTCGCCATGCTGAGCCTGAACGACCTGGCGCAGTGAGCGTCCGCCGCGCCCGCTGCCGGCGTCCGGACCCGCGTGCCGGCGGCGACGGGGCAGGGCGCACCCGCGAACGGAGCATCGCATGACCCTCCACCGCACGACCCTGCCCGCGATCGCCGCCTTCGCCCTGCTGGCCGCCGGTCCGGCGACGGCCCAGCCCGCACCCGACGCCGCCTACAGCTACAAGCGCCCGTCCCCCACCACCATCACCACCTTCGGCAGCCTGCTCGACCTGTGCGCCATCACGACCGGCTCGCCACGCTACGACCAGGACCACGGCGTCTGCGTCGGCTACCTCAGCGGCTTCGTCGACCTCTACCTTGCCGAACCCCGCCCGCATCCCGCGTCATCTGCCTGCCCGACCCGCCGATCACCCGGGAGCAGGCCCACGACCGCTTCCTGACCTGGGCCTCGACGCACCCCGCGTTCACCAACCAGCCCGCTGCGGTCGGACTGTACCGGTTCATGACCTCGACCTACCCCTGCACCCCCGCCGCCTCGACCGCCCCGGTTCCGGCACCCCTGGCCGGCCCCGCCACCCGCTGAGCCGACCTGCCGGCCCGTCGCCTCACCGGCGCACGAACATGCTCTCGTGCACCCAGCCCCAGGGCTCCGTGTCGCCGACCTGGTACCAGCCGCCGGGTGCCGTGCCGAAGATGCGCAGCGCCGTCCCTTGCGGCACCACCCGGACCGACGCCCCGTGCGGGCCGTCATGCAGGTTCGCGTTCTGCCGCATGGTGATGTTTCCCGACGCGGGCTGCGCCGACGCCGCGCCCGCCGCCAGCCGAGGCGCCAGCTGTGCCGCCGACAACGGCCCCTGGCGCGACGCCGCCACCGGCGCGTCGCCGGGCAGCGAGGGCGACGGCACCGTGTTCGGCAGCGGCGGGATCGTCGGCACGCTCGCCATCGGACCGTCGGTCGGGCCGCCGCTCTCGTAGCAGTGCGTGACCAGCGCCAGGTAGGTCCGGTCCGCCTCGGACACGCTCGTGCCGACGAAGGCCGCATCGGGCACCGTCGCCGTGCCGTTGTCCGCGACCGACACCACCGACACGAACGGCACGAACAGCGCCGGGTCGTCGGCGAATGGCGACGCCTGGCCGCACACCGCCCAGCGATGCGGCATCGCCTGGCTGTACACCTGCACGCCGCGGAACTGCATCTCCTTCACCGCCGGCATGGCCGCCTGGACCGCCCGCTCCGCCGCCGCCGCCACCGCCGCCCGGCCCGGCGCACCAGCGGCCCGCCCCGCCGCCGGCCTGCGCTCCCTGCACCCCGGCAGCAGCAGCGGCGCGAGCAGCGCCAGCGTGAGCAGGCTCCATTCGGCCGGTCGTCGTGCTCGATCCCCCATTCCTGTCCTCCGCCGGTCGAGAACCGTCCGGACCGCTTCCGGTTCGCCCGCGCCCGGCATCCGCCCTTGACGTCCCGGCCAGGTTCGCGGTCAGCAACCGGCCATGAGGTTCCCGCCCGACCACCGACCGGTCCGCCCCGCCGCGGCCCGCCTGACCAACTCGCGGACCGTCGCCGACGGGTTCACCCTGATCGAGATGATCGTGGTGCTTGTGGTGCTGGGGCTGGTCGGCAGCATCGTGCTGTCGCGCGGCCCGCTGCGGTCGCCGACGCTGGACCTCCGCGCCGCCGCCCGCGTGCTGGCGTCCGAGATGCGCGGCGCGCGGACACGGGCGATCGACGCCGACCACGACGTGGTGTTCACCATCGACGCCGACCATCGCGACTACGGCGTGCGCGGCGGCGCCCGTCGCCCGTTGCCGGCCGGCCTGGAGCTGGCGACGAAGCCGGTGCCGGTGGTGTTCCACCCCGACGGCAGCGCCTCGGGCGGCGCGGTGACGCTGGCGGAGAACGGACGGCAACTCGCCATCCAGGTGGACTGGCTGACCGGCGCGGTCACCATACGCTAGATCCGCCGCGGGGAGGATGCGGAACCCTGCGGCGCGGGCTGTCCTGTATCCTGGCAGCCTGCCCGCGACGACCGGCCCTCCCCGAGGGCCGGCATCCGGGAGCCGCCGTGACGCAACGCCGCCGGAGCCCGCGATCCATGCCCAACCTGGTCCAGTCCGCCCTGCGCACGGTTGTCGAGAACGCGGTCCAGCGCGTGGCCGTCTTCAACCGCAGGCGGCTGCCCCGGACCGACCAGCCGTTTCTGGTCGGCATCCACGCGCCGATGCGCTCGGAGCTGACGCTCGCCGACCTTCCCGTCACCGGGTCGATCCCGCCCGGGCTCGACGGACGCTACCTCAAGATGGGCGCGAACCCGGTCGATCCCGACCCCGCCGGCCGCCACTGGTTCCTCGGCGACGGCATGGTGCACGGCATCGCCCTCGAGAACGGCAGGGCCCCGTGGTACCGCAACCGCTGGATCCGCTCGCGCCTGGCCGCGGCAGCCCTCGGCCGGCCCCCGGCCCCTGGTCCCAGGCGGGGCCACAACGACACCGTGAACACCAACGTCGTCGCCATCGGCAGCCGCGCCTTCGCCCTGGTGGAAGCCGGCAGCTTTCCCGTCGAGCTGTCCCCCGACCTGGAGCAGCAGCGCTACAACCCGTTCGACGGCACGCTCGGCGGCTCCTTCACCGGCCACCCGCACCGCGACCCCCTCACCGGCGAGCACCACGCGATCGCCTATGACGGCGCCATCTGGGATGCCGTCCGTCACGTGGTCGTTTCCGACGCCGGCCAGGTGATCCGCGACGTTCCAGTCGCGGTGCAGCACGGCCCCTGCATCCACGACTGCGCCTTCACCGCCCGCTTTGTCGTGGTGCTCGACCTTCCGGTCACCTTTTCCATGCGCGCCGTGCTCGCCGGCCACGAGTTCCCGTTCCGCTGGAACCCGTCGCACCGCGCCCGCGTCGGCCTGCTGCCGCGGCGTGGCGACGCTGCGGACGTGGTCTGGTGCGAGGTGGAGCCGTGCTTCGTGTTCCACGTCGCCAATGCCTACGATGACGATGCTCCCGACGGGAACGGCCGGGTGGTGCTCGACGTGATCGCCTACCCGACCATGTTCGCCACCGACGGCACCGGGCTCGACGCGCTGGGCCGGCTCGAGCGCTGGACGATCGACCCGTCCACCCGCCGCGTCGACCGCCGCGTGCTCGACGAAACGCCGCAGGAATTCCCGCGCATCGACGAGCGCCGCTTCGGGCGGCGCCACCGCTACGCCTACACGGTGTCCGTGCCCCCCGACGGCAACACCCAGCTCGTCGGCGCCACCAGGCTGTACAAGCACGATCTCGATGCCGGCAGCCGCGCGGTGCACGAGTTCGGCGACAACCGGGTGCCGGGCGAGTTCGTGTTCGTGCCGGCGGGGGGCGGGGCCGAGGACGAGGGCTGGCTGCTCGGCCTCGTCATCGACACCGCGAGCGGGACCACCGACCTCGCGATCCTCGACGCGCAGCGCTTCGAGGCCGCACCGGTCGCCACGGTCCGGCTGCCGCACTGCATACCGCCGGGGTTCCACGGCAACTGGTTCCCGGCTGCACGGCCAGGATCCTGAACAGGCAGGCCGTTCTCCCCGGGCATCCTCGGTCCTCGCCTACACGGAATGGCTCCCGCTCCCGTGTCGGCGTCACAGCGCCGCCGGGTCCGCCGCGGTCCGGCCGGGCACCGGCGACGGCCGCCTGCCTGCGATGGCTGCGTCCGGTGCCGACCCGGCGCGGCCGAGGTAGTGGTTCCAGAACCTCGTCGAGGTCAGCTCGCTGGCTGCCGCCTGCCAGGATGCGGCGGTACGGCCGCCATGGATCAGCAGCCGCGCCAGCACCGGCAGGGTGCGCCTGACCAGGATCCAGAACGTGCCGCGGTCGCGCCGGTACGCGGACAGCTGCGGCTCCCACCAGTTGTCGAGCACGTAGCGGTCGATCCGCCGCAGGCCGACCCAGGAGAACTGGTTCTGCGCAACCAGGACCGGTTCCGACCTGGCGGTCGGGACCAGCGCGTTGCGCAGCAGCACGATCGCGAACAGCAGCAGGAAGCCGAGCCGGTGCCTCGGCATGCGCGCCACCACGGCCGGGTCGACCACGTGCCGCCGTCCGACCTGGACCGGACGATAGGCGCTCCGCAGCTCTACCACCGCCCGGTGCAGCGCCTGCGGGTCCTGACGCAGCACCTGCGGGCCCTGCAGGAAGTCGGCGATGCCACGCCCGATCAGCGCCGCTCCATAGTAGCGGAACGTCAGCAGGTGGATCAGCCAGCTCCGGCCGGCGCGTCGGAGCGCTGCCGGCGGGCTGAACCGGTCGTGCAGGGCAGCCAGGATCAGCAGGTTGCGGGTCTCGTAGTAGAGCTGCCAGTTGCCGAGCTTCAGGTAGAACGGCTCGTGCCAGACCGCCGCACCCGGCAGCACCACCGTCGGGATGCCGCTGCGATACAGGCGCATCCCGTACTCGGCGTCGTCGCCGCGGATGAAGCATGGCAGCGGCAGGCCCATCCGGCGCACGATGTCGAGCGACAGCGCGAAGCACCACCAGCCGTTGAAGTGCACCGGCTGCGGCTGGGCCAGCACGTCGAGCCCGTGCGGATCCGTCAGGTCGAGGTTGTGCTGCGCCGGCTTGGGGAACCAGTCGCGGGTGTCGATCACCGCGCCATTCTCGTACAGCCGCATCGGCTGCACGCCATCGAGCATCTGCCCGCCCACGGCTATATCGCCGGCCAGCGACAGGAACGCGATCAGGCGCAGGATTGTGTCCGGCTCGATCCGGATGTCGTCGTCGAGCAGCGCGCAGTGGCTCAGCGCCGGGTCCTCCAGCACCGCCAGCATGCCGCGGGTGAACCCGCCGGCGCCGCCGAAATTGTCCTGCTCGATGACCGTCAGCCGGCCGCCGAGCCGAGCGGCCAGCGGCGCGATCTCGGGATGCTGGCGCAGGCCCGTCCTGCCCTGGTTGACGATGATGATCCGGTCGAGCCGGGCTAGCACGGCCGGGTCGGCCGTCATCGCCGCCAGCACCCCGGCGATGAAGCGTTCCCGGTTGAAGGTGCAGAACACGATGCCCAGCGCCACCGGCACCGCCGGCCCGACGCCCACCCAGGCCGCCTCCCGAAACACCACTCCCGGTCCCAGGGCGGTGACCTCGAAGTGGAGCAGCCCGTACTCGCGGAAGTTCATGCTGCTGTCGGGGATGGCAAAGCCCAGCGTACGTGTGCCGGCGTCCGTCCTGACCTCGCCGAGCAACTGGTCGACACCGACGGAGCGGCGCTTCACCCGCACGATGCACGGTCCGGACACCGTGACCGACAGCGACAAGCGGCGCATCCTGGTATTGAGCCGCCAGTGCGACTCGAAGAAGCCGCCGAAATAGGTGTCGAAGAACAGGGTCGTGCCGGGCGCCATGGAGATGAAGCCCTGCTCGTCCGGCTTGCTGGACAGGACGGCGTCCACCGGCCCGGTGCCCTGCGCCTCCTGCCGTCCGATCCGCCAGTAGAGCGGGCGGAGTGCCGGCGGCCGGTCCGTCAGCACCCGTTGCAGCACCTGGCTGCTGCCTGCGGCATCCTCCCCTTGGCCTTCAACCGGCAACGCGCCCTGATCCATCCCTGCTCCATCCGCGGCGGTGCCGAGCCCCAGTCTACCGGATCGCTCCGGCCGGTCATCACCTGTTGTCAGGTGCCGATCCCGATGCCCAGGGGCCCATCGGGGGCCACGGGCGCCGTCGCGATGGGGGCGTCCTCCATGGCAACCACGTGACCCCGATCCCCGTTTCCATGCCTTCCTCCTCCGGAACCCCAAAAAAAGGAACACCTCGCTGATGGTATCGCCCTTGCCGCCGCGCCGACCCGACTGGCTGATCGTCGGCGCGGGGTTTGCCGGCGCCGTGCTGGCCGAGCGCCTGGCGGCCCATGGCCAGCGCGTCCTGGTCATCGACAAGCGCGATCACATCGGCGGCAACGCCCACGACCACGTCGATCCCGCCGGCCTGCTGGTCCACCGCTACGGGCCGCACATCTTCCACACCAACTCGGCGATGGTGTTCGACTACCTGTCGCGCTTCACCGAATGGCGGCCCTACGAGCACCGCGTGCGCGGCCGCGTCGACGGCCACCTGGTCCCGGTGCCGATCAATCTGGACACCGTCAACACCCTCTACGGCCTGCAGCTCACGCCCGACGAGCTGCCCGGATGGCTCGCCGCCCGCGCCGAGCCGGTGGCGGAGATACGCACCGCCGAGGACGTGGTGGTGAGCCAGGTCGGGCGCGACCTGTACGAGAAGATCTTCCGCGGCTACACCCGCAAGCAGTGGGGGCTGGACCCGTCCGAGCTCGACGCCAGCGTCACCGCCCGCATCCCCGTCCGGCACGATCGCGAGGACCGCTACTTCACCGACACGTACCAGGCGATGCCGCTGCACGGCTACACCCGCATGTTCGAGCGCATGCTCGACCATCCCGACATCACCGTGCGCACCGGCATCGCCTACGAGGACATACGGTCTCGGGTCGGCACGCCGCGCGTAGTCTGGACCGGCCCGATCGACGAGTTCTTCGGCTTCTCCGAGGGCCGCCTGCCATATCGCTCGCTGCGCTTCGTGCACGAAACCCGCGACGTCGAGACCCTGCAGCCGGTCGGTACCGTGAACTACCCGCAGGACCAGGACTACACCCGGATCACCGAGTACAAGCACCTCACCGGGCAGACCCATCCGCGCACCAGCATCACCTTTGAGTATCCGGTGGCAGAGGGCGAGCCCTATTATCCGGTGCCGCAGGCGGAAAGCCGGGCCATCTACAAGCGCTACCAGGCGCTGGCGGACGCCCTGCCGGAGGTCTGGTTCGTCGGCCGGCTCGCCACCTACCGCTACTACAACATGGACCAGATCGTGGCGCAGTCGCTGGCGACCTTCGCGCGGATCCGGGAGGACCTTGCCTTGTCGTCCCGACCCGTCGCCGACGGGCTTGTGGCGCAGAACGGCGACTAGGCAGCCGCGCCGCGCGCTCCCACGCGGCGTCCGCAACCATCCCACGTCGGTCCGCAGTCACCGCGACGCCGGTCCAGGCGCACCGGGGCTGCCCAGGCCGCGAGCACCTGCTCCGGCACACAGGTGCCGGACGACCAGCCGTCACGATCTGGTGAGACGGCACCCGCCGCGGCGGACACGATCTGACGGCTGTTTGTGCCTGGCCACATCGCACGAACGCCGCCAGCCTGTTTCGACGACCGCCAGTTCACGGTTGTCGAAGCCTGATAGCGTCCAACGCGTCGCATGGCATCCGTGCAGCCGTCCAGGTCCGGCGTGCCACCGCCACATGCCGTTGCAAATCGATCAGGCAGAACGTTCTGCTCACCGCGCGGTCTGAACACTATCGCAGCAGAGTCGACGAATTGCCGCCTTCTTGATCAGGTCGCGGCTGACTGGCACGACAATGGTGATTTGCGTACCTCATGCCTGACCCGAGTTTGACGTCATTGACCGGCAAGTGTGCGGCCCAACATCAGATGCGGCGTCGTATTTTCGCACTGCAGCATGGAGTTTGCAGTGCCGGCTAGCTGACCATCGGCGTTTACTGTTGCCCTACGTACCTCATACGTCTAGTTATCCATCCGGCGGTGAACAGCCGGGAGGACAGAAATCTGGCAATCCCATCCGGTGCTGCGTGTTTCGGCTGCAGCGACCAGCCATGAACCATGGTGCCTGCGGATGCAGATCTGCCTGCGCCCATGCGGCAAATCGCTAATGACGGTGCAAGGCCGTCTTGTCCCAGCATGAGGGTCGTCCGATCCCGTCCAGCGTCAGGTTGCAGGAATGGCCGATGCAGAAGGCGTCGTTCCGGACGGGGAAATCCGCACATCCACCATCGCGGTGAGTTCAAGCCGCAACAACAAGATCGATCTGTCTAGAGGAGACGAACCTTGACGAACCATCGCATCCCGCAGGGCCCGACGCGCCGCGTGCTGTTGCGCAGCTCGGCATTGGCCGGCGCAGGCTTGGCCCTTGGCGGCCTGAGTCCCTTCGCCAACCTGGCATTCGGTGCAACCACGCCGGCCGCGACGAGCGGGCCGTTCACGCCGGTTGACGCCTTCTTCAACGCGCACCATTCGCCGATCGGCGCCTAGGCCACCTTCACCCTTGGCTACCCAGGCGCCAGCGGCGGCTTTGGGCAGCAGCAGAAGCTGCCGGGAACGCAGAGCGTCTATGTCGGCGTCGAAAGCAATGGTGCCGTGCGTGCGCTGCCGTTCTTCGATCCCACCACCTCACCCGGGATCGGACAGTACGCCCAGAGCGACGTTTCCCGCGACTTCCGCGTGGCGAGCGACACCTTCACCACCGCCGACTTCTCCTTCGCATTATTCTCGCCAGTGCGCTCGATCCCCGACCCGACCGGCGAGCCGGCCGCGCCCGGCTTCCTCACGCCAGGTCCGCTGACCAACATCTCGACCTCGGGAACGCATTCCATCCAGGACGTGCTGTTGCCGGCGATCTTCGCCGAGATGGTCATCGACAACACCGCAGGCACCTCACAGAAGATCGCCGTGTTCGCGGTCGATGCCGGCAATGCGTCCGTTTTTGATGCGGCCACTCCCGGCGTCACCTTCGGAACCGGCCTGTCCCAGACGGCCATCGTGACCGATGACAAGTCGGCGATCGCGTTCGCCGCCCCGGACCTCGCGCAGGCGATGAAGGGCAACTTCGGCTCCGGCTCGATCGGCGGCATCGCTGTGGTCGTGCCCGCCGGCCAGTCCAGGACCATCCGCTTCGCGCTCTGCTTCTTCAGCGGCGGCCCGATCACGGAGGGGCGCGTGACCTCGTTCTGGTACACGCAGTACTACCCAACCCTGGCCTCGGTCGTCTCGGCGGCCACCACCGGCCTCGCCGACCGGGTCGCCTCGTTCGCAGCCGACAACCTGCTGATCGACAACGCGAAGATCTCCAACAACCAGAAGTTCCTGTTGTCGCAGGCGATCCACTCCTACTACGGCAACACGGCGTTCATGCAGGACCAGTCCGGCGCCCCATGGTGGGTCGTCCTTGAAGGCCAGTACCAGTACATGAACACGTTCGACCTGTCGGTCGACCAGCAGTTCTTCGAGATCGGGATGAACCCCTGGACCACCAGGAACGTCCTGGACAACTCGGCCAGGCACTATTCCTACACCACCGGCACGGAGCTCGGCGGCGGCGCTGTCGGCGCCGGCGGCGTCGCCTTCACCCACGACATGGGGCAGTGGCCGACCTTCTCGCCCGACGGCACCTCGGCCTACGAGAAGCCGAACGTGTTCGGCACGTTCTCGTACCAGACCGGCGAGGAGCTGACCAACTGGATCCTGATCGCCGGCGTTTACGTCGCGCAGACCAACGACGTCACCTGGTTCGAGCAGAACACCGGCAACTTCCAGTCCGTGTTCACGAGCCTCGCCAACCGCGACAACGTGGCGGCTGCGAACCGCGACGGGGCATCGAAAGCTACAACGCGACCAGCGTCGGAACCGGCGACGAGATCACCACCTACGACTCCGTCGGACCCGGCCTGACCGAGGCAGTCGGCAACTCCTACCTCGGCGGAAAGGCGTGGGCAGCCTACGTCATCCTTGAGAGCCTGCTCGCCCTGTCGGGTCGCCTCGACCTCGCGGCACAGGCGGCGGTGGGTGCCGCGCGTGCCGCCAACACCCTGGTGGCGCACGTCACGTCGCAGGGCTACATCGCCTCCAACGTCTACAACGGCGAGACCATCGCCATCATCCCGGTGATCGAGGGGCTGGTCTATCCGTACTTCGCCGACCGCCAGGACGCGGTGTCGCCGAACGGGATCTACGGCACCTTCATCAGGGCGCTGAAGAGGCATCTCGACGTGGTGCTCGCGAACAACCTGTGCGTCTACCCGAACGGCGGCTGGAAGCTTGACAGCCAGAGCGACAATACCTGGCTGTCGAAGATCTTCCTCAACGAGTTCGTCGGGCGGCAGGTGCTGGGCCTCGACATCCGCACCAGCACGAACGCGGCCGATGCGCAGTCGGTGTCCTGGCTGACGCAGACTGCCGGAGCGAAGCTCGCCTTCAGCGACCAGGTCATCGACCAGGTGCCGTCGGCCAGCGAATACTATCCGCGCGGGGTCACCAGCATCGTCTGGCTGCAGGAGCCGCCGGCCGCATCCTGAACCTTTGAACGGCGCGGGCCGGTTCCTCCGGCCCGCGTCACCCGCCGGTGGCCGGCCCCTGCACCACCTCGACCAGGTCGCCGGGGCGCAGCGCGTCGCGGAAGGCGGCCTGCACCTCCGCTGCGGTGGCATCGAAGTAGTGCCGTGCCGCCACGTCCGGCTGGTCCAGCGGCAGCCCCAGATCAGTCAAATGCAGGTCCTCTGCCCCGATCGCGTCGAAGCTGGCCCGGCCCATCGGCAGCTGACGCAGCAGCGACGCCTTGGCCCGTGTCAGCTCGTCCTCGCTGACCGGCTGCGCCTGCATCGCCTTGATGTCGGCCACCACCAGGTCGCGGGCGCGGCCAATGTTCTGCGCGTCGGCGCCATAGGACACCGAGTACTCCGACCGCGTGCGCGACCAGTTCAGCCGGGAGCTGACGCTGTACACGTAGCCGGTCCTGACGCGCAGGTCGCGATACAGCCGCGACGAGAAGCCGTCGCCCAGGATCTCGTTGCCCAGCGTCAGGGTGAAGTGCTCCGGCTCCGACACCCGGGTGCGGAGCATCTCGGCCAGCTCGATGCTCGACTGCAGCGTGCTGCGGTCCGGCACGTAGGCCTTGGAGGTGCGATTGAGCGGCACCGACGGCAGGTCGATCGCAGGCCGCGGCCCGTTCGCGTGCCAGCCGCCGAAGGCATGGGTCACCGCCGCCTGCGCGTGCTCCGGCGTGACGTCGCCGACGATCACGATCGTGGCCAGGTCCGGCCGGAACGTCCGGTCGTAGTACGCCTGGGCGTCCGCCGGCGTCAGCGACATCACGCTGGCCGGCGTCGCTTCCCGCAGCGCAGGGTCAGCCGCCGGCACAATCGCCCGCTCGGTCGCGCGTCCGAACAGGTAGCCGGGCGAGCCCAGCAGCCCGGCCAGGCTGCCCGCGGTCTGCCGCTGCACGACCCGGAACGCGTCCGCCGGGAACACCGGATGCAGCTCGTTGTCGGCCAGCAGCGCCAGCCCGGCATCGAACTGCCCGCGCAGCACCGTGAGCGAGAAGCTGGACCCGGCCGTCTCATCGGCGGCGATGGCATCCAGCGCCGCCTGGAACGTCAGCCGGTCCCTGTCCTGGCTGCCGTAGTCGAACATCCGCTCGACCAGGCTGGCGACGCCCTCCTGGCCCTTCGGCTCCTCGGTCGCCGTCACCTGCCGGATCTGGCCGTACACCGACACCGTGTTGGTCACCTGCTCCGGCTGCACGATCAGCCGCAGCCCGTTCGGCAGCACGCTGACCACCGGCGCCGGCGAGGCCGGCGGCAGGTGCAGCGCGGTGAGCGCGCTCGACGCCCAGTCCGGCAGCGCCACCGGCTTGTCCGGCGGCGAGGCGAACGACTCGGCCCCCCCGAACCCCTTGCCCGCGATCGGCTTGCCGGACTCCTGCGGCGTCAGCACCGCGGTGATGGCGTGCGCCGGATCGAGCACCGCGCGCGCGATCCGGTTCACGTCGTCCACCGTGACCGCCTTGTAGGCGTCGGCCAGCGCGTCGGGGCTGTCCAGCCCCTGGAACGCCAGGACGTTGGACCAGCTCTGCGCCAGCCCGCTGATGCTGTCGTTGCGCTGCCCGAGCTGCGCCCGCTCGCGCCGCTTGGCCGCCTCCACCAGGTCCGCGGACACGCCGTTCTTCGCCACGTCGGCGATCACCGCGCGCAACTTGCCCAGCAGCACGTCGCTGTCGCCGCCCTTGGGGAACGCCGCGAACACCACCCCGAAGCCCACGTCCGGCTTCGGCCGGTACAGGAACTCCGCCGCCAGCGCGTCGCCGGCCGGCACCAGCCCGTACAGCGCGCCGCGCTCGCTCGACAGCACGTCGCCCAGGATGTCGGCCGCCGCGAAGTCCCTGGAGTCCGAGCCCGGCATCCGGTACGCGAGCGTGGCGATGCCCACCGGATAATCGGTCGGCAGCCGCAGCGTCTGCGGCGCCACCGTGCCGAGCACGAACGCCTTGCGCACCGGCAACGCCTTGCGCGGGATCGGGCCGAACACCGCCTTCACCGTGTCGAGCGCCTTGTCCGCATCGACGTCGCCGGCAATCACCAGGATCGCGTTGTTGGGCGCATACCAGCGCTCGTAGAACCCGCGCAGCAGCTTGGCGTCGGTGCGGTCGAACGACGGCCGGGTGCCGAGCGCGTCGTGCGCATACGGCGTGCCTGCGAACATGGTCGCCTGCAGCTGCGACAGGTAGGTGTAGGCCGGGCTGGACAGGTCGCGCGACACCTCCTGCTCGATCGCGCCGCGCTCCTTGTCCCAGTCCACCTGCTGGAGGCTGAGCCGGCTCATGCGCAGCGCCTCGACCCGCAGCACCACGCCGAGGTCCTCCGACGGCGCCGTGTAGAAGTACTGGGTCACGGTCTCGGTGGTGTCGGCGTTGTAGCCGCCGCCGAGCTTGGTGCCGATCTCGGCCAGCTGGTCCTTGTCCAGCCCGTCCGAGCCGCGGAACATCATGTGCTCGGTGGCGTGTGCGGTGCCGGGGAACCCGTCCGGCGCGTCGTTGGAGCCGGCCAGATAGTTGATCTCGGTGGTCACCACCGGGGCCAGCCGGTCCGGCACGATCACCACGCGCAACCCGTTCGGCAGCGTCGCCCGCAGCGCCGAGTCCGCCGCAGTCGCATGGCTGGCCTCCACCGGCGGCGCCGTCGGCGTCGGGTCGGCGAGGGCAGGGCCGGCAAGGCCGAGAACTGCCAGCATCAGACCTGTGATCAGGGGCCTGGTCGTCATCCGTCCGCGCATCCAGCTCTCCGCGTTCCAAGGCTCGGCCCGGCTCGGCCCGGCTCGGCAGGCGCCGCAACCTAGTTCTCCGCGTTCCGCCCGGATAGCTGCCGGCCGATGAACGATGCGTCACTCCGCGCCCGGGGCCGTGCTCCGCGACCCGACCCTGCTGCGGCCGAGGCGCCGGCCTGGCGCAGCGCGTCCCAGGCCGGTGCGTGGGACAGCGCCTGGTCGTAGGCGGCAAGCGCCTCGGCCCTATGCCCCTGGCGCACGAGAACGTCGCCTCCCGCCCTCAAGGGCTCGGCCCAGTCCGGGCCACGGGCATGGGCGGCCGCCAGCCTGGCCATGGCACCAGCCAGGTCGCCATGCCGTGCCAGGGCCAGCCCCCACGAGTGGTATGCGGCCGGAAGATCGGGCGCCGTCGCGACCGCGGCGGCATAGGCGCGCTGCGCGTCGTGCCAACGGCCGCGCCCGTCGAGGATGTCTCCCCGGAACCGCGCGCAGTCGACGAGGTGGCCACCGGCGGCCAACGCCGCATCGGCCTCGGTGCGATGACCAGCCATCTCCTCCGCAGGCGCCACCCAGCACCGGAGATCGGGAAAGGTGCTGGCGACCGTCGGATCGGCGAAGTCCTTGTCGAACAGCTCCATCTGCTCGAGACCGCGGCGCAGGTTCCCGGTCCGGAGCGCCATCTGCCCGTCGACGAAGTGACGGGCTGCCGGGATGGTGCCGTCCGCGATCGACGGGTTGCGGATCGCAAGCTGTGCGGCCGCTTCCTCGTCGTCATGCAGCAGGGCCGCGTTCACGGCGCCCAGCGCGTTCTCCGAGGTGTCCGTGGATCCGGCGCCGGCCTTCTCGTCGGCGACGACCTGCCGGAGGCCGGCGCGGTAGTCCTTCCGAAGCCACCAGACCTCCTGCTGGTCGTCGCCCGGCACCGCCTCGCCGGACCGTGCCGAGACCTCGCTCATCTGCCGCCCGATGCGCCACGCGTCTTCCTCCCGGCCGAGCACCATGTCGACGCCCATCAGGTTGGCGTAGGCCGGCCAAAGATCCGGCTTCTCGGCGAGCGCGCGACGATACAGATCGTCCTGTGCGAGCGGATCGCGGTCGAGGATGCCGAGCGCCACGCCCCAGTGAAGCAGAAGGCCTGGGCGTTCCGAGGCGTCCGCCATCGGCAGCGCCGACCGGGCGAACGCCGGCGCCTCCTCGCGGCGCCCATGCCGGATCAGGTAGATGACGAACGACGCCGGGTAGGCCCTGCCACAGATCCATTCCGCCGCACGGGTCGCAAGCGCGTGGACATCCGCCCGTTCGTCGCGGAACGTTTGCGTCTGCAAGCCGGTGACGCCCAGGCTCAGGGACAGTCCGTGCGGCGCCGTGCGGACTAGGACGCCCTCGACGTCCACCTCGCGCCCGTTCGTCGTCGCATGCGCGACGATGACCGGATGGGCCAGCAGCCCCGAGACCGGACGTCCCGTCGGGGAACGGCTGACGAAGTGCTGGAACGCCACGAGGTCGTCGCGAACCGTGTTGGCGAACCCTCCATCGCCTGGGCCACCACCAGCCGACATGGCCGGCAGGACGACGGGCTCGATGACCAGCGGCCAGGATGCGCTCGCGGGAAGGTCGGCCGCCTCGCAGGCGGTCACCGGAACCGCCATGACGAGAAGGGCTGGTCCGAGCCGCACGGCGAGGCTGTGCCGGACGCCCGAATCGTTTCCCGCACGGCAGGCGGTGCCCGGACCCTCACGCTCCCGGACGGCCGGGCTGCACCGTTCCCGGACCGACTGGGATGATCCGATCGTCGCGGTCGACCAGCGGCGGATCGCCCTGCCGATCAGCTCACGAACTCCGTCAGCTCCGTCTCGTGCAGCAGGCGCACGCCGCTGGCGGCGGCCAGGGTCCGCGCCGCCCTGGTGTATCCCGCGTTCGACACCACGGCGGCGACCTGGGCGTCCTGCGCGCTGCGCACCACCAGCGCTTCCTGCACCACCGCCGCCTCCAGCGGACGCGTGGACGGTCGGCACTGCACCGTCAGCAGGCGCCCGTCGCGTCGGGCCATGATGTCCGCCGTCAGCCTGCCGGCCGGAAAGCTCATCCGCGCCTGCCAGCCCGCCTCCGTCAGGGAGTCCACGCACCATCGGCGGTAGGCGTTGCCATCGATCGGCGGCATGTCGGCCTCGTCCGCGGCGATGTCGGGCGGTGCGTCGTACAGTCCCGACGGCGACGGCACGGCCCTGTCCCGCATCCGGCGGGCGGCCAGGAGCCGCAGGACGACCAGGCCCACCAGCAGCCCCAGGATCGCCAGGCCGATGACCCGGTCCCGCAACGACAGCCCCCGGATGGTCGCCAGGACGCCGGTCGCGCGAGCGGGAGCAGGGGCCGGCGAATGGACGGTATCCGCTGCCGCGGCTGCCGGCGCGGGGGGTGGAGGTGCAGCCGCAGGGCCGGGCGTGGCTGCGGACGTCGCAACATCGGGTGCGGGCGCCGCCGGCGCCGTGGCGGCGGCCGGAGCGGCCGGCGCATGCGCGGCCGGAGCCGACGGCATCGAGGAGGGGACGGCATCGGCGACCGCCGGCCTGTCCTGTGCCACCGGGGGACTCGCGGCCGGTGACGAGGACGCCGCGCCGGCAGGAAGCTGCAATCCCGCCGGAGCAGGCGGATCAGGCGGAGCGGCCAACGCCGTGGGCGGTGCGGCAGACGCTGCGGGCGCGGCAGGCGGTGCGTCCGGCTGGGCGGCCGGCTGCGGCGGCGCGGGAGCGGCCGCCTTGGCCAGGGTGGGCGCCGGGTCGGCGATCCCGCCCCGGCGCACGTCCGACGGCCGGAACAGCAGCGGCGTCGCGCCGACCCGCGGCGGCACCTGACGCAGCAGCGCGAGTCCATCCACCCGGCCGACCCGGTCCCATTCCTGGATCGGGCTCACCAGCCGGCACCCGCCGCGCTCCGCGACGTGATCGAGCCAGCGCGGGTCGCGACGGTGCGGGTTGCGTGGATCGTTGAGCGCCCACGCGGTCCACGGCACGACGCAGCCGAAGCTCGGGGTCACCACGTGATACCGATCCGCGGCAGCGAGGCCGGCGACGGGAAGCAGGAGCAGCAGGCCCGTTGCTGCGAACAACCGCATGGTCACCCCCTCGGCAGTCCAGAAAACGAGAGCTTATGGCGGCATCGCCGGGCTTTGGCTATTCCATCCTGGCAACGGCGCGACCTGCCCGGGATGGCCTATGAACGCCGCCCCGGCTGGCCGATGATGAACGACGATGCCGAGCCCCCCGCCTGCCGACGATGCCGGCTTCACGCTGCTCGAGGTGCTGGTGGCGTTCGTCATCGCCGCCCTGGCGCTGGGCGTGCTGTTCGAGGGCGTGGTCGAGGGCCTGCGCTCCACCCGGGTCGCCGACCGCACCGAGGAAGCGCTGACCCGTGCCCGCTCGCATCTTGCCGCTGTCGGCCACGGCGTCGCCCTGCGCCCGATCACCCAGGAGGGCGAGGACGGCACCTCCTTCCATTGGAGCCTGCGGATCGTGCCGGAGCGCTCCGCCTCGGGAAGCGGCGGCCCGCAGGCGCCGCGCCTGGTGCTCTACGCGGTCCAGGTGACGGAGTCCTGGCCGGACGCCGGCTCCGGCGACGGCACCCGCGCGGTGGTGCTGCGCACCGAGCGGCTCGGCACCCAGGCGGCGAGCGGGCCGTGAACACTGTTCACGGGGCACCGAACCGGAGGCAGGATTTGCAACGAAGTGCAAGTTCCATGTCCGACGGCGACGCGGGCTTCACCCTGCTGGAGATCATCGTCGCCCTGGTGGTGCTGGGGATCCTGCTGGTGACCCTGTCCCGCGGCACGGAGTTCGGCCTGGCCGCGTTCGACCGGCAGGACCGCATGATCGGCGTCGGCGGCCGGCTGGAAGCGGTCGACCGCACCCTGCGCCGCCTGATCGTCGGGCTCGATCCCGGCACCGCCACCGACGGCAACGCCGTGGTCGGCACCCGGCATGGGCTGGTGTTCCGCAGCCGGCTGCCGGTCGGCGAGGCTGGCATGCAGGCCGACCTGCGCTTGTCCGTGGACGACGCCCATCACCTCGTGCTGGCCTGGCTGCCGCACCGCCACGCCAAGGCGGTGGGCGCGCCGCCGCCGCCGCATCGCGAAACCCTGCTCGATGGCGTGGACACGATCGACCTCGACTACTGGGGCGACGGCGCCTGGCACACGCAGTGGAAGGAGACCGCCCCCCCGGTGCTGATCCGGATCCGGATCGTGTTTCCCTACGGCGACGCGCGCCGCTGGCCCGACATCGTCGTGGCGCCGGCCCGCGACCAGGCCAGCGGGTAGGGGCACCCGGGTGATTTCAAGCGCCGCCGCCTTGTGCTCTACCCTTGTTCCACCATGATGCGCGACGCCCTGACCTGGTGGACGAGCCAGATGCTCGACTTGGTGCCGGCCCAGCTGGCACGGCCCGATCCGGCCACGGCCGGCGCGCTGCTGGTCGAGCCGCTGCCCGGCGGCAGCCGCCTGCTGCGCCGCCGCGGCGCCGATGAGACCCCCATCGGCGTGTTTGCGCTGCCTGCCGACGAGGACGCGTTCGCCGCCGCCCTCGCGTCGCAGTCGGCGGACAGCCCGGGCAGCCCGGTGCTGCTCCGCCTGGCCCCCGAGGCGGCGCTGCGCCGCGACGTGGTGCTGCCGCTCGCCGCCGAGGCCGGGCTCGATCGCGTGCTGGGCTACGAGATGGACCGGCTGACCCCGTTCAGCGCCGACGAGACCTTCTTCTCCTGGACCGTGCTGCGCCGCGACCGCGAGGCCGGGCGGCTGCACCTCCGGCTGTCCATGGTGCTGCGCCGGCCGCTGCTGCCGTTGCTGGAAGCGCTGCGGGCCGCGTCCACCCCGGCGCGCGCGATCGAGATCCCGCCCGGGCTCCTGATCCCGCTGGCCCGTTCGCCCTCCGCTTCCGCGTCCCGCACCCGCCGTCTGCTGGCCCTGTCGGGCGTCGGCTGTGCCGTCCTGGCGCTGCTGGCGGTGGTGCTGCCGTTCGCGCTGCAGGCTGTGGCCGCCGCCCGGATCGACCGCCGGATCGACGCCGTGCAGCCGCGGGTGGCGGAGGTGCAGGCGCTGCAGCGCCGGCTCGCCGGCTCTGCCGCCGGCGCCGACCTGGTGATCGCCGAGCGCAACCGCCTCGGCAACACCCTGGCGGTGCTGGCTGCCCTGACCCGCGTGCTGCCCGACGACACCTACCTGTCGGACCTGACCCTGCGCCAGGGCCAGCTGACGGTCAGCGGCCAGTCGCCGCAGGCATCGAAGCTGATCCCGGCGATCAGCGCCGATCCGGCCTTCTCCGCTCCCGCCTTCTCCGCGCCGGTGACCCGGATCGAGGGCCAGAACACCGACCTGTTCTCCATACGCACCGGGCTGGCGCGCTGATGGCCGCCTCGCCGGCAGCGCCGGTGCGAATCGGACGGGTGTCGCTGCCGACAGGTCGGCCGGGACGGCTGCTGGCGGCCGGCCTGCTGCTGCTGCTGCTGGTGGCGGGCTGGGAGCTGGTCGGCAGCCCGCTCTGCGACTGGTACGACGGGCGTGCCGAGGCGCTGGCCGGCCGGCAGGCGCTGTCGGTGCGGATGCAGGCGCTCGCCGCCCGGCTGCCGGCGCTGCGACGCGCCGCCGAGGCCGGGGCAGGGCGGTCCGGTCCCGGCGTGCTGATCGAGGGCGGCAGCGACGCCATCGCCGGCGCGGCACTCCAGGGGCAGGTGCAGCAGATGGCGGCAACACTCGGCGCCAGCCTGTCCTCCAGCGAGACCCTGCCCGGCGCCGCCGCCGGCCCGTCCGGAAGCGGCTACCGGCGCGTCGCGGTGCGCATCTCCGTCACAGCACCCTTCGAGGTGATGGTGCGGCTGGTGGCGGCGATCGAGCGGGCCACCCCGGTCATGCTGATCGACGATTTCGAGCTGCACGGGTCGCGCATCCAGCTGATGCAGAACGCGCCGCTGGAAGCCTCGCTGACCGTGCTGTCGTTCCGTCGTGGCGAGGCGACCGGGCCAGGCGGAGGGTCCGACACGGCCGAGCCGGGAGCCTCCCCGTGACCGCTGGACGGCCGTCTCTGCAGCCGCGTCCGCTGCTCCTGTTGGCGGCCGCGTGCGCATGCCTGCTTGTCGGGCTGCTCGCACTTGAATATCACTCCGCCGTGATCAGGGAGATGCGCCTGCCCCGTCCATCCGCCCCCGCCGCCTCCGGGCGCGCAACGTCCGCGACGCGCGAGGCCGTGCTGCCCGACCCGGCCCATGTGCAGGGCTGGACCGCGACGATCCTCGCCCGCCCGCTGTTCAGCGCGTCGCGCCGTCCGGCCGCCACCGTGACTAGCGGGCCGCAGCAGCCCCGCCTGGCCGGGATCGTGGTGGGACCGGCCGGCCGCAGGGCGATCTTCGCCGGCAGCGGCGACGCCCGCGGTAGCGTGGTGGCGGCGGGCCAGCAGGCCGGCGCCTGGCACGTGGTGGCGATCGACGACGACAGCGTGCGCGTGGTCGGACCGGACGGCCCGCGGGTGCTGCATCCGTCGCGTGACGACAGCACGCACGACGGCGCCGCCGCCGCCGCCGCCGGGACCCTGCCGCCGCATCCCTCCATCCTCGACCTGCTGCGCAACCGGCCGCTGCAGCTGGGCGGAGCGGGGCTGCCGTTCGCCCCCGGCCAGCGCCCGCCGCCGCCGCCATGACCGTTTCCCCCCTCCGTTCCGGAGCGGCCGGACGGCTGCTGCTGTCCGGCATGCTGGTGCTGGCCGGATGCAGCGCACCGGCGGACCAGCCGGTGATCCGGCCGCTGCGGCCGCTCCCGGCTTCCGCCAACCAGGCGGCGACGCCGCGCCTGAACGGTTATGTCGGCACCACCGACCAGCCCTTGTCGCCCACCGTCAGTTATGGCCGCGACCGTGTCCCGGTGCTGCGCAGCATCGGCGCGGATAACGGTGCCGGCACGGTGATGCTCGACTTCGCCGACACCGACATACGCGACGCGGTGGCGCAGATCCTGGGCAGCCAGCTGCACGTGTCCTACACCGTCGACCCGGCGGTGAAGGGCACGGTGACGCTGCACACCGCGGCCCCGCTTTCCACCGGCCAGCTGCTGCCCGCGCTCCAGACGCTGTTGTCCCAGGTCGGCGCCACGCTGTACCAGTCCGGCGGCATCTACCGCGTGGTCGCCGCCGGCACGCCGGGCGCCTCGGCGGCGCCGGGCGGGCCCGCCTCGGCAGCAGGCGGCGGATCCGGCCCGCCGGTGCTGGCCAGCGGCGAGTCGCTCGCCGGCAGCGCCATGGTGCCGCTGCGCTATGCCGGCGCCGAGGACCTGGCCAAGGCGCTGCAGCCGTTCGTGCAGTCCGGTGCCCGGATCACCGCGGTGAACGGCAGCAACGCCCTGCTGGTCAGCGGCGACCCCAACGTGCGCGGCACGTTGCTGAACCTGATCCAGGCGTTCGACATCGACGCGCTGGCCGGCCAGTCCTATGCGCTGCTGCCGGTCGATACCGGCGGCGCCAAGGACACCGCCACCGCGCTGCAGGAAGCGCTGCGCGGCCGCGGCGGCTCGTTGTCGCAGGTGGTGCGCGTGGTGCCGATGACGCGCGTCGACGCCGTTCTGATCGTGGCCAGCGAGTCGCGCTACATCGACGACGCGACCCGCCTGTTCCGGCTGATCGAGGCGCAGCGCCGCACCACGCTGCGTGCCTGGCACGTGTATTACCTGCAGAACAGCCACGCCAACGACGCCGCCTACGTGCTGCAGCAGGCCTTCACCCCCAACGACGTTACCGCCCAGCCGACGCCGACGCTGCAAAGCCAGCAGAACGCGCAGCAGGGTCTCGGCGGCAGCAGCAGCGGCGGCCTCGGCTCCAGCGGCGGGCTGGGATCGGGCGGCGGCCTCGGCTCCAGCGGCGGACTGGGATCGGGCGGCGGCCTGGGCGGCGGCCTGGGATCGACCGGCGGGCTGGGGGGGAGCAGCGCGACCACCGGCCTCGGCGGCGGCGGCCTGGGTGGCGCGACCACCGCGCCCGCTACTGGCGGCGGACAGTCGGCCGGCGCCAACCCGCTGCTGGGCGGCCTCGACAGCTCCGGCGGCGGCGCCGAGCTGCACAGCATGCGGATCATTCCCAACCCGCAGAACAACGCGCTCCTGGTCTATGCCACCGACCAGGAGAACGACACGGTCAGCCAGATGCTGCGCAAGATCGACATCCTGCCGCTGCAGGTGCGGATCGACGCGGTGATCGCAGAGGTCACGCTCAACGACCAGCTGCAGTACGGCACCCAGTTCTTCTTCAAGTCCGGCGGCATCAACGGCGTGCTCAGCACTGGCGCCCCCGGCGGCGGCACCGAGAACATCACCGGCCCGATCGCCACCGCGGCGCTGAACAGCACGCTGCCCGGCTTCGTGATCGGCGGCGCCACCGGCAACGGCGGCGCGCCGCTGGCGATCAACGCCTTGCAGCAGGTGACCACCGTGCACGTGCTGAGCTCGCCCGAGCTGCTGGTGCTGGACAACCAGCAGGCCCGCCTGCTGGTGGGCCAGCTGGTGCCGATCCAGACCGGCTCGCAGACCAGCACGCTCAGCACCGGTGCGGTGTTCAACCAGGACAGCTACCAGCCGACCGGCGTGATCCTGCAGGTGACGCCGCGTGTGAACAATGGCGGCCTGGTGACGCTGGACATCTCCCAGGAGGTCAGCTCGGTGGTGCCGGGCAGCTCCAGCACCCAGGCGGCCAACCCCACCTTCAACGACCAGTCGGTGGTCTCGCGGGTGGTGATCCAGGACGGCCAGACGGTGGGTCTCGCCGGGCTGATCACCGACCAGTCCAGCCGCGGCAACAGCGGCATCCCCTGGCTCAAGGACATCCCGATCCTGGGCCTGCTGACCTCCAGCCAGAACAACTCGCGTCAGCGCACCGAGCTTCTGATCCTGATCACTCCGCACGTGCTGCACGACCAGCGCGATGCCCAGGCGCTGACCGAGGACCTGCGCGACACGCTGGTCAACGCCGCCGCGGTGCCGGACGAGCTGACGCCGATGCACCAGACCGGCAGCTCGGACCCGCAGCGCCGGGTGCGCAACGCCGTCGGGCTCGGTCCCTGACGGGGGCGGCGGCAGCCCGGCCTCCGGTCCGCGAGCACGGCTTCGCGCTGTTGATCGTGCTCTGGACCCTGGTGCTGTTGTCGCTGCTGGTGTCGGCGATGGCAGCCTCGGGCAGCCTGCGCACCCGCCAGGCCGGCGACCTGCGTCGCAACGCCCAGCTCGAGGCGGCGGCGGATGGCGGGATAGACCTCGCCGCATTCCACCTGCTCGATGCGTCCCTGCCTCCCGCCGGCGGGCACTGGTTCGCCGACGGGCGCGTCTACCGGGTCCGTCAGGACGGGTTCGCGCTGTCGATCCGCCTGTTCAACGAGGCCGGCAAGGTCAACCCGAACCGGGCGCAGGCGCCGCTGCTCGCGGCCCTGCTGCAGGCGGCCGGCGCGGACACGCGCACCGCCGCAGCCGTCGCCACCAACATCGTTGCCTGGCGCTTCTTCGGCAGCGTCGGCGCCGACTACCAGGCCGCCGGCCGCGACTACCTGCCGCCCGGCGGCCCGTTCGAGTCGCTCGGCGAGCTCGGGCTCGTGCTCGGCATGACGCCGCAGCTCCTTGCCGCGGTGGTGCCGCACCTGTCCCTATACCACGACGGCGATCCGGACCCGAACGCCGCCGATCCGATCGTGCGCAACGCCATGCTGTTGCTGGGCCCCGATCCGAACGCGCCCGCACCGGCCGGCACCGCACAGGGTCTGCCCGACGAGAGCGCGGTCACCGTGGTCGTGGACGCCGACGACGGCGCCGGCCACCGCTTCAGGCGCCGGGCGATCGTGCTGGCCGGTGGCGGCAGTCCGGACGGATCGGGAGGCCAGATCGGCGGCGGGGCCGCGGCGGGTGCCGACGGCCGGCCGTTCCGTGTCATGTCATGGGATGCGCCTGGGGCCTGAGCGGGCCTTCTGGACCTCGACGACGCTTTGCTCTAACCGGTCGCCTCGATGCAGACCGAGCCGGCTTCCCCCACCCGTCCCGAATCCGCCTCCGGGCGCACCGCCTTCGTCACCGGCATCACCGGCCAGGACGGCGCCTACCTGTCGGCGCTGCTGCTGGAAAAGGGCTACCGGGTGGTGGGCCTGGCGCGCCGCTCGGCCTCCGCGGACATGGTCAGCGCCCGGCTGCGCTGGCTCGGCGTGCTGGACCGCATCGAGCTGGTGGACGGCGACCTGCTCGACCTGTCCTCCCTGATCCGAATCGTCCAGCAGGTCGAGCCGGACGAGGTGTACAACCTGGCGGCGCAGAGCTTCGTCGCCGCTTCCTGGCAGCAGCCGCTGCTGACCGGGCAGGCGACCGGAATCGGGGCCGCCAACGTGCTCGAAGCGGTGCGGCTGTCGCGGCCCACGGCCCGCTTCTACCAGGCCTCGTCCTCCGAGATGTACGGCCTGATCCAGGAGAAGGTGCAGTCCGAGCGCACGCCCTTCTACCCGCGCTCGCCCTATGCGGTGGCCAAGCTGTATGCGCACTGGATGACGGTGAACTACCGCGAAAGCTTCGGGCTGCACGCCTCGTCCGGCATCCTGTTCAACCACGAGAGCCCGCTGCGCGGCATCGAGTTCGTCACCCGCAAGGTCACCGACGGGGTGGCGCGGATCAAGCTGGGACTGGCGCGCGAGCTGCCGCTGGGCAACCTGGAGGCTACCCGCGACTGGGGCCACGCCCGCGACTACGTGCAGGCGATGTGGCTGATGCTGCAGCAGGAGGTGGCTGACGACTACGTGGTGGCCACCGGCCGCACCACCTCCATACGCGAGCTGTGCCGGATCGCGTTCTCGCACGTGGGCCTGAGCTACGAGGACCATGTCGTCACCCGTTCGAGCCTGATCCGGCCGGCCGAGGTGGACGTGCTGCTGGGCGACGCGTCCAAGGCCAAGGCCCGGCTCGGCTGGCAGGCCGAGACCCGCCTGGAGGACATGATCGCCGAGATGGTCGAGGCCGACCTCGCCCGTCATCGCGCCGTGCTGTCCGTGGCCCGCTGAGCCGCCCACTGCCATGAGCCGGTCGCCATGAGCGGGCGGCGCATCCTGGTCACCGGCCT
>CAXUDP010000037.1:0-31604 GCA_964249735.1 uncultured Acetobacteraceae bacterium | reverse complement strand
GCCTCATAGGAATCAAGATCATGCCGCTGCTGTTCATCCATGCCAGGAACTCGGAATTCTGCTCTCGTGATGAGGGAGCCGAGTACGCCCACCCTGAGGCCGCCATGGTGTCAGGCGTGCGAAGCGCGGTCGCCTTGGCAGCCGATGAGGTCAACCGAGGTGAACGTAGCGCGGCTATCGAGATCAGCATCGAGCAGGAGGACGGAACGCAGGTTCTCTGCTCCGTTGTAGCCGTTTCAGTGTCGCCCATGACCCTCCTGTCGCCGATCTATCAGCCCTCGCCGATGACGGATCTGTTGGCCGCTGGCAGCCTGACGTAGCGTCGCCGGTCACGGCAGCGGGCGCTTCCGCTGCCGGGCCTGCGGACGGCAGTTCAACAAGCGCAGCGCCGGCGTGCTGAACCGGACCTGCCTGCGCAAGCGACGTCATCGCCTTGATGATGGCCCGCGCAGTGTTCGGACCCGGCGACGTCAACCACCACCGCACCGCCGGCGCCATGTTCGTCTGCCTCAACCTCCCCCGTCCGGCCTGTCCCCGCGTCCGTCGGCGCACGCGGCCGAGCTGCTGCATCCCAGCCTCACCCGCCTCACCGCCATCGACGACGGCACGATCGCGGCCCGTTCGTCGCTGGCCTCCAGTCTGGCCGACGCGGAGATCGTGATCGGCCAGCTGTTCCCTGCCATCCTGCCGTCCCGCCTGGTCGTGCTGCACCTGCCGCGCAGCCGCTGAGCGCCTACAGCGCCCGCCGGAAGGTGAGGTTGATGCGTACGGCCCCCGCCGCCGGATGCTCGCCCGCCTTGAGCGGGTCCACCCCATGGAAGGCCAGCCGCGACGGACCGCCCCACACCACCACGTCGCCGTGTCCGAGCCGCAGGCGTCGCGGCCGGTCCGTCCGCGACGCCCCGCCCCACAGGAACGTTGCCGCCAGGCCGAGCGAGACCGACACGATCGGCGCCCCGAGATCGCGCTCGTCGCGATCCTGGTGCAGCGACATCCGCGCGCCCGGCACGTAGCGGTTGAGGAGGCAGCAGTCCGGCACGAAGCCCCCGTATCCCGCCCGCTCCGCCGCCCTGCCCGCCAGGACCGCGAACGCGGGCGGCATCGCCGGCCAGGCACGGCCGGTGTCGGGATCGCTCGCGGCGTAGCGGTAGCCGCCGCGGTCGGCCACCCAGCCGACGGCGCCGGTATTGCTCATCGCCACCGACATGCGCCGCCCGCCCGGAACCGTCATGTGGCGGAACGGCGCCACCCGCAGGATCCCGTCCAGCGCGGCCAGCAGCGCTCCCGCCTCCGCCGAGGCGAACCCGCCCAGCAGGACCGCACCCGGCCCCAGCTCCAGCTCACCGGCCGGCAGGTCGAGCGCACCGATCCCGGACGGCCCGCTCATGAACGTTGTTCACGCAGCGCGGTGCCAGGGTGGCCGTCGGCCTGCGCCCCTTCGCGCTCGAGCAGTGCGCGCTTGCGCTCCACCCCCCAGCGGTAGCCGGACAGCGCCCCGTCGTGGCGGACCACACGGTGGCACGGGATGGCGACGGCGAGCGGGTTGGCGGCGCAGGCTCCCGCCACCGCCCGCACCGCACCCGGCGCGCCGATCCCGGCGGCGACCGCGGCGTAGCTCGCGGTGCTGCCGGCCGGGATCCGGCGCAGCGCCTGCCAGACGCGCTGCTGGAACGCGGTGCCGCGTATGTCGAGCGGCAGGTCGAGGCCGGTCCGCGGCGCCTCGACGAAGCCCACCACCTGCGCCACCAGCGCCCCGAACGCCGCGTCGCCGCCGACCAGCCCAGCGCGTGGGAACCGGTCCTGCAGCTCGCGCAGCAGCCGGTTCGGATCGTCGCCGATCAGGATGGCGGCGATCCCGCGCGTGCTGGCGGCGACCAGGACCGCGCCGAGCGAGCAGCCGCCGATCGCGAACCGCAGCGCCTCCCCGGCGCCGCCGGCCCGGTAGCGGCGCGGCGTCATGCCAAGCAGGTCCCCGGCCTCGGCATAGAACCGGCTGCTCGCTCCGTATCCGGCATCGTGGATCGCCTGCGTCACGGTGCCGCCCTCGCCCAGCCGCTCCCGGAGCCGGGCCGCCCGCCTTGCGCCGGCATAGGCCGCGGGGGTGACGCCGGTCGCCGCCTTGAACGAGCGGTGCAGCCGCTGCGGGCTCAGGCCGACCGCCGCCGCCAGCCCGGCCAGCGGCAACGCCTGCCCTGCCTCGTCGATCAGCCGGCAGGCCCGGGCGACCGCCGCCGTCGCGGGATCGCCGGGATCGTCGGGACGGCAGCGCAGGCAGGCGCGGCAGCCGGTCGCACGGGCCGCCTCCAGGCTGTCATGGATGACGACGTTGCCTGGGTTGCAGGCGCGCGACGGGCAGGACGGCCGGCAGTACACCCCGGTGGTGACCACAGAGTACCAGAACGTGCCGTCGGCCGCCTTGTCGCGCGCCAGGATCCGGGCCCAGCGCGGGTCGCCCGGGAGATCGGGAAGAGGATCCCTTGCCGTTGCCTGCTCGTCCATGATGGGTTCCTGTGCCAGATCGGTGCCTGCCCCGTCCATGCCGGCACCGTGCGGCGTCCGCACCTCGTTTCTCGTCACCGAATCCGCGAAACCATCCGGACCGACGGCGTGCACGGATGTTGCATCCCTCGCCGGTTCCCGGCCCTGTCCCGTACTCTGGAAGACGTCATGCGCTGCCTCGCCCTCCTGCTGATCGCCCTGTCCTGTCCGCTGCCCCTCCGGGCCACGACGCTCCCGGATCCGGCGCCGGCCGCGACGCCCGCCTTTCTCACCGCGATCGAGGGACCGGAGGCGCTGGGCTGGGTCGGGCAGCAGAACGCCCGCACCTTCGGCGTGCTGGAGCACGACCCCCGCTACGGGGGGTTCCACGCCGACGCGCTGGCGGTGGCGCAGGCGCCGGAGCGGATCCCGACCCCGCAGGTGATCAACGGACAGGTGTACAACTTCTGGCAGGACGCCGCGCACCGCCACGGCCTGTGGCGGCGCACCGACCTCGGGTCCTACCGCAGCGCCTCGCCCGCCTGGCACACGGTGCTCGATCTCGATGCGCTATCCGCCTCGGAACACGCCAACTGGGTGTGGAAGGGGGCCGACTGCGCGGAGCCTGCGGAAACGCGCTGCCTGCTGCTGCTGTCCGACGCCGGCGAGGACGCCACCACCGCACGCGAGTTCGACCTGCCCACCGGACGCTTCGTATCGGGCGGGTTCGTGCTGCCGCGCTCCAAGCAGATGGTCGCCTGGGAGGACGCGGACACGCTGCTGCTGGCGCGCGACTGGGGCCCGGGCAGCCTGACCGCGTCGGGCTACCCGTTCATCCTCAAGCGGCTGCGTCGCGGACAGGCGCTGGATCAGGCGGCGGAGGTGACGCGTGGCACGCCCGCCGACATCAGCGTGAGTCCGGAGGTGCTGGTCGACGGCGACGACCACAAGGCGGTGCTGGTCGACCGCGGCGTCACCTTCTTCACCAAGGCCTACGCCCAGGTGACGCCGCACGGTCTCCTGCCGCTGCCGCTGCCGCCCAAGGCGGTGGTGATCGGGCTGGTGGCCGGCCGCCTGGTGGCGAAGCTGGACCAGGACTGGCAGCCAAAGTCAGGACCCCTGATCCCGGCCGGCAGCCTCGCCTCGCTCGACCTGTCTCGTCCCGACGCCCCGCCGCAACTCGTGTTCGCACCCGGTCCGCGCCAGTCGGTCGAGGCGGAGTCGGTCGGCGTCACCCGTGGCCGCGTGGTCGCCGCGATCGCCGACAACGTCCGCGGCCGGGCGCTGGTGTTCACCCCGGACGCCGCCGGCTGGCACGCACGCTCCCTGTCCCTGCCGGACAACGCGTCGATCAGCCTGGTCGACAGCTTCCGGCACGACGACCACGCCTTCCTGCAGGTGACCGGCTTCCTGACGCCGAGCCAGCTCTGGCTGGTCGACGCCGGCACCGGGGCCGCGGACCGGGTGAAGGCGCTGCCGGCACAGTTCGACGCCAACGGCCTGGTGGTCGAGCAGCTGCAGGCGCGCTCCACCGACGGCACCGCCATCCCCTATTTCGTGGTGCACCGGCGCGGCATGAAGCGCGACGGCTCCAACCCGACCGAGCTCACCGCCTATGGCGGCTTCGGCATCTCCAGCACGCCGCTCTACTCCGGTGCCACCGGCCGGCTCTGGCTGGCGCGCGGCGGCGTCTACGTGCTGGCCAACATACGCGGCGGCGGCGAGTTCGGGCCGGCCTGGCACGAGGCCGGTCGAAAGACCGAGCGGCAGCGCGTGTTCGACGACTTCGCCGCCGTCGGCCGCGACCTGGTAGGGCGCGGCATCACCAGCCCGCGCCGGCTCGGCATACGCGGCCGCTCCAACGGCGGGCTGCTGATGGGGGTGGAGTTCACCCAGCATCCGGAGCTGTGGCGGGCGGTGATCATCGGCGTGCCGCTGCTCGACATGCTGCACTTCGAGACCATGGCGGCGGGCGCCTCCTGGGTCGACGAGTATGGCAGCGTGTCGCAACCGGGCGAGCGCGCCTTCCTGGCCCGCATCTCGCCGCTGCAGGCGCTCCGCCCGGGCGTCGCCTACCCGGAGCCGTTCATCTTCACCTCGACCCGCGACGACCGGGTGGGGCCGGTGCACGCGCGCCGCTTCGCCTGGCGGCTCGACCAGCTTGGCGTTCCGTTCCTGTACTACGAGGATACCGAGGGCGGTCACGCCGGCACCGCCAACCTCCGCGAGATCGCGCACGAGCAGGCGCTGGAAGCCACCTATCTCGCCCGCCGGCTGGTGGACTGAACCGCCGCCGGCTCCCATCCCGTCCACCCCCGAAGGAGTTCCCGCATACCATGACCCGTCTCGCCGCCATTGCCGTCGCCGCCGCCGTCCTGATGTCCGCCGCCGGCGCCCGTGCCCAAAGCTCGTCCAGCCAGGGCTCCTCCGGCCAGGCCTCCCCCAGCCAGAGCTCCGCCGGCAAGTCCGCCCGCGCGCCCGCGGACGCCAACGCCGTTACCCCCGGCATTTCCTGCCCCGGCGATGCCGTGGTCTGGGTCAACCTGCGCAGCAAGGGCTACCACACGCAGGGCGACAAGTTCTTCGGCCACACCAAGCGCGGCAAGTTCATGTGCAAGAAGGCTGCCGACGCGGCCGGCGACCACGAGATCAAGGCCGGCAAGTAGACACCGGCAGCCCGCCTCAGCCTTCCCCGGCATAGGCGGCGTCGAAGAACGCCGCCTCGATCGCCACCGCACGCCGGAACACGTCGCGTGCGGTGCCGGCATCGGCCGGTCCGACCCGGTCCAGCTCCTCGCGCAGGAACGCGACGAACATCCGGAAGTCGGGATTGTCGTGCAGGGTGATCCATTCGGCATGGACGAAGCGCTGCGGCAGCGGCCGCGGCGCGTTCGACGCCCAGTCGAGATACAGCCATTCCGCCACGCACAGCACCGACAGCACGGCCACGTAGCGCCCGCTCGCGGCCGCCTCGCGCATCAGCGCCGCCAACGCCCGGGTCGGCTCCGAATCCGGGACCGCCGCCCGTTCGGCTTCTCCGATGCCGAGGTCGGCGAAGGCGCGCAGGAAGTAGGTGTTCTCCTCGCCCGACACGATCCCGGCCGAGCGCCCGTAGCGCAGCCGCGCCGCCACCGTGTCCGCAGTGGCCATCGCCGCCCCCAGCAGGGTGAGGAAGCCGTCGAGGAAGCGGTGGTCCTGCACGAGGTAGCGCGCCATGGCCGCGTCGCCGACCGTGCCCTCGCACAGGTCGCGCACGAAGCGGTGCCCGGTCGCCGCCGACCAGTCCGCCTGGCTCGCGCGCCGCAGCGATTCGGTGAAGCGGTCGTCCATGACGTTGCCCTCGCGTCGGGAGGTAAGAATCCGTGGCCGCCAGGTTCGCGTCCGGCCCCGGCCTGCGACCGTCCCGGACATTAGACCAGGTTCGTCGCGGCGTGCGAGAAGGGGAAGATCGATCCCGCGTCCCGCTACGGGTCGGTTCTTCCGTCAAGGAGTGCCACGCCGTGTCCGACTACGTGAAGCCGGCCCAGATCGTCAGCTCCATGGCCGAGGCCGGACTGGTGAAGGCGCGACTGCCAGCACTCGACCTGCTGATCCGCTCCGCCCTGGCCGGCGCCTACCTCGCCTTCGTCACCTCCATGGCCTTCCTGCTCGCAGCCCAGACCGGGCAGTTCGTGGTCGGCGCCCTGCTGTTCCCGGCCGGCTTCGCGCTGATCGTGGTGCTGGGGATGGAGCTGCTGACCGGCAACTTCGCCCTGCTGCCGGTGGCGCTGTTCGCCGGCCGGATCGGCTGGGGCGCTGTGCTGCGCAACTGGGTGATGGTGTTCGGGGGCAACCTGTTCGGCAGCCTCGTCTACGCCCTGCTGTTCTGGATCGCCGCCACCGAGGCCGGCCACACCGGCGGCGGCCCGGTCGGCGACCGGCTGCGCGCGCTGGCGGTATCCAAGACCACCGCCTACGAGGCGTTCGGCCTGGCCGGCCTGCTGACGGTGTTCGTCAAGGCGATCCTGTGCAACTGGATGGTCAGCCTGGGCTCGGTGATGGGCCTCGCCTCGACCTCCACCGTCGGCAAGATCCTCGGCTGCTGGCTGCCGATCTTCATCTTCGTGAGCCAGGGCTTCGAGCACAGCGTGGTGAACATGTTCGCCATCCCGGTCGGCATGATGCTGGGCGCACCGGTGACGACGGGCGACTGGTGGCTGTGGAACGAGATCCCGGTCACGCTCGGAAACGCCGTCGGTGCGTTCGTGTTCACCGCCGCCACGTTCTACGCCACCTTCGGCCGGCGGCAGGACGCCGCGGCGCTGGTCGACGCCCGCTCCTGACACGGGATCAGCCGGCGAGCGGCCCGGCCGGCTGCACGACGCCGGTCTCGACGCCGGCCCAGTTCCGCACCGCCGGCCGGCGGAACCGGTCCAGCGCCGCTTCCCCATCCGGCGACGTCGGCAGGAAGCGCGCCAGCAGCGCCGCCGCCGCGACCTCCGCCGCCCGGGTGGCGCCGTCGGCGCACTTGACCGCGATGCCGAGCCCCTGCCCGGGCAGCGCCAGCACGTGCACCCCTTCCGCCCCGGTCTTGCTGAACACCGCGTCGCCGAACAGCTGCATCAGCCTCGTATCGAACCGTCCCGGCCCGGCCACCAGCTCCGGATGCGCCGCCACCGCCCGGCGCAGCCGCGTCGAGGCGGCGGCCCGGTCCGGCGTCATGCCGACGCCGCTGCCGAACCGCGCGAAGCCGAGCGCCAGGGCCTGCAGCGGGATCGCGTGGGTCGGGATGCCGCAGCCGTCGACCGCCCGGTTGTCCACGTCCATCCGCGCGCCGGTCAGCTCGGACGCCGCCGCGGTCGCCGCCCGCATCACCGGATGCTCCGGCTGGACGTAGCCCGCGACCGGACGATGCGCGTCACAGGCGACGCACACGAAGCCCGCATGCTTGCCCGAACAGTTGTTGTGCAGCGCCGAGGGTGCGGCGCCGGAGCGGGCAAGGGCAGCGGCCGCCTCCCGATCGCTCGGCCAGTGCGTGCCGCATTCGAGGCAGTCCGGCTCCTGTCCCGCCTTGCGCAGCATGGACCGGGCGGTCTCGACGTGGACCGGCAACCCGCCATGCGACGCGCAGGCCAGCGCCAGCTCGGCGTCGGACAGGCCGAGCCGGTCCGCCGCCCCGTCCTCCACCAGCGGCAGCGCCAGCAGCGCCTTCACCGTGGAGCGGGTGTAGGCCGGCTCCTCGACACCGCCGGCCGCGAACACCACGGCGCCGGCGGCATCCATCACGACTGCACAGCCCGCGTGTCGCGACTCCACCCGGCCGCCACGCAGCACCTCGACCAGCAGCGCGTCCATCGTTCGTCCTTGTTCTGCCGGCAGCCTGTCGAATACGGACATGCGCGCCCATCGTGTAGCGCGGATGCCCGTCGTGCACGTCGCGCCACGGTCACCCGACCCGCAGCACATACAGCATGCCGTCGAGCAAGCGATGGTCATCCAACGCCGGACGCGTCCGCCGACCGCATCTAGGCGGCAGAAGCGGCCCGGCAGATCGCCTCGTGTCGAGCCTGCCACTCCTTGAGGAGGAGCCTTGAACAGCGTCCAGCCACAGGAGCAGGAGCTCCCGGCAGCGCTATACAACCAGTCGTGGAACGGTTGTCAGGTCGACGAGATCCGAAACGAGGGCCATGACTGGAGCTTCCCAGTCGAACGGCGCCGGCTGGGTGTAGATCCGCATGGTGCGATACCACGGGCTGTCCGTCCGCCCGGGCAGCCATCGCCAGCACTGGTCGTAGCGGGACAGCAACCAGACCGGGCGTCCCAGCGCCGCCGCCACATGAGCCGTCGATGTGTCCACCGCGATCACGAGGTCCAGCAACGATACGAGACCGGCCGTATCGTCGAAGTCATCGATGCGAGCGGTATGATCGACGACATGAAGGCCAGGTGGCGGGCGTGCCGCCTCGGCCTGTGGTTCGCCGAGCTGGAGGCTGTAGAACAGGACGTCCGGCCCGGCCGACGCAAGGGAGGCGAAGCTCGACAGGCTCATCGAGCGGCGGCGATCGATCAGCGTGTTCTCCAGGTGCCACGGCCGTTTTCCGCCGGACCAGACCAGGCCGACCTTCAGCGGAGTGTGGCGGCTCGAACCGGTACGCGTCCGCCACGAGGCCACGTCCGCCGCAAGCAGTTCCTGCCATCGCTGAAGACCGGCCGGATCGGCTTTCAGATAGCCATCGGCGACGGGTACGGTGTCGATCGTCGTCCGGAAGGCATAAGGCAGGCTCATCACCGAACAGGAAAGATCGTGGACTGGAACCGGCTCCTCGCTGGACACGATACTGTCCACGCCCGGCAGGCGGGACAGCAGCCTCACGAGCGGCTTCGGCATCTGCGCCACGACGCGACAGTCCATCTCCCGGAGCATGGGGATGTAGCGGCAGAACTGCAGACAGTCTCCCAGACCGGCTTCCCCATGCACCAGCAGGGTACGACCTCCCAACGGTTCTCCTTTCCAGCGTGGCCCATTCAGGACAAGCGGGAGCATGTCGCCTGCGTGGAGGCGCCATTCGTATTCCGCGAAGCCGCGCAGGTAGTCACCGGCAGCCAGGTAGGCCATTGCGCGCCAGGTCCGGATTTCCGGGTCGTATGGCGACGACGCCACGGCCAGGTCGAAGAACGGAAGCGACTCCCGCGGCAACCCGCGACGCCGAAGCGCCACGCCCAGGCCGGACAACGCCGGTCCGTGGTCCGTCTTGAGGCGGATCGCGTTCGAGAAGGCAGCGATGGCGTCGTCATAGCGCTGCAGCTCGAGGCTCACGGTACCGAGGTTGGACCAGGCTCCATGACGCTGCGGATCGAGCGCAACGGCTTGCCCCAGGATGGAAAAGGCCTTGTCGAAGCGCCCCAACTCCTTCAGGGCACCGCCGAGGTTGAGCAGCAGCCGGACATCTTTCGGCCTCGTCAGCAGGGCCTTGTTCAGGGCGTCCGCGGCCGCCGCATAATCCCCCTTCCGCAAGGCGTCATCAGCCGAGGAAACCAGCGCCACAGGATCCGTCTTGGCAGGCTGCATGTTCGTACGAACGGCTATCTTGGCGGGCATGGGCCTGATCTCACATCAGCTCCCAGCATGCCTGCGTCAGCTGTAGACTTCGTTAACCGGCCCTCGAACCTCGCACCGAACGGCAGCCGCAAGCCCTGGCAAGGACGGCGACGAACTACCTTTCCACGATCCGTATCATTGTCCTGCCCATGGCCGGATCTTGTGACAATCCTTCGTCAACAGAACCTCGCAAGTTCGCGCATGGCATTCGCCGCAACGACACACATGTAGCGACAGGGGCCATCATCGGTGTCAGACCGCAACGGATTTGCAGGCTGGCAGCTCGCACGGCAGCAACCATACGCCTGCCTAAGCCATCAACCTCGATCCGCTGCCTGGCACGAACACCTTCGGCCGGACGCCGCTGCGCGTGCATGGATCCCGGGCAGGCCTCCGGCGGCTGCATCATCCTGCCTCGTGCTGCGCGGCAATCGATCCGGACCAGCGGCGACCATGTCATCCAGGTCACGCCATGACGAGGCTTCTCGCTTCCGCAGTCCTGGCAGCACTTCTGGCTGCCCCGGCATCGGTGCCGGCGTCCGCTCGCAGTCCGGCTACCGTCAGGGACAGCATCACGCGGGATGGCGCGGGGGCGACGATCGCGGACCTCGCGACGGCAGGACAGTGCCAAGGAACCCGGCATCTCCCTGGCGTTCTCCCTTCCGAAAACCCACCGGTGGCACTGGCGGCTCTCGATCCCGCCAACCGCCACATCATCGGCGCGGACCGGGTGTGCGGGCTGCCGTTCGTCGAGGATACGGTGCCCGATCTCCCGGCCTGCAGGTCGAAGGCGATCCATGCGGTGCGGGCGGTCAAGGACACGAAGCTCGCGTCGGCCAGGACCGCGTGTCCTGTTGCACTCGCAGCAGCAGGATGACCGTCGCGTTCGTTTCCGCTACGACTGCATCTCAAGGCCTGCCGCTTCCGCCCGTGCAGCAGCCCGACGTGACAGTGCCAGCCACCTGGGCACCCCCTCGATGCGGTCCACACCATGACGGGTTCCGACGCCACGCACCACTTCAACAACGACCGCCTCGCCGTCGCCGTCAAGGCGGACGGCGCCGAGCTCACCTCGCTGCGCAGCGCCAGCGCCGGCGAGCTGCTGTGGCAGGCCGGACCGGAATGGCCGCGGCACGCGCCGGTGCTGTTCCCGATCGTCGGCCGCCTCGCCGGCGACACGCTGCGCCACGACGGCGAGGCCTACCGCATGACCCAGCACGGCTTCGCTCGCGACCGCCGCTTCGACTGGCTCGAGCGGAACGCGCAGGGCTGCCGCCTCCTGTTGCGCGACGACGCCGACAGCCGCGCGATCTACCCGTTCCGCTTCACCCTGGAAATCGGCTACCGGCTCGACGGCGACCGGCTCGCGGTCGAGTACCGCCTGCACAACCCCGGGAACGCGGTGCTGCCGGCCTCGCTCGGCGCGCATCCGGCGTTCCGATGGCCGCTCGCCGACGCCACACCCAAGCCGGCGCACCGGCTCCTGTTCGCTCGCGACGAGCCGGCGCCGATCCGCCGCGTCGAAGGCGGCCTGCTGCGCGCCGCACCGGAACCCAGCCCGATCGCCGGCCGCATCCTCCCCCTGGACGAGCGGCTGTTCACCGACGACGCGGTGATCCTGGAGCATCCCGCCAGCGACTCCCTGCGCTACGAGGCCACCGGCACCGGTCTGGCGCTGGAGGTCGCCTGGCACGGCATGACGGCGCTCGGGATCTGGTCCAAGCCGGGCGCCGCGTTCCTATGCATCGAGCCGTGGCACGGCCTGGCCAGCCCGGCCGGGCAGGACGGCGCGTTCGCGGACAAGCCGCACCTCATGCACCTCCAGCCCGGCGCCGACGCGCTGCTCGGCTGGAGCGTGCGGGTGGACGCACCCGGGCAACGGTGAAACCGTCCCCGCGCCCGGCTGTTGAATCGCCGTATGCAACGAGGAGGCTCCATGCCCAAGGCGCTGTTCGTCGAGATCGAGGCCAAGCCCGGCGCCGAGTCCGAGATCACGGAGTTCCTGCACGGCGCCCTGGCGACGGCGGAAAACGAGCCGGACACGCGCGACTGGTACGCGCTCCGCTTCGACGCGCGCCGCTTCGCGGTGTTCGACACCTTCGATGGCAACCTGGGCCGGCTGAAGCACCTGGCCGGCGGCATCGGCCGCAGCCTGGTGGTCAAGAGCATGAGCAGCCTGACCGGCCTGCCCGACATCACCAGCTCGGAGCTGGTGGCGGCCAAGCTGCCGACCGGGAACGTGCCCACGCACCACGCG
The DNA here is from genome assembly GCA_964249735.1 of uncultured Acetobacteraceae bacterium. Lineage (GTDB taxonomy): Bacteria > Pseudomonadota > Alphaproteobacteria > Acetobacterales > Acetobacteraceae > Lichenicola. The sequence goes on along the minus strand of CAXUDP010000037.1, from coordinate 19,791 downwards.
CTCTACGTGCCGATCGAGACTAGGCTGGGCCAGGGGCGCGACTTCGGCGAGTTCCTGGTGGGCGCGCGGGCCCTGGTCGAGGCGGAGAGCGGGACGGTCGCCTGGTATGCGCTCAGGAGCGGGCCGAACAGCTTCGCGATCGTGGTCTTCTTCGCCGACGAGGCGGCGCGCGAGGCGCACCTCCAGGGCGCTGTGGCACAGGGGCTGGCGCAGCAGGTCGGCCGCTACCTCGACGCCATGCCGGAGATCCGCCGCGCCGACGTGCTGGCGAGCAAGCGCTCCGGCTGGGAGCAGGTCGCCTCAGCCGCGCAGCAGATGCATCCCGAACAACCCGTCCGGATCGCTCCAGAAGCCGACTGAGCGCCAGCCGGCCTCCGCCGCCAGGGTTCCGAACCCGTCCGGGGTATGCTTGTAGCTGTCCTCGGTGTGGATGGTCTCGCCGCGCTGGAACCGGATCGTGCGGCCAGCCACCTGCACCGACTGCGCCCGCCGGCTTTCGAGGTGCATCTCGATCCGCCCCTCGTGCGCGTTCCACACCGCGCGGTGGGCGAAGGCGTCCGGGTCGAAGTCGGCGCCCGCGATCCGGTTCACGTGACGCAGGATGTTGCGGTTGAACGCCGCCGTGATCCCCTCGCTGTCGTCATAGGCCGGGAGCAGGCGCGACGGGTCCTTGCGCAGGTCGGTGCCCACCACGAAGGCGGGACCGTCCCCGGACAGGATGGCGCCCGACAGGGTGTCGCGCACCGTGCGCAGGAACCGGCGCACCATCGGCGGCCGGAAGTTGCCGATGGTGGAGCCGGGAAAGAACCCGAACGGCGCCAGCCGCGCCACCTGCTGCGGCAGCACCAGCGGCTGCAGGAAGTCGGCCGCGACCGGGACCACCGACAGGCCGGGATGGCTCCCGCGCATCCGTCCGACGATCGCCGCCAGCGCCGGCTCCGCGATGTCCACCGGCACGTAGGCGGCAAAGTCGCCGCGCCCGGCATCGAGCAGCGCCACCCCCTTGGCCTCGTCGGAGGCGCCGTATTCGACCAGCGCAGCGCCGGGCGGCGCGTCCGCCGCGATCTCCGCCGCGTGCAGGTCCAGCAGCGCCATCTCGGCGCGGGTGACGTAGTACTCCGGCAGCCGGGTGATCCGGCTGAACAGCGCGCAGCCGGCCTCGTCGTAGAACAGCTTGGCCGGCAGCGTCTTCTGCCCAGCCGACAAACCCGCCAGGATCTCGTCCAGCACCGGACGGGCGGGCTCCATTGCGTCTGGCATCGCGGCCGGTCCGACGCCTACAGGTCCCTGGCGAGCCGCAGCCCGGCTGCCTGCCAGCGCTTTTCGGGCGGGAAGAAGTTGCGGTAGCTCGCCCGCGCATGGCCCGGGGGGGTGGCATAGGAGCTGCCGCGCAGCACCATCTGGTTGATCATGAACTTGCCGTTGTACTCGCCGATTGCGCCGGGCGCCGCCCGGAACCCCGGATAGGGCAGGTAGGCGCTGTTGGTCCACTGCCAGGCATGCCCGAAGAGCTCCGGCAGCTCGGCCGCGGCGGCCTCCAGCTCGAACTCCGTCGGCAGTCGGGCTCCGGCCCAGCGGGCATAGGCGTCCGCCTCGTACCAGCTGACGTGTCGCACCGGCTGCTCCGGATCCACCGGCTCCGGCCCGGCCGGCGTCACCGTCAGCCAGCCGCCCTCGCCGTCCGGACGCCAGTGCATCGGCGCGTCCCAGCCCTCCCGGCAGGCCAGCGCCCAGCCATCCGACATCCAGAACGAGGCCGTGCGGTAGCCGCCCTCCTCCATGAATGCGCGCCATTCCACGTTGCGCACCAGCCGGCTGGCCAGCGCGTGCGGCTGCAGCAGCGCCCGATGGCGAGGGAACTCGTTGTCGAACCCGAACCCCTGCCCGTCATGACCGATCTCGACTAGCCCGCCCGACCGGTGGAGGAACCGGGTCGGCCCGGTCACTCCTGGCGACGGCGCCCAGCCCGGCAGCACCGCGAGCCCGTCGCCGCGCCAAGCCAGCGGGTTCTGCGCAAAGGCGTGCAGCATGTCGGTCACCAGCAGCTCCTGGTGCTGCTGCTCGTGATGCAGGCCGAGGGTGACCAAATCATCGAGTCCAGCCGACTCGCTCGCCCGCAGCAGCGTCCGCATGCCCTCGTCCACGAAGGCGCGATAGGCGCCGACCTCCGCCGCACCCGGCCGGGTCACCAGCCCGCGGGCCGCCCGCGGATAACGCGCGCCGAGCGCCTCGTAGTAGGAGTTGAACAGGAAGGAGAAGCTGTCGTCGTAGGCGTGGTAGTGCGGGTCGCGCGGCAGCAGCACGAACTGCTCGAAGAACCACGTGGTGTGCGCCCGGTGCCACTTGGCTGGGCTGGCGTCCGGCATCGACTGGATCGCCTGGTCCTCAGGCTGCAAGGCCGCGCTCAGCATCTCGGTGTGGGCCCGCACCGTGTCGAAGGTGCGGACCACGGCGCGGTCCGGCTCGATCTGCCTCGACGAGTATGGCATCGGTCGTATATCCCCGCTTCCCGCGCCGACCGTAGCTCCGCCGTATCGTTCCTTCCAGGGGCGACCGGTCGCCGGACCGTTCCACGCGCCGTCGCACAGCGGCACGAAGTCGGTCCGGCAGCCTTGCGACGCGGATGCGGACGGTGGTGCGGCGTTCAGTCGATCCGGATCACGATCTTTCCCACGTGATCCGCCTGGCTCAGCGCCCGATACGCTTCCTTCGCCTCGGCGAACGGGAACACCCGGTCGATCACCGGCCGGATCCCGTTGACGACGATCAGCCGGTTCATCGCCTCGAACATCGCCCGCGAGCCGACATACACGCCGCGCAGGGTCGCCGAGCGGTGCAGCAGCGCGGTCGGGTCGATCTGCCCGCTGGTGAGCACGCCGATCAGGCTCACCGAGCCGCCGCTCCGGGTCGCGTTGATGGAGCGCGGGAGGGTGCCGGCACCGCCCACTTCCACCACGTGGTCCACCCCCTGCCTGTCGGTGCGGCGCCACACCTCCCGCTCCCAGTCCGGGAAGCTGCGGTAGTTGATGCAGTCCGCCGCCTCGACCCCCAGCGCCTGCAGCCGCTCCAGCTTCGCGTCCGACGAGGAGGTGGCGATCACCCGCGCGCCGGCCGCGCGCGCGAACTGCACCGCGAACATCGACACGCCGCCGGTGCCCAGGGTCAGCACCGTTTGTCCCGGCAGCAGCGGCGTTGCCGCGAACAAGGCGTTCCAGGCGGTGACTCCGGCACAGGGCAGCGTGGCCGCCTCGTCGAAATCGAGATGCGGCGGCACCCGGACCACCGCCTCCCCGTCGAACAGCCGGTATTCGGCCAGCACCCCGTCCACCGAGCCGCCGAGAGCATGCTTGTGATGCTCCGGCAGCGGCGGCCCGCCCCGCCAGGTGGCGAAGAAGCTGCCGGCGACGCGGTCGCCGACCGCGATCCGGGACACCCCCTCGCCCACCGCCTCGACCTCGCCCGCCCCGTCCGACAACGGCACCAGCCCGGGCGCCAGCGGAGCGCCGCCATAGCGCCCGGTCGCCACCATGAGGTCGCGGTAGTTCAGCGAGCAGGCCCGCATCCGCACCAGGATCTGGCCCGGGCCGGGCTCCGGGCGCTCCCGCTCCTCCAGCGCCAGGTCGTCGATCGCGGTGGCGCGCGGCAGATGATAGCACTTCATGATAGCGTCTCCCGGCTCAGACCGGCGGCGGGTTGCGCTCGGAGAACCCGTCCTGATGCCAGTACGGGTAGGGCTTCGGCCGGGCGCTCGCCTTGTCCAGCGTTCCCACCTGCTCGGGCGTCAGGTTCCAGCCGACCGCGCCCAGGTTCTGCCGCAGCTGCTCCTCGTTGCGCGCGCCGACGATGACGTTCGCCACCGTGGGCCGCTGCAGCAGCCAGTTGAGCGCCACCTGAGGCACGGTCTTCTCCACCTCGGCGGCCACCGCTTCCAGCGCGTCGACCACCTGATACAGGTACTCGTCGGATACCTGCGGCCCGGCCTCCGTCACCATCGCCGTGTTCAGCCGCGAACCGGCGGGGATCGGCTTGTTGCGGCCGATCTTCCCGGTCAGCCGGCCCCAGCCGAGCGGGCTCCACACCACCGCCCCCACGCCCTGGTCGAGGCCGAGCGGCATCAGCTCCTGCTCGTAGTCGCGGCCGATCAGCGAATAATATGCCTGGTGCGCCACGTAGCGCGGCAGGTTGTAGCGCTCCGCCGTCGCCAGCGACTTCATCAGGTGCCAGCCGGAAAAGTTCGAGCAGCCGACGTAGCGGATCTTGCCCGCCCGCACGAGGTCGTCCAGCGCCGACAGCGTTTCCTCCACCGGCGTCATGGCGTCGAAGCCGTGCAGCTGGAACAGGTCGATGTGCCCGGTGCCGAGCCGTCGGAGCGACTTCTCCACCGAGTCGATCAGGTGGTAGCGCGACGAGCCCACCGCGTTCGGGTCGTCGCCGGAGCGGAAGGTGGCCTTGGTCGAGATCAGCACCTGGTTGCGCCGGCCCTTGATCGCCTGCCCCAGCACCTCCTCCGCAGCACCCGCCGAATAGATGTCGGCGCTGTCGAACAGGGTCAGCCCGGCCTCGAGGCAGATGTCGACCAGGCGGGACGCCTCGTCCACGTCCGAACTGCCCCAGGCCTGGAAGAACTCGCCCTTGCCGCCGAAGGTGCCGGTGCCGAAGCTCAGCACCGGCACCTGGAAGCCCGAGCCTCCGAGCCGCCTGTGTTCCATGGTCATGTTCCACTCCTGTCGCGGTGTGTCCGGCTCGAACGCGCCGAAGCGTGATCGGCTCCCGTCACACCGAATGGCATCTGTCGGCGTTCCGGGGGCACTGCACCGGAACGGAGACCCCCATGCGCGCCCTATGCTGGAACGGACGGAACGACATACGCTGCGAGACTGTGCCCGATCCGGCGATCGAGGACCGGCGCGACGTCATCCTGCGCGTGACCGCCTGCGCCATCTGCGGCTCGGACCTGCACCTGATGGACGGGCAGATGCCGACCATGGAAAAGGGCGACATCCTGGGCCACGAGTTCATGGGCGAGGTGGTGGAGGTCGGCAGCCCCGACCACGTGCTCAAGAAGGGCGACCGGGTCGTGGTCCCGTTCAACATCAACTGCGGCGAGTGCCGCATGTGCCGCCTGGGCAACTGGTCCTGCTGCCTGAAGTCGAACCGCAACGGCGAGATGGCGGCCAAGGTGCAGGGCTACCCCACCGCGGGCATGTTCGGCTACTCGCACCTTACCGGCGGCTATGCCGGCGGGCAGGCCGAGTATGTCCGGGTGCCGATGGCCGACGTGGGCCCGATGAAGGTGCCGGAGGGCATGACCGACGAGCAGGCGCTGTTCCTGACCGACATCCTGCCGACCGGCTGGCAGGCGATCGACCATTGCGGCCTCGAAGGCGGCGAGACGGTGGCGATCTGGGGCGCCGGCCCGGTCGGGCTGTTCGCGATCAAGTCGGCGGTGCTGATGAAGGCGGGCCGGATCATCTCCATTGAGAGCGTGCCGGAGCGGATCGAGCTGGCCCGCATCGCCGGCGCCACCGACTTCATCAACCCCACCAACGAGAGCGTGCAGGACCGGATACGCGAGATCACCGGGGGCCAGGGCGCAGACGCGGTGGTCGACTGCGTCGGCATGGAAGCGTCCGGCCATGGCGGCGTGCTCGGCGTGCTGTCCAAGGTGCAGGAAACGCTGACCGCGACCCAGCGGCCCTACGCGCTGGAGCAGATGGTCCAGGCGGTGCGGCCGTGTGGCGTCATCTCTGTGCCGGGCGTGTACTCCGGCCCGGTGCCGATCAACATGGCCGCGGTGGTGCAGAAGGGCCTGACCATGCGCACCGGGCAGACCCACGTGAAGCGCTACCTCGAGCCGCTGGCCAAGCTGATCCAGGACGGCAGCATCGACCCGACCTTCCTGATCACGCACCGCTCCTCCAACCTGGAGGACGGGCCGGAGCTGTATAAGACGTTCCGCGACAAGGCGGACAAGTGCGTGAAGGTGGTGTTCCACCTTTGAGCATGTTGTAACGTTTCGGTTTCGCGTCCAGAAGACGGGCCGGGGAGCGCATCCCCGGCCTTTTCCTTGTCCGGAGCGTGCCTGTGTCCCGATCCTCCCTGCTGCGCGGCGCCGCGCTGGCCGCGCTGATGCTTGCCTCGATCCAGACCGGGCAGGCCGACGAGGCGCCGGGCGAGGCCAAGCCGCCCCTGCCCGCGCCGCACTTCCTGCCGCAGCAGAAGCTGTCGGATGGCAGCGTTACGGTGCGCGGGCGGAAGATCGACTACCAGGCGAGCGCCGGCACGCTGGTCATCCACCCGAAGGGCTGGGACGACTCCGATCCGGCCGACGGCAAGCGCGACGACAAGAACCCGACCGCGGAAGCGTCGATGTTCTACGTCGCCTACCTCATGAAGGGCGCCCGTCCGGAGAACCGGCCGATCACCTTCGTCTACAACGGCGGCCCTGGGTCGGCCACGATCTGGCTGCACATGGGCGCGTTCGGGCCGCGGCGGATCGTCACCGCCGACGACACCCATACCGACGCCGCCCCCTACCGCCTAGTCGACAACGACGACAGCCTGCTGGACGCCTCCGACCTCGTGTTCATCGACGCGCCCGGCACCGGCTTCGGCCGCATCGAGGGCAAGGACAAGGAGGCGGCGTTCTACGGCACCGACCCGGACGCCTATGCCTTTTCCTCCTTCATCGCCCAGTTCCTTGGCCGCTACGGCCGGTTCAACTCGCCCAAGTACCTGTTCGGCGAAAGCTACGGCACCACCCGCTCGGCGATCGTGGCCGAGATGCTGCAGCACGAGATGGGCATCGACCTGAACGGGGTCATGCTGCTGTCGCAGATCCTGGACTACGACAACTCGATCGACGGGCCGCAGAACAACCCGAGCGTCGACCAGCCCTACATCCTGGCGCTGCCGAGCTTCGCCGCCACCGCCTTCTACCACCACAAGCTGCCGAACCAGCCGCCCGACCTGCGCCGCTTCCTGGACGAGGTGGAGCACTTCGCGCTGACCGACTACACGGCGGCGCTGCAGCAGGGCACGGCACTTCCCGATGCCGACCGCGACCGCATCGCCGGCCGGCTGCACGACTATACCGGCCTGCCGGTGGACTACATCCGCAAGGCCGACCTGCGGGTGAACGGCGGCGAGTTCGAGCAGACCCTGCTCGGCGCGGGCGGGCTCGACACCGGCCGCCTGGACAGCCGGTTCTCCGGCCCGGCGATGGACCCGCTGGCGGAGCGGCCGGACTACGATCCGCAGGGAGCGGCGATGTCCTCGGCCTACCTGTCCGCGTTCAACGACTACGCCCGCCGCGTGCTGCACTACGGCGACGGCGGCCCCACCGGCGAGGGCTGGGCCGAATACAGGCAGAGCGCCAACAACATCCGCGAGTGGAGCTTCACCCACCAGCCGCCCGGCGCCGAGCGCCCGGTGCGCGGCGTGCCCAACGTGCTGCCGGACCTGGCGGCGGCGATGAAGTACAATCCCAAGCTGAAGGTGCAGCTGAACCAGGGCTACTTCGACCTCGGCACGCCGTACTTCGAGGGCGTCTACGAGATGCGCCACCTGCCGATCCCGCACTCCCTCGCCGGCAACGTCGAGATCCGGCAGTACCAGTCCGGCCACATGGTCTATGCCCACGAGGATTCGCTGCGGCAGTTGCACGACAACGCGGCCGACTTCATCCGCCGCACCGACAACCTCGGGCCGCTCGCGGGGCAGAAGCCCTAGACGCGGCCTACCTTGGTCGGCCTGCGGCGCCCCGCAGCCTGGCTGGCCGCGCGCCAGCTGGCGCTGTCGATGCTGTTCCTGCTCGGCTGGATGCTGTTCGCAGCGGTCCGGGCGCACGGCGACGCCTCCTACGACCTCGCCAACTACCACCTGTACGGGCCGTTCGCGCTGCTGCACGGCAAGCTCGGCCACGACCTCGCCCCGGCGCAGGCGCAAGGCTACCTGCCGCCGCTCAACGACCTGCCGTACTACCTGCTGAGCCGGCGGATCGCCAGCACCCGGGCGCTGAACGCGCTGCTGGTGCTGCCGGAGGCGGTGGCGCTGTGCCTCGTGTTCCTCCTCACGGTGGAGGCCGCACGGGCGACGAGCCCGAGCGCGCGCCTGGTGGCGCTGGTGGCGGTGGTGATCGGCGGCACCGGGGCGGCCACCCATCCGGTGCTCGCCACCTCCATGAGCGACATGACTTCGTGCGCGCTGATCCTCGGCGCCATGCTGATGCTGCTGCGCTTGGACCGGCGTCTGGCCGCCGCCCCGGCCTGGCGGATCGGGCTGGCCGGGCTGCTGGTCGGCGTCGGGCTCGGCCTGAAGCTGACCCTGGCCTATGCCGCGGCCGGCATGGCCGCCGGCCTGCTGGTCTGGACCGGCGTGCCGGCGCAGGCACGGCTTCGTGCCGCGATGCTGCTGTCGCTCGGCGCGGCGGTCGGGCTGGTCGGCTGCGACGGCTGGTGGTGGCTCCGGCTCTACCGTTACTCCGGCAATCCCCTGTTCCCGCTCTACAACAACGTGTTCCGCTCGGCCCTGGCGACGGCCGGGCACTTCAACGACGTCCGCTTCCTGCCACGCGACCGGGTGCAGGCGCTGTCCTACCCGTTCCTGTGGGCGGTCGACCGGACTCCGCTGGTGACCGAGCCGGACCAGCCGATGCGTGATCCCCGCATCGCGCTCGGCCTGCTCAGCTGCCTGGGCCTGCTGGGCCTGGGCGTGTGGCGCCGGACGCTGGTGACGGGCCCCGTACGCTTCCTGTGCGTGCTGTTCCTGGTCGGCTTCGCGCTGTGGGAGCGGCAGTTCTCGATCTTCCGCTACCTGTCGCTGCTGGAGCTGCTCAGCGGCCCGATGCTGGCGGTGCTCGCCCTGACGGTGCTGCGCGACCCGCGCGGACACCGGGAGGTCCTGGCGGGAGGGCTGGCGCTGCTCGCCCTGCTGGTGCTGTACACGGTGCAGCCGAACTGGGGGCGGCAGCCGCGTGCCGGCGGCCGCCCGCTCGCCGAGGTGATGCCGATCCTGCCTGCGGGTTCGCTGGTGCTGTTGCTCGACAAGTCGCCGCTCGCCTATCTCGCCACCCGACAGCCGGACGCGGTGCGGTTCTACGGCACCAACAACAACCTGACGCAGCCCTGGCTTCCTACCCTGATGCCGTCGCTCATCCGGGACGGCATCGCCGCCCAGCTGCGCGGCCATCCGGACCTGCTCTGGGGCATCCAGCGTCCCGACCACCGGTTCGGCAATCCCGATGCCACGCTGGCCCTGCTCGGCCTGCACCGCGCCGGCTGCCAGACCTTCACGTCCAACATCACCGACGTGCCGCTGCTTCTGTGCCGGCTGGCGCGGAGCTGAGGTGCCCTCCCCGGACCGCGGCCGGCCTGGCGGTGCTGCCCGAGGACGTGCTGCGGGCGATCGACAAGGTGAGCGGCAACCGCAGCCGGTTCCTGGCCGACGCTGCGCGGGCGAAGCTGCAGACCGCCTGAGGCCCACGCATCAGGCGCCGGTCTGCCGACCGGTCAGTCACTCGCGCCGGAGGAGGCAGGATCGCTCGCCGGCACCGCGGGCACGGTGGCGCCCGCCGTGATCGGGAACAACGATCCGATGTCCGGACACGCCGACCAGGATCCGGCCACGCAACGGATCAAGCGCGAAGGCGCGCAGGCCGGCACGGTCTGGCTGCCGCTGGTGCCGGCGGGCGGACACCGACCCTTGGCGCGATGGCGTCGTCGTCCGGGCCGACCACACATTCCGGTGCTGAGGCCGTCGGCCGGAACCGGACGCCGAACTCCTCCGTGATGCGTCCGTTCTGCCGGGGAACCACGGCCTGCACGTCTGCCGGGTCACGTCACACAGGGGGCTGCCTTGGAACGCCTGATCGAGCGGCCCGCCCTGCATGCCGCTTCCGGCCGCTGAGCCCGACGTCGACGTCGAGGTCCGGAGATGGCAACCGTTCTCGTGGTCGACGACGAGCTTCTGGTAGCCGACATCCTGGCGTATGCGCTGGAGGACGAGGGCTACCGGGTGCTTCGCGCCGGGAACGGCGCCAGGGCGATGGAACAGCTCGCCGTCGAGGCGGTGGCGCTGGTGATCACCGACTACATGATGCCAACCATGAACGGGGTCGAGCTCGCCGAGGCGATCCATGCCGTCAGGGGCAGGGACTCGCCGCCGGTCATCCTGATGAGCGGCGCGCAGGCGCATATCGGCCGGCGCCAGGGGGGCCTGTTCGCCGCCGTGTTCGACAAGCCGTTCCGGATGGCGGAGCTGGTCGAGCGGGTGCGCGGCCTGATCGACGCGGCGGCCTGATCAGCGCACGGCCGTCCAGGGCGCTCCCGACAGAAGCCGGTGCAGGAACTCCATCGCCACCGTGACGCGGACCGGACGCAGTGCTGCCGGCGGCGTGACCAGACTCAGCGCCACCGGCGGCAGCGACCAGTCGGGCAGCACCTCGACCAGGTGCCCCGCATGCATCGCCTCGGAGAGGACGAAGTCCGGCAGGGCGGCGAGCCCGAGTCCGGCCAGCAGCCAGGGTATCGCCACCTCGCCGTTGTTGGCCCGAAGCGGACCGGATGGGACGACGCTCACCTGCTCGCCGGAGCGGTGGGTGAAGCTCCAGCTGGCGTTCGCGGTGTAGGCATAGCCGAAGCACGGATGCTCTCCCAGCGCGCGTGGATGGGCCGGCAGGCCGTGCCGGGCGGCATAGCCGGGCGAGGCCACCAGGAGCAGCCGGACGTCGCAGATCCGGCGCGCGCGCAGCGACGAGGGTTCCAGGCGGGCGATGCGCAGCGCGAAGTCGTAGCCGCCCGCCACCAGGTCGACGATCTCGTCGCTCAGGTGCAGGTCGACCGACAGCTCCGGATGGGCGGCCAACAGCTTCGGCAGCAGCGGCGTCACCTGCGTCTGGCCGAACGACATGGGTGCCGTGATCCGCACCAGCCCGCGGGGCGAGGCGGTGCGGTCGAGCAGGTCGGCCTCGATCGCCTCGGCATCGGCCAGCAGGCGCTGCGCCCGCTCCGCCACCTCCCGCCCCAGCGTGGTGAGCGACACCCGGCGCGAGGTGCGGCTCAGCAGGGCGGCGCCGACCCGCCGCTCCAGCCGGGCCACCGCCTTGGACACGGTGGCGGTGGACAGGCCGGTCTCCCCGGCCGCAGCGGCGAACGACCCCGCCTCGGCGACGCGGGCGAACACCGCCCAGGCTTCGAGGTCCGGCAGGGTGCTCATGATGCCAATCCATGAAACAATGAATTTCCAATGTTTCTGTTTCTGAAGGCTCGGACAAGGCCTACCTGTCCGTCACCCCAACGGAGACGCGACGATGATCGAGCTCAGGCCCTTCGACTCGCTCGGCCATGCCGACCACGGCTGGCTCAAGGCGCGGCACCACTTCTCCTTCGCGCGCTATCACGACCCGGCGCGCAGCCAGTGGGGCGCGATCAGGGTTTGGAACGACGACGAGATCGCCGCCGGCGCCGGCTTCCCGGCGCATCCGCATCGCGACATGGAGATCGTCACCTATGTCCGCGACGGCGCGATCAGCCACGAGGACAGCCTCGGCAACCACGGCCGCACCGGCGCCGGCGACGTGCAGGTGATGAGTGCGGGCACCGGCATCCGCCATGCCGAGTACAACGCCGAGGCCGGCCCGACGCGGATCTTCCAGATCTGGATTGAGCCCACACGCCCCGGCGGCGCGCCGGCCTGGGGCACCCGGCCGTTCCCGCGCGACGCACACGCCGGCGGCTTCACGACCCTCGCCAGCGGCCGGACGGAGGATGACGGGGCGTTGCCGATCCGCGCCGACGCCCGGATCGCCGGCGCCACGCTCAAGGCGGGCGAGACCGTTGTTTATCCCGCCGACCCGGCGCGGCACCTTTATCTGGTCGCGGCGCGCGGCAGCATCACCGTGAACGGTGTTCATGCAAACACGCGCGACGGCGTCGCCGCGCGGGGCGAGGACGCGCTGCGCGTGACGGCGACCGCGGACGCCGAGATCATCCTGGTGGACGCGGCCTGAGCCCGTCCGCAGCTCCAACCCGAAGGAACCGACCGATGGCGAAGATCCTGGTGCTGTATTATTCGAGCTACGGCCATGTCGAGACGATGGCGCACGCGGTCGCCGAGGGCGCCACGTCGGCCGGTGCGACGGTCACGGTCAAGCGCGTGCCCGAGCTGGTGCCGGACAAGGTCGCGCGCGCCAGCCACTTCAAGCTCGACCAGCCGGCGCCGGTCGCCGAGCCGGACGAACTCGCCGCCTATGACGCGATCATCGTCGGCACCGGCACGCGCTATGGCCGGATGTCGTCGCAGATGGCCAATTTTTTCGACCGCACCGGCGCGCTCTGGGCCAAGGGCGCGCTGGTCGGCAAGCTGGGTGCCGCCTTCACCTCGACCGCGAGCCAGCATGGCGGACAGGAGACCACGCTGATCTCCATCCTGACCAACCTGCTGCATCACGGCATGGTGGTGGCGGGCCTGCCGTATTCGTTCCAGGGCCAGCTCAGGCTGGACGAGGTCACCGGCGGCACGCCGTATGGCGCGTCCACCCTGGCCGGCGGCGACGGGTCGCGCGCGGTCAGCGAAAACGAGCGCGACGGCGCCCGCTTCCTCGGCCGACACGTGGCGGAGCTTGCCAGCAAGCTCGCGGCCTGAGACATTTTGCAACCCCGTATCGATCGGATCACCGGATGAAACTCCTTTCCCTTGCGGCTGGCGTCGCGGCGCTGTGCGTCGGTGCCGCGGGCGCGGTGCGCGCGCAGACCGCATCGCACGAGCCGGCCACGATCAAGACGGGCAGCTATGTGGTGGAGCCCGGCCATACCCAGGTCGGCTTCACCCTGCTGCATCTCGGCTTCTCGTACTATTCGGGCGTGTTCTCGAACGTGTCCGGCACGCTGCACCTCGATCCGTCGCATCCCGGGACGTCGAAGCTGGACGTATCCATCCCGATCGACTCCGTCGCCACCACCAGCGCCAAGCTGGACGGGGAGCTGAAGGGGCCGGAATGGTTCGACGCCGCCCGGTACCCCGCCGCCACCTTCACCTCGACCCGGGTGACGCGGACCGGCCCGGATACGGCGCGCGTCGAGGGCAGCCTGACCCTGCACGGGGTGTCGTTGCCGGAAACCCTGCTCGTCCACTTCGTCGGCGACGGGGTGAACCCGCTGGACAAGAAGTACACCGTCGGCTTCGAGGCCACCGGCAACATCAGCCGCAGCCGGTTCGGGGTGAAGACCTATGTCCCGCTGATCGGCGACGACGTGCGCCTTTCCATCGCCGGCGCCTTCGAGCTGCAGGGCTGACGCCGGTCCCTTTCCCCGAACAGGAGCGAACGACGATGAAGACGATGGTGCTGCTGGCTGCAGGTGTCTGCTTCGTGCTCGGCAACGCCGCGTCGGCAGCGCCGTGCCGGGATGGCAAGGGCAAGTTCATAACCTGCCCGGCCCCGGCGGCTGCGAAGAAGGGCTGCCGCGACGCCAAGGGCAAGTTCGTCAAGTGCACGGCGACCACGATGTGACGTCGCCACTGCCGGGGCCGGGGTCAGGGCCTGGGTCTGGGCGTTCCAAGCATTTGGCTGTTTCTTCCCCGGAAAAGGACTGTTACCAATTCGTGAACAGCGCCGTGGAATCCTGATCCGACGCTGCCGGAGAGCCGCCGCACGATCATGGACCTGCAGAACAAAGGCCTCATCAGCCTCCGGGCCAGGCAGGGCAAGGCCGGAAGCTCGTCCCGAACCCGCACCCTGATCGTGTCCGGGGTGGCCCGGTCCGGCACCAGCATGGTCGCCCGGGTGCTGCACGGCGCCGGGGTGTTCATGGGCGAGGACATGGACCAGATCGTGTTCGAGGACCATGCCTTCGCCCTGCTGTTCGAGAATGGCGCCTTCGACGTCGAGGGCGTGGCCCGGCTGCGTCGCGCACGCGACGCGCGCCATCCGGTCTGGGGATTCAAGCGGCCCCACCTCCATGTCCAGGGCGTGGCGGCGGTGTCGGCGTTCCGCAATCCGCGCGTGATCCTGACCGTGCGCGATCCGGTCGCGATCGCCGAGCGCAACGCGATCGCCGAGCAGCTCGACTCCGCGGGCAGCCTGGCCGCGGCGATGGAGGACCTGCAGGCGATGCTGCAGTTCGCGCAGGCGCTGACCTGCCCGGTGCTGCTGGTCAGCTACGAGAAGGCGGTGCGGCAGCCGGCCGGCTTCATCGCCCGGCTGCTCGAGTTCTGCGGCGTCGAAATGGACCCGGCCAGGCAGCAGCGCCTGGCCGACCTGGTGGAGCCCGAACGGCCGGCCTACCTGCAAAGCGCGCGGCGCCGGTTCGACGGCTACATCGACGAGATCCGGAACAACACCCTGACCGGCTGGGCCTGCCAGCGCGACGTCCCGCTGCCGGTCACGGTGACGGTGTTCCGCGACGACGTTGCCGTCACCGACTGCAAAGCCGACCGGCTGCGCCAGGACCTGCTGGACTCGGGCATCGGCAGCGGCGAGCACGGCTTCGCGGTCAACCTCGGCGGGCTTGGCTTCAAGAACGGGTCCCGCGTCACGGTGCGGATCGAGGGACGCAACTTCGAGCTGAACAAGAGCGGCAGCACGGTCGCGGAACTTCGCTGCTGATCCGGGCGTCCGGTCGGCCGTCCCCTACCGGAGGCACGCCAGGGCCTCGGCCAGGTCCGGCCGTTCCCGCGGGTCGGGCCGCACGCAGTCCTGCTTCACGGTCCGCAGCACGTCCAGGCCGGGTGCCGGATCGCAGCGCTCCAGCAGCTCGCCGAGCAGCACGCCCCAGGCCAGCACGTCCAGCCGGCGCAGCGATGCGGCGTCGCCGCCCGGCAGGACCGAGGCGGCGCCGAGGTCGCCCAGCCGCGCGTCGCCGTCCGTGCCGTCCCACAGGACGTTGTGGGCATACAGGTCGCCGTGCAGCAGCCCGCAGCCGTGCAGGTGGGCTGCGGCCGCGCCGATCCCGCGCGCGATCCGCAGCACCGTGTCGGGCTGCAGACGCAGGGCCGGATCGTAGACATCACGGCTGCAGGTCTGCAGGCTGGGCGGCCCTGCCAAGGGTCGCCAATGCTCGGGGAGCAGCGGCATCACCAGCCCGGGCGTGCTGGACGGATGTCCGGACAGATGGCCCAGCCCGCCGACCAGGTGCGGATGCTCGCCCGCCGCCAGGCTGGCGGCGATCTCGTGTCCGGGCAGGCCGTCGCTGGTCACGGCATGCTTGAACAGCTTGCAGGCCACCGGCCGGTTTCCGGCCGCCCCGCCCCCCAGCCAGGACGCGCGGTAGATCTCCCCGGAGGCGCCCTCACCGAGCTTCGGTCCAAGGACCAGCCGGTTCCAGGGGATCGCGCTGTCGGCCGGCGGCGTCCGGATGCCGTCCAGCGGGTTGCCGGCCCAGGCCAGCCAGGCGAGACGGGGCAGCTCCGTCAGCCACGACGGCAGCACCGTGAACCGGTTGACGGACAAGCGAAGCAGCTCCAGCGACGGGGCACCGGCCAGCCGCTCCGGCAGGGCGTCGAGGCGGTTGCCGGACAGCATCAGCTTCTGCAGCAACGGCCGGTCGCCGATCGCATCGGGCAGGCGCTCGATCCGGTTGCCGGTCAGGGTCAGCCAGCGCAGGCGGGGCGGCAGCGACTCACCCGGCACCTCGCGCAGGCCGGTGTTGCGGAAGCCGACCTGGCTCAGCGACGGGCAGTCGCCCAGCACCGGCGGCAGGCGGTCGAAGCGGGTGTCGGAGCAGAACAACACGCGCAGCCGCCGCAGCCGCCCGAAATCCGCCGGCAGCGCGTCCAGCCCGGTGCCGCCGAGGTCAAGCAGCTCCAGCGTGTCGGCGAGGCCCAGCACCTCGCGCGGCAGCTCGCGCAGGGCCCCGGACAGCCGGAGCGTGCGCGCCCCGGCGAGGTCGCCGCGCCGCAGCGCCGCCAGGACGGGATCGGGAGGAGCCACCGGGGGCGGGGTCCTACGGCGACCCGGACGACTCGTCCGAGCGTTCGGACCAGGGCAGCATGCGGATCGCCCGGACCTTGAAGCCGAGCAGCCGGCGGTCGCTGGAGTTGGCGAGCGCGTCGGCCGGACGCCGGGCGTTCAAGGCGGACAGGGTGAGCAGCACCTCCCCGTCCGGCGGGATGATCGCGGCCGGGATCGACGCGCGCAGGGCGACCTCGCGCGTCGTCGACACCTGCCACCGCGTCAGGTGGTGCCCGTTGGCCGACACATCCAGCGCCAGGAAGTCCGACCCGCGCGGCACGAAGCCGGCGCCCTCCACTTCCAGCACCACGCCGCCGCCGATGCCGGACCGTCCGGGGACACGGAACTGCAGGCTCGAGGTGTAGCCCAGCGTCCAGCGCCCGTCCGAATGGTCGCTCCAGCCGCCGGGGATCAGGAACGGGGCCTCCATCCGCGAGTCGAAGTCGATCTGGTGCCCGGCCGGGAACAACGGTCCGGGAAGCGGCGACAGGACAGAGCAGGCGGCGGGCCGCACGATCCGCGGCACCCAGCAGGGAAGACCGAACACCGTGTCCTGCCGCAGCAGGCGCGGTTCGACCGTCGGGTCGAGGCCGACCCCGTCGAAGCGGAGCACGCCGTCCGCGTGCGGCATCGGCCGCAGGGGCAGCACCATGGCGCCACCCGGCAGGGAGAACACGCGGAAGGCGTGGAAGGTGGCGAAGGTTTGGCCGCCCTGCTCGAGCCGGTGCTCGCCGAAGTCGATCCGGCCCGCCGGATCGTGCACCGACAGCACCAGGGCGTCGCGCATGCTCGACAGGCCGCCCGGGATGATCGCCTCGCGCTGCGCCACGTCGAGCCGGAGCGCCGGCGGCGCCCCCTGCCACGGGCCCAGCTGCAGACGCCAGCACAGCGCGAACGCGGCGACCGCGATGCCGACCAGCACCGGCGCCGTCGCGCGCGCGCCAGTCCGCACACCCGATCGCCACCCGACGCGCAGCGCCCGGCCGGCGAAGCGGAGCAGGCGCACCCCGTAGATCCCCAGCAGCGGAAAGGTCCAGGCGAAGTAGTGGAAGTTGTTGTAGCGCCACAGGCCGGGCGGATGCAGGTCGCGGTAGCACAAATAGAGCGCCCAGTACGGCACGATCGCGCCCAGCACGATCACGTGGATACGCCGCCCTTCCGGCAGCGGCACGCGCATGACGGCGGCGGCCGCCACCGCGACCACGCCGGCGAAGCAGGGCGCCAGCCACGGGAAGCCCTCCACCAGCCCGGCCTGGCCGGGGAACAGCGGGCGCGGGCCGATCACCAGGGTCACCCAGTGCAGCGGCAGCAGCCGCCATTCGAAGCCGGTCTGCTGCGACATCTCCATGTACGGGCTCGGATGCGGCCCGAAGATCGGCAGGTAGACGGCCAGGAAGATGCCGAAGCCGGCGGCGAAGCCGGCGACGGCGGCGGCCCCCATCCGGACGAGCCGGGCCGGCTGCCGACGCAGCGGTGTGAGCGCCAGGCTCGACAGGACGACAAGGAAGGCCGGCAGAAGGGTGAGCAGGTCGGTCGGGCGGAAGGCCGGAACCAGGCCGATCGCGACCCCGAGCCAGAACGGCCAGGCGAGCCGGGCGCGGCCGGGGATGGCAACGTTGCGGACGATCCTCGCCGCCGACAGCAGCCCGAGCAGGATCAGCGGCGTGGTCAGGCTGGTGTTCCAGGGGATCACCCAGTTGTCCAGGACCGTCCAGTCGCCGAGGTCGATGAACAGGAACACCAGCACGGCGGTGAGGCGGCTCGAGCCCATCGCGCGTGCCAGCGGCACGAACAGGAGGAACGAGGCGGCGAAGCCCAGCAGGTCCGGCCACAGGAACGGCTGACGCGGCGTCAGGTGCATGGCGAGCGCGCCCAGGAACGGGTAGAGCGGCTGGTACCATTGGTTGGCGATGTCGGCGTGGTGCTGATGGAAGCCCATCACCGCCTGCAGCGTCTTCCCCTGGTCGTACCAGCCCCACCAGCCGTCGCCCTCGGCCAGCGTGCGCGGCCGTGTCGGCAGCCGGGCGTTGGCCAGGAAGTAGCGGCGCACCAGCAGCAGCAGGCCGAGCCACGGCGCCAGCCGGTCCGCCGCGGCAAGCAGGCGCCCGGCCGGCGACCCCAGCCCGCGCCGCAGCGCCATCGCCAGGAGCAGGGCCGCTTCCACGATGCCCGGCAGCTCCCCGTCGCGGTTTTGCACCCGGCGCGACGCGTCCACCCTGATCCGGGCGAACCGGCGCGCCGCCGCGGACGGGGCCTCCTGCAGGATCGTCATGGCCGTCGGTTCCCGCTCAGCCGGCCACCACGTCGTGCAGGACCTCGTCCCAGCGCGGCTCCAGGGCGGCGCGGCTGTAGAGCCTGGCCCGGCGCAGCGAGCGGTCGCGCAGGTCGCCGAGCAGCCCCTGGTCGCGCGGCAGCCCCGCCACCCGGGACAGGAGCAGCGACAACGCGTCCTCGTCGTATGGGTCGAAGTACTTGGCGGCGTCGCCGCACACCCAGCGATGCACCGGGATGTCGGAGGCCAGCACCGGCGCCCCGCAGGCCATCGCCTCGACCGTGGCCAGGTCGAAGCCCTCGGCGCGGCTCGGGCACACCACCGCATGCGCCGCGGTATAGAGCGCGCGCAGGTCCAGGCTCGACACATCCACCAGGTGATGCACCACGTCCTCGGCGATCAGCTGCTTGAGCAGCCGGACCTCGTCCTCGCTGCGCCAGCCGGGATTGGCCACCACCGCCAGCCGGAAGCGGGCCCCGCCGCGCCTGGCCGTCGCCGCCGCGCGCATCAGCAGCCCGTAGTTCTTGCGCGGCTCCAGGGTCGAGACGGCCATGATGAACGGCTCGTCCAGCAGGTCCCCCCGCTGGTCCTTGGGCGCGGACGGCGGGGCGGCGCCCGGACCGGCCGTGTCGGCGTCACGGCCGACGTCGCGCAGCTTGCCCGCGGCGGCGGCGCGGCCTCGGCCGACGATGGAACGGATCTCGTCGGGCGGACGGATGTCGGGCTTGAACACGGCCGAGGACATGGTCGGGATGATCACCGTGCGGCGCTCGGCCGACGGGAAGATGCGGAGCAGGTCCTCGCGCACCGGCTCGGAGGTGCACACGAACCAGGCGCCGTCGGCCACGTTGGCCCGGAGCATGCGGAAATGGCCGCGCGCGTGCTCCACCGCATGACTGATGGTGTGCGGCCACAGCAGCGGGATGGCGTCATGGTAGCGCACCACCAGCCTGCCGCCCCTCAGCCGGTAAGGGCACGGGGTGTGCGCGAGGTGGATGTCCCAGCCGCCGCCGCGCATGTCGAGCTGGACCCGGCGGCGCAGCCGGTTGGTGTTGGCGAGTGCCGCCGCCTCGTGCCAAGCCAGCTGCGGCACCGGATAGCGGGCTTGCAGCAGCAGGTGGCGCTCCTGCGGCGTCAGGCCGAGCCGAAACAGCCGCATCCACAGCCAGTCCTCGAACAGGTCGGGGTCGAGCAGGGTGTCGAGCCGTTCCACCGTACCGCGCCGCTCGATCGCCTCCAGACGGTGCATGACCTGCTTGGGCAGCAGCCTGCGCGCGATCCGCCGGCCGCGCGGGATCATCTGCTGGCCGGAGTCCAGCGCGATCAGCTGCGCGCTCTGGGTGAAGATGCCCTGACCCTCGACCGTGCGGCCGCGCCTGGCGGTGGCGCTGCGCGGGGAAGCGCCGCCGTTGAGCAGGCCGCCCGCCTCGAAATCGGGGGAGCGGGCGAAGGCGGAGAACAGCAGCCGGGTTTCCTGCGGGATGCCGGCATAGCCATCGAAGCAGGGGCGGAGCTCCATGAGCACGCGGATCGGCCCGGTCCTGCCGCTGCGGAGCGGCAGGTCCCGGCGGGC
>CAXUDP010000036.1:0-32184 GCA_964249735.1 uncultured Acetobacteraceae bacterium | reverse complement strand
CCCTGCCCCGGCTGCCAGGGTTCCGCGACCACCGCCACCGCGTCGCCGTGCACCTGGGTGATGCCGAGCAGCCGGTCGGGGGCGACGCCCATGGCGGCGGCGACGCGGCGGCGGTTCTCGCGCAGCGCGTCCGGGGCGTCGCCGCTGCTGACGCTGCAGTTCAGGCTGGCATAGGGGCCTTCGGACACGCCGCCGATCCGGGTGAAGAAGCCGTGCCGGAGCGGCGACAGCAACGCCGCCTGGAGGAACACGGGGCCGGTCCTGTCGCTCACGCTGCTCCCTCCCCGACGAAGCCGGGTAACGTCATCGTCGGGTGGCACAGTCCCAGCACCTTGAACAGGCGTCCCATCCGCTCCGGTGCCGCCAGCCGGTGCGCGCCGTCCGCCAGCGCCCGTACCTGTTCCGGCGGCAAGCCCTGCGCCAGCCGCTCGGTGCGCGCGAACAAGCCGAGCCCGGTCAGGAAGGTCCCTTGCCCGTCTGGCCCGTGCACCGCCGCTCCGGCTTCCTGGGCCAGGTGCGCCAGCAGGGGGAAGTCGACATGGGCGGTGAGGTCGGCCTCGCCCGGATGTTCCAGCGGTGGCGACGGGCGGCCGTGGCGCAGCGCCTGCAGCGTGTCGCCGGTGCCGGGACGGTCGGATCCGTAGTCCAGGAACAGCGCGGCGCCCGGCCGGCGCGACAGCCGCTCGGCCAGGTGCCGCACGATGGCCGTCGCCGGCTCGCACAGCTCCAGCACGTCGCCCTGCGCCACCGAGCGGCCAGGAAGTGCGATCGGCTGCAACGCGGTGTCGCGCAGCACGAAGCGGTCCCCCTCGACCCAGCGTTCCAGCCAGCCGCCGGCGGTGCGCACGAGCTGTCGGATCGGCAGGGCGTCGAGGAACTCGTTGGCGAGGAGGATGAAGGGCGCGTCCGGCAGGGTGTGGAGGCGGTCGTGCCAGGTGGGTGCTGCGCCGGTGCCGGACAGCGCCTCCGCCTGGGACGCGCGCAGCCGCGGCGAGGTTTCCAGGAGGTGCAGCCGGATCGCCCGTCCGAACTCCGGCGCCACCCGGCCGACCAGGCGCAGCGCGTCGGCCATCAGCGTGCCGCGTCCGGGCCCGGCCTCGACCAGCAGCACCGGGTCCGGCGCTCCCATCGCCTGCCACGTCACGGCCGCCCAGGCGCCCAGGATCTCGCCGAAGGCCTGGGTGATCTCGGGCGCGGTGGTGAAGTCGGCGAACGGGTCGCAGCTGGCGTAGTAGGCGGCGTTGGCGCGCGCCATGAAGCTGTCTAGCCGTTCGGCATCGGGCCCGTTCAAGCGGGATCCTGCACCGCGAGCGGCGGCAGCACCGGCGCGCGCCTCGCGTACAGGATCAGGCCGATGCCGGCGACCGCCATCGGGATGCACAGCAGCTGGCCCATGGTGGTGCCGAAGGCGAGGTAGTCCAGGAACGCGTCCGGCTGACGGAAATGCTCGGCAAACGCGCGCAGCACCGCGTAGCCGAGCAGGAACGCGCCGGTCAGCAGCCCGGCCCGCTCGCGCACCGATTGTCGCCGCGCCAGCAGCAGCATGACGACGAGCAGCAGCACGCCTTCCAGCAGCGCCTCGTACAGCTCGCTGGGATGGCGCGGCACGGCGTCGACGCGCGGGAAGATCATCGCCCATGGCAGCGACGGGTCGGCGGGCCGTCCCCACAGCTCGCCGTTGATGAAGTTGGCGCAGCGGCCGAGCCCGAGCCCAATCGGGATCTCTACCGCCAGCCGGTCGGCGAAGCCCAGCAGCGGGATCCCCCGCCTGCGGGTGAAGATCACCAGCGCCACCACCACGCCGAGCACGCCGCCATGGAAGCTCATGCCGCCATGCCACAGCTCCAGCATCGCCGCCGGATGCGAGAAGTAGAGTGCCGGCTGGTAGAACAGCACGTAGCCGAGCCTGCCGCCGAGCACGACGCCGAGCGTGGCCCAGGTCAGGAAGTCGTCCACCTGCAGCAGCGTCGCCACCTGCGGCGCACGCAGCGCCATGCGGCGCATCACCCGCCAGCCGATCACCAGGGCCACGATGTAGGCGAGCGCATACCAGCGGATCGCGAACGGGCCGAGATGCACCAGCACCGGATCGAAGTCGGGGAACACGAGCACGGGCAGCATGGGCGGGAACGGTCCTTGGAAGCGTCTAGAGATACGGATCGGCGGAGCCGAGCAGGGCGACGTAGCGTCGCACCCCCTCCTCCAGTGGCGTGAACTGCCCGCCATAGCCGGCGTCGCGCAGCCGCGTCATGTCGGCGCAGGTATAGGACTGGTACTGGCCGCGCAACGCGTCCGGCATGGGGACGAACTCGACCAGGCGGGGCACCCCGGCCGCGTCGCACACCGCATGGGCGAGGTCGAGATAGGAGCGGGCGATGCCGGTGCCGAGGTTGAACAGCCCGTTCACGCCGGGCGTGTCCAGCAGCCACAACAGCACGTCCACCACGTCGCCGACCCAGACGAAGTCGCGCGCCTGCGCCCCGTCGGCGAGGCCAGGCCGGTCGGAGCGGAACAGCCGCGCCGGCGCCCCCGCCGCCACCTCGTCGTGCTTCACCTTCACCACCGAGACCATGCCGCCCTTGTGGTACTCGTTCGGGCCGTAGACGTTGAAGAACTTGAGCCCGGCCCAGTGTGGTGGCGACGGGCGGCCCTGCTCGACCTCGCGACGCACCCACAGGTCGAAGGCGTGCTTGGACCAGCCGTACAGGTTGAGCGGCCGCAACGCGTCCAGGCCGGACGGATCGTCGGAGAACGCTTCCTCCCCGCTCGCGGCGCCATAGGTGGCGGCGGAGGACGCATACAGGAACGGCACGCTGTGCGCCGCGCACCACGACCACAGGCGCTGCGACAGCGCGACGTTATCCTGCCACACCAGGTCGCCGTCACGTGCGGTGGTCTCGCTGACCGCACCCAGATGCACCACCGCGTCGAGCGGCGGCGTGCCAGCCAGGAAGGCGTCGAGCCCGTCCGGCGGCAGCAGGCGCTGCGGCGGACGGCGGCGCAGGTTGCGCCACTTGCCCTCCGAACCCAGCCGGTCCAGCACGACCGTCTCGCAGCCACGGCCCTGCAGCGACGCATGAAGGCACGAGCCGATGAAGCCGGCGCCGCCGGTGAGCAGGATCATGCGCCGCTTATAGGCGAGGCGCGCATCGATGCCAGCCGCAGCGGTGACACCGGCGTCCCGGCACCCCATAGTGCAGCTGTCGTCCCGCGACCGGGACGCGTGCGAGGAGGACACGACATGGCCGAACGGTCCCGCATCTTCGACGACTTCGCCGGCGTCGCCGGTGGCGCCTTTTCCGCCCTGGCCGGGATCGGCGAGGAGCTGAGCGCGCTGGTGCGTGCGCGCGTCGACGAGGCGCTGTCGGCGCTGTCGCTGGTGCGGCGCGACGAATTCGACGCGGTGAGCGAGCTCGCCGCCAACGCCCGCGACGCGCAGGAAGCCGCCACCGCGCGCATCGCGCTGCTGGAAGCGCGGCTGTCGGCGCTGGAAGCCAAGGGTGGCGCAGCACCGTCGGCCGCGATGTATGACCACGGTGCCGCCGGCGCGCCCGGCGGGCCGCCGCCGCGCAGCGACCTGCCGCCGGACGCCCTGCCGCTGGCGGACTGACCACCGCTGGCCGGCCGCGTGAACATCGTTCATGACACGGCTTGCGTGAACATTGTTCACGACGGGCGCCGGCACCTCCGGCCGCTGCAACCGACGCTTGCGGGCCGGGCGCGGCGCCCATACGCTCGCACCGGGTGGATCCTGGGGATGGCGGCCGGCTGATTCGCACGAATCGGACCGCGTCGCCGGAGCCGGCCGAGAGACACCGGTTTGCAGACACGGGGCCCGGCATGCGACCGGGCCGCCCTCCACCGCTGGGGAGCCCACATGCCTGCCTTGAACATGCAGACCAGCCAGCCCGCCTCCAATCCCCTGGACGTGATGGAACAGATCGTCGGCGGCTACGAATGGGCCTTCGACCGGCGCACCGACACCGAGATGGCCGCGGAAGCTCCGGGCAAGTGGTGCGACTACGGGCTCTACTTCTCCTGGTCGCGCGAGATCAGCGCCATGCACTTCACCTGCGCCTTCGACCTGAAGGTGCCGGGCACGCAGCGGCGCGCCCTGTTCGAGCTGCTGGCGCTGGCCAACGAACGGCTGTGGATCGGCCATTTCGGCATGGATCCCGAGGACGGCATGCCGCTGTTCCGCCATGCGGTGCTGCTGCGCGGCGCCGCGGGAGCCTCGGTGGAAAGCCTGGAGGACATGGTCGACATCGCCATCACCGAGTGCGAGCGCTTCTATCCGGCGTTCCAGTTCGTGCTGTGGGGT
The DNA here is from genome assembly GCA_964249735.1 of uncultured Acetobacteraceae bacterium. GTDB lineage: Bacteria > Pseudomonadota > Alphaproteobacteria > Acetobacterales > Acetobacteraceae > Lichenicola. The sequence continues at coordinate 27,863 of CAXUDP010000036.1, read as the reverse complement.
GGCAAGTCGCCGGCGGAGGCACTGGAATGCGCCATGCTGGAGTGCGCCGGCGAGGCCTGACGCTCATGCGCGACGAGGCGCCGCTCCCGCCGCTGCTCCTGGTCGGATGCGGCCGCATGGGCTCCGCCCTGCTGGCGGGCTGGGACGCGGAAGGGTTGTCGCAGTCGGTGGTCGTCGAGCCGAGCCCGTTGGAACGGACGCAGGCGGGGCACCTGGTCGTGGCCGACGCCGCCGCCATCCCCTCCGGCTTCCGGCCGGCCGCGATCGTGCTGGCGGTCAAGCCGCAGGTGGCGGATGCGGCGATGGCGGCGGTGGCACCCTTGGCGGAAGCGGCCACCGTGCTGTCGATCATGGCCGGCCGCACCCTGTCCGGCCTGCGTTCCGCCCTGCCCGACGCCGGCGGGATCGTGCGGGCGATGCCGAACACCCCAGCCGCGATCGGGCGCGGCATCTCGGTCGCGGTCGCGGAGCCCGCGGTGGGCGAGGCCGGACGCGCGCTGTGCGACCGGCTGCTCCGCGCCGCCGGCAGCGTCGCCTGGGTCGAGGACGAGGCGCTGCTCGATCCGGTCACCGCGGTGTCGGGCAGCGGGCCCGCCTACGTGTTCCTGCTCGCTGAGCTGCTGGAGGCGGCAGGACTGGCGCAGGGGCTGCCTGCCCCGCTGGCGCGTCGCCTGGCGCGGGAAACCGTCACCGGCGCCGGCGCCCTGCTCGCCGCCTCGGCCGAGGACGCGGCCGCACTGCGCCGCGCGGTGACCAGCCCGGGTGGCACCACGGAAGCGGCGCTGTCGGTGCTGATGGCGGACGGGGCCTGGCCGCAGGCGCTGCACGAGGCGGTGGGTGCCGCGACTGCGCGGTCGCGGGCGCTTGCAAGCTAGAGCATCATCCGATCGAACGGATAAAGATGCTCGACAAAACGACGAGCTGGAGCATGGTTCGGTGAGCAGACGCGAACGGATCATGCTCCAGGCCGCCATCCCGCATCCAGACCGTGCGACGGTGGGGGCGTTGGCAAGGGGCCGAAGCCGGACGCATGGACGGGATGAACAGCATGGACCACGAGAAGTTCGACCAGGCGCTGATCCAGTCGGCGATGACGCGCGCCGAGATGGTCGGCTGGCGACGCGTGACGGTGGTCGAGGCGGCACGAGAGGCCGGGCTGCCGCTGGACGAGGCGCGGGTGCGGTTCCCGATGCGCACGACCGTGCTGCTGCGGCTCGGCATCTTAGCGGACCGCGCGGCCCTGGTCGACGACGGCTCGACCGGCACCGTGCGCGAGCGGCTGTTCGACCTGCTGATGCGTCGGATCGACGTGCTGCAGCAGTATCGCGGTGGGGTGCAGGCGGTGCTGCGGGCCCTGCCGCTCGATCTCCCGCTGGCGCTGCTGCTGGCGACTGCGACCGGCGACAGCATGGCCTGGATCGCGGCCGCCGCCGGGATCGATACCACCGGGCTGGGCGGCCGCCTGCGCGTCCAGGGCGTGGTCACGGTGTGGCTGCAGGCGGTGCGCGCCTGGGACAAGGACGACAGCGCTGACCTGTCCGGCACCATGGCGGCACTCGACAAGGCGCTGGATCGGGCGGAGCGGGTGGGACGGATGCTGCAGCGGCCGCTGTTCGGGTCCGACGAGCCGACTGTCGAGCCCGAGCTGATCGACGACACCCTGTTGCCGGATCCCGAGGTGTCGGTCCCTGGGATGACGACGCCGGAAGCGCCGACGCCGCAGGGAACGGATCCCGGTCCGGTCGATCCGCTGACCTGAGCGCTGCGCCCTTTACGACGATCCGGCCTACTCCTATTGAGTAGCCGGCGCCGGGATGATGGGGCGTCGCCAAGTGGTAAGGCAGCGGATTTTGATTCCGCCATGCGGAGGTTCGAATCCTCCCGCCCCAGCCGATGCCCGAACCGGAGCTTCCGACCCCGGCTCGGACGCGAACCGGTGGTTCAGACCGCCTTCTTGAGGTTCGGGCTGGCCTTGAACCGTACCGTCTTGCCGGCCTTCACCTTGACCGCCTCGCCGGTGCGCGGATTGAGCGCCTTGCGTGCCTTGGTCTTGCGAACCGTGAAGGTGCCGAACGAAGGAAGCGTGAAGCCGCCTTCCTTCTTGAGTTCGCGCACGATCGCCGCGATCAGGTCGGCCGCTGCCTGGTTCGCGGCGACTCCGGTGCAGTCGACGGAGTCCTGGATCACGCCGGATATGAAAGCCTTGCTCATGAAAACGGGAATCTCCTGATCGAGTCGGCAAGACACCGTTACGGCACCAGATGCCACAGCCTGCCACTCACGATTCGGCTTCTAGCCTGCCTTCGCGCCGGCCGCCAAGAGGTAATCCCCCCGCATCGCCGTGATGGGGCCTTTACAGCACAGCAAGGCTGTCAGACGCACGTGACCTTTCGTTAACCAGCTGCAAACTTTGCAACCTGTCCTGCATCAGTTCGGAAAATGATACGCACCTGCCTGTTCGCGCATTTTGATCCGGGCGGCCGGATCGCGCCCCATGTGCTGCACTACCTCCGGCAGCTGAGCCTGTGCGGCTTCTCCACCCATGTCGCGATGTCGGGTGTGGAACAGCCGCACGATGCCGATCGCGCGGCGCTGGCGCAGTTCGGCGCCATCCCGCATCCGCGCCCGAACCGGGGACTCGACTTCGGCGCCTGGCAGGATCTGCTTGAACGCGGCTGCGCGGACGGCGCCGGAACGATCCTGTTTGCCAACGACAGCGTGTTCGGGCCGCTGGCGCCGCTTCCGCCCGTCGTCGCCGCGATGGAGCAGGCGGCACCCGACGTGTGGGGCATGGTCGAGTCGCGGGAAGGCACCTGGCACCTGCAGTCGTGGTTCCTGTGCCTGAGCGCGCGCGCCCTTGCCGCACCGGCGGTCGCGCGCGTGCTGCGCCAGCCGTTCCGGGAGATGGGCAAGGCCGAGATCGTGCTGCACGGCGAGCTCGGGCTGGGTGCGGCGATCCGGGCCGAAGGGCTGCGCTGGGCGGCGCGCGCGGGGCCGCCTGCGCGCCGGCTGCGCCGGCTGGTGCCGGGCAACCCGATGCATCTCGACTTCCTGTCGTTGGTCCGCGACGGCAGCGTGCCGTTCGTGAAGGTCGAGCTGCTGCGCGACAACCCGGCCGCGGTGCGCTGGGCAGGCGCCTGGCGCGAGGCGGTCGCGTCGGGTTCCATCTTCCCTGCCTCGTGGATCGACCGGCACCTGGGCGACGGCTCGCCCTACATGCCGCCTTGCCCAAGGCAGACGCTGCGTATGCGGCTGCTCTACGCCGCCATCACCCGGGACCGGGGGCAGGCGCTGCGGACGCTGCTGCGCTGATCCCGGCGGCCTCGCCCAGCCAGGCCAGCAGCTCGGTCGCCTGGCCGTCATAGGTGGCGATCGACTGCGCGTGCGGGTTGCGGAAGCAGTCGAGGCGTTCCGGCAGCAGAAGCAGCTCGCTGACGGCGTCCAGCAGGCCGTCCATCCGGCCGTCGAGCGGGATCAGCCGGCCGTTCACGCCGTCGACGATCTCCTCCGACTGGCCGCCGCCGTCGGTGGCGATCACCCATACATCCCGCGCCAGGGCTTCGCGCACGCTGAGGCCGAAGCTTTCCTTCCACTGCGACGGGAACAGCAGCACGTCGATGCGGTCGAAAAAGGCGTCCAGCCCGTCCTGGGTGTAGGCCGGGATGACGGTGACGGTGCCCTCCACCTGCCAGGTGGAAACGTCGACCGAGCGGAAGCCGAGGTTCAGGGTGTTGTCCACCAGCACCAGCTCCCAGTCCGGCCGGTCGAGGCGCTCGAACGCTCGGCGCAGGAGGTGGTAGCCCTTGATCGGCTCGGCGCCGCCGACGAAGCCGAACCGGAGCGGCGTGCCGGGACGGCGGGGCGTGCGTGGCGTGGCCGGCAGGCGGATGCCGTTGCGGTTCACCCGGACCCGTTCCGGCGCCAGGCCGTTGGCGAGGTAGAGCTTGCGGTGCGATGCGCTCGGCGACAGCAGCAGGGCGGCGCCGTCGAGCACCGACATCATGATGCGCATGCGCTCGCCCAGATGGTGCGCGTGCGGCAGGCAGTTCTGGCAGACGCGCAGGTCGATCCGCGTCTGGAAGCAGTAGCGGTTGTCGCCGCGCACCATGAACTGGCGGTCGCACAGCCACCAGGCGTCGTGCAGCGTGACCACGTAGGGGATGCCGCGCTCGGCCGCCAGGCGCAGGATCGAGGCGCCGAAGCCCTGGATCGAGTGCGCGTGCACCACGTCCGGCCGCACGGCGTCGAGCAGGTGTCCGAAGGTCGCCACCATGGACGGGTTGTCGAGCTGCACCACCTGGTCGCTGGCCGCCGACAGGCTGGTGGCGAACACCGGGATGCCGTCCCAGTCGTAGCGCAGCAGCGACGGCGGCCGGTCGGCGACGGGGGGTCTGGATGTGAACACGCAGAGCTCGACCCCGTCGGTGCGGTCCAGGCGGGTCGCCAGCTCCTGCGCCACCACCGTGGCGCCGCCGAAGCTTTGCGGCGGGAAGAAGATGTTGGCGGACAGCACACGCAGCGCGGCACGCGGCCCGGGTCCGGGCAGGCCGGCGACCGCCGCCAGCTGGTCCCGGGCGATCCGGTCTGGCGCATAACGCTCCAACACGTCTGCCAACCCCTGCCCACCCAGGTGACGGCGTAGCGACGGGTCCAGGATCAGCCGCTCCAGCGCTCGCTCCCACTCCGCCGTGGTGTCGGCCAGCAGGCCGTTGTGCCCGGGCACGACCACGTCGCGAAAGCTTTGGCGCGGCGAGCACACCGAGGGGATGCCCAGGATCGCCGCCTCCTGGAACTTGATGTTGCTCTTGGCGTCGTTGAACACCGTGTCCTCAAGCGGAGCGATGGCGATGTCGGCCACCGACAGCAAACCGAGATAGGCGCGGTAGTTGGTGCCGGCGATCTCCTCGACCCGGGCGGCGACCGCCTCGAAGCCGGGCGGCAGGGTGAGGTCGCCGACGATGCGCAGCTGCAGGCGCTCGTGGCGGCGCATCAGCGACAGGATCGCGGGGGCGGCACAGGCGAAGTCGGCGTCGTGGGTTTTCGTCCCCGACCCGTAGACGATCGTGACCGGACCGCCGTCCGGCGCAGGCACCCGTCCGTCGCGCAGGCCCGCTGCCACCTCCAGGGTCTCGTTGTCGAGCGCGTTCTCGACCACGCGGGTCTCCGGGATCCCGGCGTCCTGCATGCGGGCCGCAAGGCTGGCGGTGGAGGCGATGCAGCGGCCGCAGGCGAGCATCGCCTCCCGGTACAGCCCCACGCCCTTCAGCACCTCGCGGCGCAGCCTCGGTTCCAGCGTGAGGAGGTTGCTGTTGCGGCGGTATAGCGTCTCGTCGAAGATCAGGTCGTCCACCTCCCACCACGGGTCGAGCCCGACCCGCTTGGCCTCGGCGATCAGCGACAGCACCGCCTTCTCGCCCGGGACGCGGTAGAAGATCACCACCGTGCAGAGCTGCAGGGCGGTGGTGACGTGGTCGATCTCGCGCCAGCCCACCACGCGGCAGGGCCAGCCCAGGCGCTCGAACAGCTCCTTCTTCTGCCAGACCCGGTATTTCGCGCATTGCGGCACGCTGAGCTCGGCGACGATGAGGATCTGCGGCGACAGCAGGCCCGAGCGGATGGCGGGCCGGGCCTCATAAGGGTGGAGCGCCACGTCCTGGCCGTCCGGGCCGGAAGCGGCGGGCCCGGTTCGCCGCAGTCGCGGCGGGGTGGGCAGCATCCGTCTGGCGCGGCGTCCGAGGCCAGGAAATCCCTCTTCCCGAACGATCTCCGCCAGGTGGGAGGCGGCCTCGGCGAAGCTGTGGCCGGTCGGCAGGCGTCCGGCGGCCAGCGCGCGGGCATAGCGCAGCGGTGTCGTCAGCCGCCAGGAAACCGAATGCTCCAGCTGGCCGATCCGGTGGCGGGCACCATCGAGGCCGGCCTGTAGGCCATCCCCACGCAGGCCCTGCAGGCGGAGGCTGGCCTGGACGCTGTCCAGCAGCGCCCTGGTCGCGGCGAGATCGCGACGCAACTGTTCCGGATCCGCACCAGGATTGGCTGCGGCGGCCGGTGCAGGCGAAGGCGGATATGGGTCCATCACGATCCGTCGGCGGTTGAGCAGGACCCACAAAAAAACCGGGCCAGGGGCCCGGTTTCTTGCACGCGAAGGCTGAACGGGCCAGAGGCCCATCCACCCGACGACCTTGTCAGCCGCCGATGATGTGCACGGTGCTGATGTTGGTGATGTTGGCGAACGTGACGGTGGACTTGTCGCCGAGGGTGATGGTGGTGTTGGAACCGGACGTCTTCGCGGTTGCCTCCGCTGCACTGACCTCGTTGGCGCCGTAGCCATACAGGGCGACCAGGTTGCCGGTGGCACTGCCGAAGTCGCTGATGGTGATGTTCGCAGCGCTCATCGTGCCGTTGGCGGCAATGTCGAACACGTTGGCAGCGCCCGAGCCGCCGCTCAGGGTCTGAGCGCCGACGCCGGCTACCAGGGTATCGGCACCGGTGCCGCCCTGGATGACCGCGCCGGACGTCGTGCCGCCGGACGTGTTGGTCACGAATGCCGCGAAGCCCTGGGTGCTGCCGGAGCCGTTCAGGGTCTCGTTGCCGGCGCCCGCAACCAGGGTGCCAGTGCCGCTGTACTGGATGTTGGAGCCGTTCGACCCGAACACTGTCGCTGTGCCGGCGCCGGAATTGACGGTCGAGTTGCCGCCGGTGCCGATGAACAACAGGGAGCCGGTGCCGGTCTCGTTGAAGTCGGTGCCCGTGCCGCCATAAACGGTGCTGGCGCCTGAGGCGGCGATGGTGTCGTTGGCGCCGGCGAACACGGTGGAGGGGCCGGTCAGGTTGTAGTAGCCGCTGGTGCCGCCCTGGATCGACGTCGAACCGGCGCCGCCGGAGATGCTGGTGCCGGTGCCCGCGGTGTCGTCGACGGTCAGGGCGCCGGAGCTGCCATAGATCGTGCTGCTGCTGCCGGTGACGTCGACCGTCGCCGTGCCGGTGCTGGCGAAGATGCGGTCAGTGCCGGAGGAGAACACGGTGTCCGCACCGGCGCCCAGGTAGACCAGGTTGTTGCCGGTCCCCGGGGCGATGGTGGTCGCGCCCGAGCCGGCAAAGATGCTGTCGTTGCCGTCGCTGGTGGCGACCTGATAGGCGCCGGCGCCCGAGTTCATGAACAGGTTGTTGCCGCCGCCGGCGATGAACACCCCGGACTCGGAACCCGCCATGTAGACGGCGCCGCCGGTGCCGACCAGCGTGTTCAGCACGGTGCCGGTTGTCGCGGCGCTGGCGTCGATGAACACCTTCGAGACGGTGTCGGTGGTGAAGTAGCCGTAGCCCGACGGGTAGGTGTAGAAGCCGCCCGAGGTCGCGACGAACTCGTTGACCGCAGTGGCCGGCGAGCCGACCGGCGCGAACATGTCACCCGAGCCGTTCGTGGCCGTCAGGGTGCCGTTGGCAGCGGCGGTGTTTATCGCATTCGCGTAATCCTGGGCCAGCGAGTACGCCTGGCTCCCGTTCACGGTCACGGGGATATGCGCCCCCGCAGACCCGGTTACTGTAACTATACCACCTGCCATCTCTTCATCCCCTTCTCAGCTGGACGGCAACCCTCGCGGGATGCCACGTCGACCAACGCATGCAATTGCAACCTAGCGTTGGATATGCCGCGGTGCAACCAGAAATCCTCTACCGGCAGTGACTTAATCTTGAGTTAAGCATTGTGTCGCCTTCTTGATGATGAATTGATGAAAGAAGGTGGTCACAGACCGCTTTCGGACCGGGAACAGGCCTCTGCGACACTAGTTCGGCCGGTCGTTGCACTCCCGGATCGCGTCAGCGCCTACAACCAGGACGATCGTAATCCATTGACGACGGCCGAACCCTGCGCCACCCATCGGTCGATGTCTCATCGCGTCGAGCCGCCTGTTCCAGGCCTGCCTGATGGCGGGCTCGCTGCCCTTCTGGCGCCGTCGCTGGACCCGCTGTTCTCGCGGCCGGTGCGACGGGACGTCGACGGCACCTGGTATGGCCACCTGCCTTTCGCCGCCTGGCTGGTGCGCACCCTCAGGCCGGCGCTGCTGGTTGAACTCGGTACCCATGACGGGGTTTCCTATGCCGGCTTCTGCGAGTCGGTGATCTCGTCCGGGCTGTCCACCCGCTGCTACGCCGTCACAGGGGTTGAGGCGGTGTCCACCGAGCTGACGCGGTTCCACGACGCCCGCTACAATGCCTTCTCCCGCCTGCTCCGGATGTCGCTCGTGGATGCGTCGTCCCGCTTCGAGGACGGCAGCATCGACCTTCTCCACCTGCACGGTCACCGCCTGGAGGATCCGGTGCGAGACTGCGCTGCCTGGGCGCCCAAGCTGTCGCCGCAGGGGGTGGTGCTGTTGCACGGCAGCAACCTCGGGGAAGATGGGTCTGGAGTCCGGCGCGCCTGGGAGGCGCTGCGGACCGGACATCCATCGTTCGAGTTCCTGCACGGGCACGGGCTCGGTGTGCTGGCGCCGGGTGCGGTGTCGCCGGCGCTGCGGCCGCTGTTCGCGCTCGACGATGGTCCGATGGCGGCCAGGTTGCGCGACCGGTTCGCCCTGCTGGGCGAGCGCTGGGAAGTGGACCAGGCACGGGGACTCGACGCGCGGGCCGGTGCGGCAGCGTCGGCGCGTGCGCAGGCGGCCGACGCGCTGGCGGCCGAGCTGGAGCGGACGGACGCGGAGCGGGTGCTGCAGGCTGCGGAGGCCGAGCGGTGCGGCCGGGCGCTCGACTCGCTCGGCCAGGCGCATGACCGGCTGCGGGACGCGCTGGCGACCACAAAGGTGGAACGGCACCGCCTTGCCGGGGAGGTAGCGAGGCTGGGCGCCGAGCGTGACGCTTCGGAGGACGCGCGCGTCCGGCTCGCGGTCGAGCTGGACCGGGCGCTGCGCGGGCTCGCCGACGCGCATGCGGCGGGCGCGGACGCGCAGCGCCGGGCGCTGGCCGGCCACGACGCCACGGTCCGCGAGCTCCTGCGGACGCAGCGGGAGCTGGCCGAGGCGCAGGACCAGGTGGCGGCGGGTGGACAGGCCGCGGCGGACCGCCAGCGTGTCATCGACGCGCTGCACGGCTCAGCCTCCTGGCGCCTGACCCGGCCGCTGCGGGAGCTCGCACGGCGGCTGCGCCCGGTGCCGGCCGCATCGCCGGAGCAGCCGTTTCCGCACCCGGCCGGGCCGGCGCGGCCGCTCCTGCCGGCGGTGCCGGAGCCAGCCGTTCCGCCGCCGCTCGCGGAACCGGATGGTTCGCCCCCGCCCGAAACCGTGCCGGAGCCGGTGCAACCGTTGGTTGTTGCGGCCGGATGGCGTCCGGTGCGGCGCATCCTGTTCGTCGCCGGCGAGCCGGGAACCCCGGGGGCGATCTATCGCACCCGTCGCGCCGCCGACGCCTGCGCCGCCTCGGGCTACGACACGGAGGTGGTAGACATCTTCGGCGTGGGTCCGGACAACCTCCGGGCCGCCGACCTGGTGGTGCTGTGGCGCGCCGGGTGGAGCGGGCATGTCGGGACCATGCTGGAGCTGGCCCGCGCCGCCGGCACCCGGGTCGTGTTCGACCTGGACGACCTGATCGTGCAGCCGTCGCTGGCGGTGGCCGAGATCATCGACGGGCTGCGCACCACCTTCGTGTCCGAGGCGGAAGGCCGCTCCTATTTCCAGGCCATGCAGCGCACCCTGACCGGCTGCGACCTGTGCACCACCACCACCGCCGAGCTGGCGGCGGGTGCGGGGCTGCTGCACCCGATCGTGCACGTGATCCCAAACGGCTTCGACGCGGTCACCGAGCGCGCGTCGCGCCATGCCGTGCGGCTGCGCGGCGAGCGGCCGGCGGACGGGCTCCTGCGGATCGGCTACGCCGGCGGCACGCGGACCCACCAGAAGGACTTCGCCACCGTGGCCGGCGCCGTCGCCCGGGTGCTGGAACAGCGGCCGGACGTGCTGCTGGTGCTGTTCCGCGACGGTCGGAGCGGCGAAGGGCTGCTGCTGGTCGATGAGTTCCCGGAGCTGCTGCCGCACGCCTCGCGGATCGAGTGGCGCGACACCGTGCCGCTCGACGAGCTGCCGGGGGAGCTGGCGCGGTTCGACGTCTCGCTCTGCCCGCTGGAGCAGGGCAACCCGTTCTGCGAGGCCAAGAGCGAGCTGAAGTACTTCGAGTCGGCGCTGGCCGGGGTGTGCCTGGTCGCCACCCCCACCGGCCCGTTCCGGCGCGCGGTGCAGGACGGGATCACCGGCTTCCTGCCGCAAGATGCGGCGTCCTGGGAGCAGGTGCTGCTGCGCCTGGTGGACGATCCAGCGCTGCGGGCGCGAGTGGCGCGCGCCGCCTATCACGACAGCCTGTGGCAGTTCGGCCCACGGCGGCAAGCGGAGCTGTGGGCGCTGCTGCTGCGTGGCCTCGACGGCGGCGTGGAGGGCGCACGCGCCAACGCGCTGGCGATCAGCCGCGGCGCCTATCGCAGCGCCGGCCTGCCGGAGGTGCCGGACAGCCGGGTGCTGTTCTCCTACGACGCGCTGGGCGAGGCGCGGATCACCGTCGGCATGACCTCCTACAACTACGAGGCGCATCTCGCCGAGGCGCTGGATTCCGTGCTGGCGCAGACGGTGGAGCCGTTCGACCTGGTGGTGGTCGACGACGGCTCGCGCGACGGCTCGGTGGCGCTGCTGCTGGACTGGGCGGAATGCAACCGGCTGCGCTTCAACCGGCTGCGCATCCTGCGGACGGTCAACAATGCCGGGCTCGGCGGGGCGCGCAACGTGGTGTTCGACCAGGCGGAGACGCCCTGGATCACCGTGCTCGACTCCGACAACCGGCTGGCCCCGGAGGCCTGCGCGCGGATGCTGGCCGCCCTCGACGCGGCGCCGCTCGCCGCCTTCGCCTATCCGCGGATCCGCCAGTTCGGCGGCAGCGACGCGGTGATGGGTGCGGCACCCTTCGACCCGGCGCACCTCCGGTCCGGCAACTACATCGACGCCATGGCCACGATCGCCAAGTGGGCCTGGGCGGCGGCAGGCGGCTACTACGTGCGTCGCGACGCCATGGGCTGGGAGGATTTCAGCCTGTGGTGCCGGCTGGTCGAGCTCGGCCAGTTCGGCGTTCCGGTGGCCGAGGAGCTGGCCTTCTACCGCGTGCATCCGGGCTCGATGGTGAACGCGATCACCGAGCAGGACGAGAACAAGCGGCGGATGGTGGGGTTCGTGGAGGCGCGCCATCCCTGGCTCAGGCTGCGCATGCGCGCCACCCGGAAGCGGCCCTGACCGCGCCCGCACGCTGCCTGGTGCTGGGGGCGGGCGGCTTCATCGGCACCAATTTGTGCCTGTCGCTCGGCGCGCGCGGCCTGCCGGTCACCGGGTTCGGGCGCGGGGCGGCGCCTCCTGCGGCGCTGGCCGGGATCGGCGGGCTCGCCTGGCGGCACGGCGACGTCGAGCGTCTCCCTGATCCGGACGCGCTGGTGGCCGGCCACAGCCACCTGTTCGACCTGATCGGCGCCGGGCTGCCGGACAGCTCGAACCGGAACCCGGCGCAGATCGTCGCCGACGGCATGCCACCGCGGATCCGGCTGCTGGACGCCTGCCGACGCCAGGGAGTGCAACGGATCGTGTTCGCTTCCTCCGGGGGCACCGTGTATGGCCCTGGAGGTGACGGCCCGATCCCGGAGACCGCGCCCACCGACCCGATCTCGGCCTACGGCATCGGCAAGCTCGCGGTCGAGAAGTACCTGGCGCTCTACCACCACCTGTACGGGCTGGAATACCGGGTGCTGCGGATCGGCAACGCGTATGGCCCGCACCAGCATCCGCTGCGCGAGCAGGGGCTGGTGGCGTCGGTGCTGCACCGGCTGCTGACGGACATGCCGATCCCGGTCTGGGGCGATGGCAGCGTGATACGCGACTACGTGCATGTCGACGACGTGGTCGCGGCGATGCTGGCGGTCGCCGAGGCGGAGAACGGCCCGAGGCTGTTCAACGTCGGCAGCGGCATCGGCCGCAGCGTGCGCTCGGTGATCGACGACGCCGCGCGGGTGGTGGGGCGCCCGGCCCGGATCGTGGCCATGCCGGGACGCAGCGCCGACGTTTCGGTCAACGTCCTCGACAGCTCCCGGCTGCGGCAGCGGACCGGCTGGTCGCCGGCGGTGGGCTGGGAGGCGGGGCTGGCCGGCACCGCGGGCTGGCTGCGTCAGGCGCTGGCTAAATCCTGACGGGTCGGACTGCGTTCCGCTCCTGCCGGACCCTGGGAGCCGACCGATGCACCTGAATGCCATCACCGTGGTCAGCCTGTTCGCCGCCACCTTGTCGATGGTGAGCTACGTGCCGCAGGCCTGGGCCATCATCCGGTCGCGCAGCACTGACGGCGTCTCGCTCAAGATGTACCTGATCACCGTGGCCGGCTTCATCACCTGGCTGATCTATGGCGTCCTGCAGGGACAATGGGCGATCATCGTGCAGAACGTGATCTGCCTGTGCCTGTCCGCCTTCATCCTGATCATGAAGCTGCTGCCGCAGCGGAAGAAGGAGATAGTGGCGGAGGCGCTCGATCCGACGAGCTGAGCCGGGTTCAGCGGAACCTCGGCTGCCTGGCTTGCGGCGCGTAGTCGGGAAGCTGGAACGCCGCCCGGTCGCCGACGAACGGCCTGACCGCGAAGTCGCGCAAGATGGCGTTCCACGCCTCGTCGTCTCCGGGCCATTCGAACGAGTCGCGCTGCCTGAGGAAGGCGCTGCGGTAGCCGTCCATCATAAACTCGCGCCGGTTCGGATCAGCATGCAGGTAGAGGAAGCGGATGTCGCCCCGCTTGGCCCGCAGTTGCTCGAACAGGGCGATCGCCAGGGATTCGTCCTCGGCCCCGTCGCGCGGATGCTGGCGCCGGATGAAGTAGGGCGGCGGACGGCGCGGGTTGAACAGGTTGCGGAACCAGCGGATCCGCATCCGGTAGACGGTCTGGACGGACAACACGTCCGCCTCCTCGAACCCGGCGAAGTCGTGGTTGAGGCCGACGTGGTACAGCGTGTCGACCAGGCCGATGAAGGTCTGGTCGTGGAACACCGGGAACAGGTTCTCCGGCTCCAGGAAGCCGGCGAAGTCGTTGCCGATCAGTCGGCCGATGTGCTGGATCTGGGTGGTGACCCAGTCGAACACGCCCGACATGTTGGACGGCTGGATCCGGTTGATCTGCCGTGCCGGTTGGCAGTCGGCGCCGAGCGAGACGAACCGGAACGGCGGCACCGCGGCGGCGGCGGGGCCGGGCGGCAGGTCGGCGGCGGCATGCCGGAGGTCGGCCCCGTCATGACCGTCGCGGCGGTCCGGCATCGGCATGTCAGGCATGAACCGCTACCCTGGCGCGCAGGACCCGGCGCACGTCGTCCATCGTGTTCATCTCCTCGACCTCGTTCTCGTCCAGCACCAGGTCGAACGCCTGCTCCAGCCCGAGCACGAACTGGATCGCGACCACCGAGTCGTAGTCGGGCAGCGCCGTCAGCCTTGCTTCCGGGTGGAGTCGGAGGTCTGGCTGGCGCAACTGCTCGCGCAGGATGCCGGTCACGGCGTCGACCAGCTGGGCCTCGGTCATCATGCAGGCACCCCCTCCGCCAGGCCCAGCCGCTCGGCCAGACCGATCCGCTGCAGCTTGTCGGTCGGCTTCTTCGGCAGCCCGTCCGGCACGACGATCCGGGCCGGCAGCTTGAACGCCGCCAGCTGTCCGGCCATGAGGCCGCGCAGGGAGTCCGGGGTTGCCGACACACCCTGCGACACCACCACGGCCGCCGCCGGCTCCTCGCCGTAGGGGCGGCTCGGCAGGGCGAACGCCGCTGTCTCCCGCAGCTCCGGATGCCCCAGCAGCACGGCTTCCAGCTCCTTCTCGCCGCCGCGGTTGACGATCTCCTTCAGCCGGCCGGTCAGGCGCGGATACCCGGCCTCGTCCAGCACCCCCTGGTCGCCGGTGCGGAACCAGTCGCAGGGAAAGGCACGCGCGTCGGCCTCCGGATTGTTCTCGTAGGCGGTCATCACGCCAGGGCCGCGGATCACCAACTCGCCGAACCGGCCCGCCTCCAGCAGCGCGCCCGCCTCGTCCAGGACCGCGAGCTCCGGCCCGGCGGCGATGCCGACCGAGCCCGGATGACGCGGTGCCGGCGGCAGCGGGCTGCTCGCCACCTGGTGGCTGGCCTCGGTCATGTCGTACGCCTCGATCACCGGCGTCGGCAGGGCGGCGGAAGAGGAGCGGATCAGCCGCAGCCGGCTATCCGCGATCGTCGCCCGGTAGCGGGGTGCCAGCTCCAGGATGGTCTGGTGCGCGTTCGGCACGGCGGTGAACCAGCTCGGCCGGCACCGCTCCGGCCAGCCGAAGAAGCGGAACCCGTCCAGCCCGCCGGTGCAGGCGACGGCACCCCCAGCAGGCAGGCTCGACAGCACCGCCGCCACCAGCCCATGGATGTGGAACAGCGGCATGACGTTGAGGCAAAGGTCGTCCAGGGTCAGGACGAGGCTGCGGGCGATGGCCTGCACGGAGGCTGCGAGGTTCACCTGGCTCAGCGGCACGATCTTCGGCCGCCCGGTGGTGCCGGAGGTGTGCAGCACCAGGGCCACGTCCTCCGCGCCGGGCGGAGGTGCGTCCGAAGCGTCCGCCCCGGGCGGCTAGCCATCCGCGTCGAGCGCGAAGCAGCCGGGCATCGCCGGATCGGGGTGCAGCTCGACGACCGGGATCGCCAGCCCGGCCGCGACTGTGCGCGCCGCCTGTCCCTCCCCGCGCTGCAGGATGATCGCCCGCACGCCAAGGTCGTGGAGATGGAAGCGCAGCTCGCTGGTGCCGTAGCCGGGGTTCAGCGGCGCCGCGGTGGCGACCGAGGCTACGGCCAGGAAGACGCTGGCGGCCTCCGGCCCGTTCGGCAGCAGGGTCGCCACCCGATAACCGTTGCCGATGCCGCGCACACGAAAGAACGCAGCCACCCGCGTGCACAGCGCACGCAGCTCCCCGTAGCTCAGCCTGGAATGGTCCGAGGTGCGGATGGCGCAGGCCTCCGGACGACCGCGCGACAGCAGGACCGGGATGGTGTCGGCCGCCGCCCTTCGATCACCCGCCATCACCCGGTTTCGTCCGCTTCCTGATGCGTTCCTTGGCTTTCTACACCACCCAGGACGTTCTGGAATGCTGAAATTTAACGTTTAGTTACCGCTCTTGTTGCAACGAACCAGGCGACCGGGCGGCCGCCTACTCCGACGGCACGTTGGCGCGCAGCTCGTCCAGCCAGGCACGGGCGCTCGCGTCCGACGGCGCCCGCCAGTCGCCACGCGGCGAAAGCGAGCCGCCGGTGGACACCTTGGGGCCGTTCGGCACCGCAGAGCGCTTGAACTGGCTGAAGGCGAAGAAGCGCTGGAGGAACACCTCCATCCAGTGCCGGATCTCAGCCAGGCCGTACTCGGTGCGGCGTGCCTCGGGAAAGCCGGGCGGCCAGCCGCCGCGACCGGCGTCCTCCCAGGCGCGCAGCGCCAGGAACGCCACCTTGGACGGGCGGAAGCCGTAGCGCAGCAGGTAGAACAAGGAGAAGTCCTGCAGCGCGTAGGGGCCGATCTTGGACTCCGTGCTTTGCAGCGCCCGGTCGGCGCCGGGAGGCACCAGCTCCGGCGAGATCTCGGTGTCCAGGATCAGCTGCAGGGTGTCGAGCACCGCCGGCTCGAACGGCCTGGCCGTGATCACCCAGCGGATCAGGTGCTGGATCAGGGTCTTGGGCAGGCCGGCGTTAACGTTGTAGTGCGACATGTGGTCACCGACGCCATAGGTGCACCAGCCGAGCCCGAGCTCGCTCAGGTCGCCGGTGCCGACCACGATGCCGTCGTGCTGGTTGGCGAGCCGGAACAGGTAGTCGGTGCGAAGCCCCGCCTGCACGTTCTCGAAGGTGACGTCGTAGACCGGCTCGCCCCTGCCGGCCGGGTGGCCCATCTGCTGCAGCATCAGGGTCGCGGTCGGGCGGATGTCGAGCGTGTCCGAGGTGACGCCCAGGGTGTCCATCAGCGCCAGGGCGTTGGTGCGCGTGGCGTCGCCGGTGCCGAAGCCCGGCATGGTGTAGGCGCGGATCGCGGCACGCCCGAGCCCGAGCCGGTCCACCGCGCGGGCCGCGACGATCAGGGCCTGGGTCGAATCCAGCCCGCCCGACACCCCGATCACCAGGGTGCGGCAGTTGATCGCCCGCATCCGCTGCATCAGCGCGGACACCTGGATGTTGTAGGCCTCGAAGCAGTCCTGCTCCAGCCGGGCCGGATCGGAGGGCACGAACGGGAACCGTTCCAGCGGCCGGCGCAGGCCGTGGTCGCCGTCCGGCGGCTCCAGCCTGAGCCCGACCCGGCGATACGCAGGACCGGGCCGGGCGCCGCGGTTGGCGTCGAACGTGTTCATCCGCGCCCGCTCCTGGCGCAGCAGGTCGAGGTCGACATCGGCCGACAGCGCCCTGGGTCCGGACGGGAAGCGCTCGGACTCCGCCAGCGGCGCGCCGGCCTCGTAGATCGATACCTGCCCGTCCCAGGCGACGTCGTTGGTGGACTCCCCCTCGCCCGCGGCGGCATAGAGATACGCGCACATCGCACGCGCCGATTGGCTCTGGCACAGCAGGCGCCGGGCTTCCGCCTTGCCGATGACGATGTTGCTGGCCGACAGGTTGGCGATCACCGTGGCGCCGGCGAGCGCTGCCTCCGTGCTCGGCGGCAGCGGCACCCACAGGTCCTCGCAGATCTCGACCCCCAGCACGAAGCCCGGCAGGTCGGACGTCTCGAACAGCAGGTCGGTGCCGAACGGCGCCTCGCGGTCCGCGATCCGGATCGTCTCGCCGACCCGACCGGCACCCGGCGCGAACTGCCGCACCTCGTAGAACTCGCGGTAGTTCGGCAGGTACGATTTTGGCACCACGCCCAGGATGCGGCCGCGATGCAGCGCCACCGCGCAGTTGAACAGCGCCCCCGCGTGCCGCAGCGGCGCGCCCACCAGCAGGATCGGCAGCAGGGAACGGCTGCGCTCGAGCAGCAGCGCCACCCCCTGCTCGACCGTGTCGAGCAGCGCGTCCTGCAGGCGCAGGTCGTCGATCGCATAGCCGGAGATGCCGAGCTCGGGAAACACCGCCAGCACCGCGCCCTGCAACCCCGCCTCCGCGGCCAGGTCCGCCGTGGCCTCGGCGTTCCGCAGCGGGTCGGCGAGCGCCACCGGCAGGGTGCAGGCGGCGACGCGGGCGAAGCCGTGTCGGTAGAGCGAGCGGAACTCCGGCACCGATGCCTCCTGCCGGTGTGGAACGCTGTGATGGGACTGCGGAGCGGCGGAGGCAAGCGGGCGACCGGACATCCCGGACCCGGCTCAGCCCGCCTTCGGCGACCCGGCCTGCGGGGTGTGGTCGGAACCGGCATCCTCGTCGAGGTCGGCGACCACCTCGCGGGCGGCTGACGGATCAATCGCCTGCGCCTTGTCGATCAGCGTCTCGGCCTCCTTGGGCTTGTCCTCGGCGAGCTTGCCGAGGGCCTCCTCCACCAGGTCGCGGGCCTTCTCGTGCGCCTGGTCGGTCGGTTCGTCGGCCATGAACGATCTCCTGTTGTCACCGGGAACGAAGCCCGGACGAGGGCGCGGGTTGCAGCGGGGCCCCGTCGCCGGCGACGGGTGCCGCGGCCCGGCTCCGGCGAGGATGCGCACTTAGCGCCGTTGTGACCGCCCGGGGATCTGGTGCAGGACAACCAAGCGTGTCACTTGTTGGATGAATGATGCGTCCCGTCTCAATCATAGGCGCCGGTCCCGGCGGCCTTGCAGCGGCGATGCTGCTTTCCCATGCCGGTGCCGACGTCACCGTGTTCGAACGGCACGAGACCGTCGGCGGCCGCTCCGGCACGATCGAGGCCGCCAGCGAGCGGGGCCGGTTCCACTTCGACATCGGCCCCACCTTCTTCCTGTATCCGCGCGTGCTGGCGGACATCTTTGCTTCCTGCGGACGCCGGCTGGAGGACGCGGTCGAGCTGATCCGGCTCGACACCCATTACGACGTGATCTTCGAGAACCAGGGCCGCATCACCGCCAGCAGCGACATCCCCCGCCTGCAGCGTTCGGTCGCCGAGCTCTGCCCGGAGGACGCGGCGATGATCCCGGCCTTCCTGGCTGACAGCCGCGCCAAGCTGGCGGCGTTCCGGCCGGTGCTGGAGAGTCCCTTCAACGGTTTAACCGACCTGATGAAGCCGGACGTGCTGAAGTCGCTGCGTCTGCTCCGCCCATTCGCCTCGGTGGACGACGACCTCAAGCGCTGGTTCAAGGACCCGCGGGTGCGGCTCGGCTTCTCGTTCCAGAGCAAGTACCTCGGCATGTCGCCGTATCGCTGCCCGAGCTTGTTCACCATCCTCGCCTTCATGGAGTACGAGTTCGGCATCTTCCATCCGCGCGGCGGCCACGGCGCGGTGATGCGGGCGATGGCGGACGCGGCGCGGCAGATGGGGGCCAAGTTCCGCCTCGGCGAGCCGGTGCGCGAGATCCTGTTCGAGGGCAGGCGCGCGGTCGGCGTGCGCACCGACAATGGCAGCACGCATGCCGACGCGGTGGTGGTGAACGCCGACTTCCTCCACGCCATGTCCAACCTGGTGCCGGCTCCCAAGCGCCGACGCTGGACCACCAAGCGTATCAACAAGGCCAAGCTGTCCTGTTCCACCTTCATGCTTTATCTCGGCATCGAGGGGCGGCTCGACGGGCTGGCGCACCACACCATCTACCTGGCGGAAGACTATCGTCGTACGCTGCAGGACGTGGAGGAGGGCCGGGTGCCGCCGGAGGAGCCCTGCTTCTACATACAGAACGCCTGCATCACCGACCCGGCGCTGGCACCGCCGAACCATTCCACCCTCTACGTGCTGGTGCCGGTCGGACACGAGCGCGGCACGATCGACTGGACCGAGGCGGCACCGCGCTATCGCAAGCTGGTGCTGGAGCGTCTGGCCCGTGCCGGCCTGCCGGACATCGAGCAGCGCATCGTGTTCGAGAAGGTGATGACGCCCACCGACTGGACGCGGGACCTGTCGGTGCACCAGGGGGCGGTGTTCAACCTGGCGCACAACCTCACGCAGATGCTGAACTTCCGGCCGCACAACCGGTTCGAGGACGCGGACGGGATGTACCTGGTCGGCGGCGGCACCCATCCCGGCAGCGGCCTGCCGGTGATCTTCGAGGGCGCCAGGATCAGCGCCAAGCTGCTGGCGGAGGATCTCGGGCTGAAGCCGGTCGCGACCGCGATGGAATGGACCGGAACGCCGGGCGCCCCGAGACAGGGGCTGGAGCAGACCGTGCTTGGAGGACAGGTGGCGTGATCGACCCCGTTGGCGTCATCGGTTCTGGGCTGGGCGGGCTGGCCGCCGCCTGCACGCTCGCCGCGCGCGGCCACAAGGTGGTCCTGTTTGAGAAGAACGACTGGCTCGGCGGCAAGGCGGCGCTGCACGAGGATTCGGGCTACCGCTTCGACATGGGCCCCACCATCCTCACCGTGCCGTCGGTACTGGCGCGCATCTTCTCCGAGGCCGGGGAGACGATGGGAGACAGCCTCGACCTGCGGCGGATCGACCCGCAATGGCGCTGCTTCTTCGACGACGGCGCGGTGCTGGACCTCGACGAGGACGTGACCGCGATGGCGCTGCGCCTGCGCGGCTTCTCCGGGGCGAGCGAGAACAACACCGAGCAGGGCTATCGCGACTTCCTCGTTATGAGCGGGAAGCTGCACGAGGTGAGTGCGAAGTTCTTCTTCTGGAAGTCGGTCGAGGATCTCGGCGACACCATGGACATGAAGAAGAACATGGACCTGGACACGCTGCGCGACGTGATGAGCCTGCGCATGGGCTCCACCGTGGCGCGGCAGATACGCAAGCGCATCGGCGACGAGCGGGTGTCGCAGATGCTGGACCATTTCGTGCAGTACGTCGGCTCCTCGCCATACCTGGCGCCGGCGGTGCTGTGCTCGATCGCGCACATGCAGACCCAGGAAGGCGTGTGGTACCCGATCGGCGGCACGCGTGCCGTGCCGGAAGCGCTGACGGCGCTGGCCGAGCGGCTGGGCGTGGACATCCGCACGAGCACCGGGATCAGCCGCATCACCCAGAAGGACGGCCGCGCCAGCGGCGTGGTCACCGAGGCCGGCGAGACGGTGTCATTGTCGGCGGTGGTGTCCAACATGGACAGCGTGCGCACCTATCGCGAGCTGGTCGGCGGCGTGCCGCAGAAGACCTTCTCCCGCCGCTGGAAGCGAGAGCCGGCCTGTTCCGGGGTGGTGCTGTATCTCGGCCTCGACCGCGCCTACGACCACCTGCTGCACCATGACTTTGTGTTCTCCCGCGATCCGGAGGAGGAGTTCGACTTCATCTACAAGAAGGGCGAGCCGGCACCGGACCCGACCTGCTACATCGCCGCCCCCGCCCGTACCGAGCCTGGCGTCGCCCCGCCCGGCGGCGAGGCGCTCTACGTGCTGGTGCACACGCCCTACCTCCGGCCGCACCATGACTGGAACGCCATGCTGCCGGGCTATCGCAAGGTGATCCTGGACAAGCTCGCCCGCACCGCCGGGCTGAAGGACCTCGAGTCCCGCATCCGGGTCGAGCGCGTGCTGACACCGGCCGACATCCACGAGCGCTACCGGGTGCTGGACGGAGCGATCTACGGCCTGGCCAGCCATGGCCGCTTCATGGGTGCCTTCAAGCCGGGCAACCGGTCGCGCGACCTGCCCGGGCTCTATCTCGCCGGCGGCGCCGCCCATCCGGGCCCCGGCATGCCGATGGTGATGATGTCGGGCTGGATCGCCGCGGACAGCCTGGATCAGGATGTCCGACGCAACTCGGTGGAGCCGAGGCTCAGCGCCTGACTGCGCCCGACCCGGTCGCGCTCCGCTCGGAACCGTTGTTCCGGCTGTTCGCGTTCTACCTGCGCTGGTGGGCCGGGCGCCGGTTCCGCGCCATCCGGATGTCGGGGCTCGATACCGACTCGCTGCCGCGCGACCGGCCGCTGATCGTGTTCGGCAACCACCCGTCCTGGTGGGACCCGGCGACCTACATCCTGCTGGCCGATCTCCGCTTCCGCGGCCGGCCCGGGTATGGGCCGATAGACCAGCAAGCCCTCGGCCGCTACGGGTTCTTCGCCCGGCTCGGCATCTTCGGCATCGACCTGCACAGCGCGGTCGGCGCGCGGCGCTTCCTGTCGGTGGCTCGTCGCGTGCTGGCCACATGCCGCGGCCCGGGCGGCCGGGCGGTGCTGTGGGTGACGGCGGAGGGCGCCTTCACCGATCCGCGCTGCCGCCCGGTGCGGCTGCGTCCGGGCATCTCCCATCTCGCGGCGCTGACGCCGGACGCGCTGCTGGTGCCGCTGGCGATCGAGTACGTGTTCTGGAACGAGTCCCGGCCCGAGCTGCTGCTTCGCTTCGGCACGCCGATCGAGGCCGACCGGACGATGCGCCCCGCCGAGTGGGCTCCCCGGCTGGAACGGGCGCTGACCGCGACCATGGACGCGCTGGCGGCGGACTCGCAGGCGCGCGACCCTCTCCGCTTCACCCGGCTGGTGCGCGGCCGGGTCGGGGTGGGCGGCGTCTACGACGGGTGGCGCCGTCTGCGTGCGCTGCTGTCCGGACGGCGCTTCGTCGCGGCGCACGGCGAGGAAGCGTGAGGAGCGGGCAAGCGTGAGCCGGGCGGCGCGGATCGCCGGATGGACCGCGTTCGGCCTGTCCGCGCTCCCGCTCGCGGTGGCGATCGTCAACCTGCGCCTGCTGCGCCCGCCCCGTCCGGCTGCCGGGCGTCCGGCGGTGTCGGTGCTGATCCCGGCACGGAACGAGGCCGCCAACATCGCCGACGCGGTCGCCTGCGTGCTGCGTTGCCAGGACGTCGAGCTGGAGCTGCTGGTGCTCGACGACGGCTCGACCGACGCAACGGCGGCGATCCTGGCGACGGTGGCCGATCCGCGCCTGCGGGTGATCGCGGGCGACGGCGTGCTGCCGCCGGGCTGGTCGGGCAAGCAATACGCCTGCGCCCGCCTGGGCCGGGCGGCGCAACACGAGCTGCTGGTGTTCGTCGACGCGGACGTGCGCCTGGCGCCGGACGCGCTGTCGCGGCTCGCCGGTGCGATGGAGGCGGATCCGGAGCTGGGACTCGCCAGCGGCGTGCCGCGCCAGATCACCGGCAGCTGGTCGGAGCGGCTGCTGCTGCCGCTGATCCACCTGCTCCTGCTCGGCTACCGGCCGATCTGGCTCGATCGCGACCGGACCCAGCCGGGCTTCGCCGCCGGGTGCGGCCAGCTGTTCGTCGCACGCCGGGATGCCTACCGCGCGACGGGCGGGCACGATGCGATCCGTGCCTCGCTGCATGACGGGCTCACCCTGCCCCGCGCCTTCCGGCGCGCGGGCTTCCAGACCGGGCTGTTCGACGTGACCGGGTTCGCCACCTGCCGGATGTACGGCAACGCCCGCGACCTGTGGGAGGGGCTCGGCAAGAACGCATGCGAGGGGATGGCGACCCAGCGCGCGCTGCCGGTCTGGACCGTGCTGCTGGGCGGCGGCCACGTGCTGCCGCTGCTGCTGGTGCTGCTGCGTCGGCCGCAGCCGCAGACGGTCGCGGCGCTCGGCTGCGGGCTGGCGCTGCGCTTGCTGCTGGCCGTGCGGTTCCGGCAGGACCTGCTCGGGGCGCTCCTTCATCCGGTGGGCGTGCTGCTCCTCCTGGTGCGGCAATGGTCTGCGCTGCTGGGCGCCCAGGCGGGGCGGCCGAAGACCTGGCGCGGCCGGACCTACCCCGCCGGCGCCGGGACATCGCCGTGATCCGCCGGCTCGTCGCCGTGCTCCTGCTGCCGTTCGCCCCCACAGCGGCCGTGCACGCCATGAGCCTGACCGTCACCGTGGCCGGTCTGCACGACGCGCGCGGCCACGTGCGGATCGGCGTTTGCGGGCGGGCCGAGTTCCTGGGCGAGCGATGCGCCTACCACGCAGTCGTCCCGTCGCAGGCCGGCAGCGTGACCGCCACCATCCCCGGCATCCAGCCCGGGATCTACGCAGTGGCCGCGTACCAGGATTCCGCCGATGCCGGCCACCTGCGCCGCAGCCTGCTCGGCATCCCGGAAGACGGCATCGGCTTCTCCCGCAACCCGCCGCTCGGTCTGGGCGGGCTGCCGTTCGACCGCTGCGCGCTGAGCCTTGGCACGCAGGACGCCGCGATCACGGTGACGCTGCGCTTCTTCTGAGGCTGGCTGCGAGCGGCAAAGGTTGCCGTCCGCCTTCTTCTTCATGAAGATGCAGGTTCCGGATCACCGGGCGGAGGAAACGGAACGGCATGGCGGAGCGGATTCTGGTGACGGGCGGTGCCGGCTTCATCGGCCGCCACGTGGTGCGGGCATTGCTGGCGCGTGGCGACCGGGTGCGTGTGTACGACAGCCTGATCGAGCAGGTGCATCCGCTCGGCGCCAGTCCGGAATCCGTGCCCGACGACGTCGAGCTGGTCCGCGCCGACATACGCGACACCGCCCGGCTGGGCGATGCGCTCCAGGGCATCGATAAGGTCGTGCACCTCGCAGCCGATGTCGGCGTCGGCCAGAGCATGTACCTGATCGAGCGCTATGTCGGCGTGAACGACGGCGGCACCGCCTGCCTGTGCCAGGCCCTGATCGACCATCCGGTGCAGCGTGTGGTGGTCGCCTCCTCGATGTCGATCTACGGCGAGGGGCTCTACACCGCCACCGACGGCACGGTGATGCCCGACGTGATGCGTCCGGTGCGCCAGGAGTCTGATCGCCAGGGTGGGGTTGGCTGGGATCCGCTCGGGCCCGACGGGCTGCCGCTCAGGCCGGCGCCCACGCCTGAATGGAAGCAGCCCCGCCTCGCCTCCGTCTATGCCATCACCAAGTACATGCAGGAGCGCATGATCCTGTGCGCCCCGCCCGCCTACGGCATCGAGGGCACTGCACTCCGGCTGTTCAACGTGTACGGGCCGGGCCAGGCGCTGTCCAACCCGTACACCGGGGTGCTGGCGATCTTCGCGTCGCGGCTGCTGCACCGCGAGCGGCCTCTGGTGTTCGAGGACGGCGAGCAGCGCCGCGACTTCGTGCACGTGGACGACGTGGTGCAGGCGTTCCTGCTGGCGCTGGACCATCCCGCCGCCGCCAACCAGGTGTTCAACATCGGCTCGGGTCGCGACGTGTCGATCGCCGAGGTGGCGCGCGAGGCGGCCGCGGCCATGGACCTGTCCCACCTGGAGCCGGAGTTCGTCGGCAAGGCGCGCTCCGGCGACATCCGGCACTGCTTCTCCGACATCGCCCTGGCGCGCGACACGCTCGGCTACGCGCCCACCCGCACCTTCGACAACGCCCTGCCGGAGCAGATGGAGTGGGTGCGCCGGCAGCAGGCCACCGACCGGGTGCAGGAAGCCAGGCGGGAGCTGGAAGCACGCGGGCTGGTCGCGTGACAACGGTGTCCGGCCAGGCCGCCCCGGTTCCGCTCCAGGCCCGCGGCGGCCCGCTCGGCCTGGTGGAATGGTTCCACCCCGGCGAGCACGAGCGGGTGGAGTGGAGCCTGGAACGGCTCCGGGCGCTCGGCGTGTCCCGGCTGCGCACCCACATCTCCTGGGCCGAGTACGTGGCCGAGGGCGGGGCGGACTGGTACGACTGGCTGGTGCCGCGGCTGGCGGCCGAGGTCGAGCTGCTGCCCTGCGTGCACTTCACGCCCCCCAGCCTGTCGCGCACCGGACGCGCCAACGGCCCGCCGGTGGTGCTGAAGGCCTATGCCGACTTCATCGACCACCTCATCACCCGCTACCAGGGGCGGTTCGATGCGGTCGAGATCTGGAACGAGCCCAACAACCAGCTGGACTGGGATTGGCAGCAGGACCAGGACTGGCTGCTGTTCTCCGAGATGGCCGGCAACGCCGCGCACTGGATCCGTGCCCGCGGCCTGAAGGCGCTGCTGGGCGGCCCCTCCCCGGTCGACCTGAACTGGCTGCGTCTGATGGGCGAGCGCGGCCTGCTCGGCACCCTGGACGCGGTCGGGCTGCACGGCTTCCCCGGCACCTGGGACTCCGAGGCGCGCTCCTGGCGCGGTTGGGACGCGCTGATCGCCGCCGTGCGCGACACCGTGCACGCCTTCAACCCGCGCCTCGAGCTGTGGATCACCGAGGGCGGTTATTCCACCTGGCGCCGCGACCCGTTCGCGCAGCTCGGCCGCTTCAACGACGTGCTCGACCTCCCGGTGGAACGCGTCTACTGGTACGGGCTGCAGGACGTGGGAACAAACGTCGCGGTGCAGGAAGGGCTGCACTTCGACGAGCGGCAGTATCATTTCGGCCTGCACGACGAGCGACGGCAGCCGAAGCTGCTGGGCCGGCTGCTGGCGTCCGGGGGCATCCCCGCCGTGCGCGCGGTGCTGGACGCGGGGCTGCCGCGCCCGGCGCTCGCCGGCGCACGCCCGGCGCTGGTGACCGGCGGCGCCGGCTTCATCGGCTCCAACCTGGTCGACCGGCTGGCTCGGTCCGGCGAGGAGGTGCTGGTGCTGGACAGCCTGGCCCGGCCGGGGGTCGAGGAGAACCTCCAGTGGCTGCGACGCCGCCACCGCGGCCGGCTGTCGGTGGCGATCGCCGACCTGCGCGACGAGGCGGCGGTCGCCGACGCCGCGCGCGACGCGTCCAGCGTGTTCCACCTCGCCGGCCAGGTCGCGGTCACCACCTCGCTGGTCGATCCGGTCGGCGACTTCGACGTCAACCTGCGCGGCACGGTCAACCTGCTGGAAGCGCTGCGGCGCCGCGCCGCCCGTACCGGGGCGGAACCGGTGCCGCTGGTGTTCGCCTCCACCAACAAGGTGTACGGCGACCTCGCCGACATACGATTGTCGCACAACGAGGACGCCTACCTGCCGATCGACCCCGAGTTGCGCGCCCACGGCATCGGCGAAGGGCGCCCGCTCTCGTTCCATACCCCCTACGGCTGCTCCAAGGGCGCTGCCGACCAGTACGTGCTCGACTATGCCCGCTCGTTCGGCCTGCCGATGGTGGTGCTGCGCATGAGCTGCATCTACGGGCCGCGCCAGCTCGGCACCGCCGACCAGGGCTGGCTGGCGCATTTCCTGCTCTCCGCCCTGCAGGACCGGCCGCTCAGCCTGTATGGCGACGGGCGCCAGGTGCGCGACGCGCTGGAGGTGGGCGACGCGGTGTCCGCCTATCTCGCGGCGCGCGACAAGGCGCAGGCGGTGAAGGGGGAAGCGTTCAACCTCGGCGGCGGCCCGGACAACGCCATCACCCTGCTGATGCTGATCGAGGAGATCGAGCGCCTGACCGGCCGGCGGGTGCAGCGCGACTTCCACCCGTGGCGCACCGGCGACCAGCGCTACTTTGTCGCCGACACCAGGCGTGCGCGGGAGGTGCTCGGGCTCCGGCAGCCGCTCGGCTGGCGCGAGGGGGTGGCGCGGCTGAAGCGCTGGATCGAGACGGAACGGCCGCACCTGGTCAGCCGTCCGGGCCTGGCCAAGGCCGGTGCCGCGCCGGTGCTGGGAGGTGCTGCATGAAGGTCGCGCTGCTGAACCCGCCCTGGACCTTCGAGCACAGCATCTATTTCGGCTGCCGCGCTCCGCATCTGCCGATCGAGCTGGGGGCCAGCCAGGCACTGCTGGAGCGCGCCGGCCACGACACGCTGCTGCACGACGGGCTGCTGGACGGGCTGGACATTCCCGCCATGGCGGAAGCCTGCGCCGCCTACGGCCCGGACATGATCGTGGTCACCACGGCACCCACCTACCTGTTCTGGCGCTGCGCGCAGCCGGAGCTGCGCATCCCCCGCCTGCTGCTCGATGCGCTGCGCGAGACCTGTCCGGGCGCCCGGCTGGTCGCGGTCGGGCCGCACGGCTCGGCCACCCCGGGCCCGGCCTTGCGCAAGCTCGGCGCCGACGTGGTGGTGCGCGGCGAATGCGAGGAGGTGGTGCTGGCACTGGCCGAGGGCGGCGTGCCCGGCATGGTCTCGGGCACCGCGATCCTGCGCCCCGACGGCAGCATGCTCGCCGATGGCGGGCCGCAGGCGACCCGCTTCACCGACCTGCCGGCGCTGCGCTGGCCCGACCGCTGGATCGCACGCCACGCCCATCACCACCACCGCTACGAACAGCCTTGTCCCGGTTCCGGTCACGAGCTGCCGGGAGCCGAGGTCGAGGCGTCGCGCGGCTGCCCATATTCCTGCTCGTTCTGCGCCAAGATCGACTTCCGCGACGGGTACCGCCGCCGCGCGCTCGAACCGCTGCTGGAGGAGATCGACGCGCTCCGGGCGCAAGGAGCGGGCTACCTGTACTTCATCGACGAGATCTTCCTGCCGAACCGGCCGCTGCTGGAGGCGCTGGTGGGGCGCGGCATCAGGTTCGGGGTGCAGACCCGGATCGACCTGTGGAAGCCGGACATGCTGGAGCTGCTCGGGCGGGCCGGCTGCGTGTCGATCGAGGCCGGGGTGGAAAGCCTGACCGCGGAGGGCCGGGCCGAACTGGACAAGAACTGCCGCCTGTCCACCGACGAGCTGGCCGACCGGCTGATTTTGGCGAAGCGGCACGTCGCCTTCGTGCAGGCCAACCTGATCCAGGTCAGCGGCGACGACCCGGCGCTGGTTACGGCGTGGCGGGCGCGTCTGCAGGAGGCCGGCGTGTGGGCCAACGATCCGGTGCCGCTGTATCCGTATCCGAGCTCTCCGGACTACCGCAAGCTGTTCGGAGCGCCCGACGACCAGGCCTGGGAGCGGGCGCACGCGCATTATCTCGGCCTGTTCGGGCGCCTGTCCGACATCCAGGACGACACGCCGCTGCCGCTGGGCGCGCTGGAATCGGTCTGCTGCGGCCGCTGACCCGCTTGCGCATCCTGGTCACGACCGACGCGGTGGGCGGCGTCTGGCG